>NZ_JAGIQE010000016.1:67370-181485 GCF_017815075.1 Burkholderia sp. AcTa6-5 | reverse complement strand
ATGATCTGGCTGTCCGTGAATCTCGACTTCTTCATTCTGTAGAACTCCCTCAACGAGAAAATTCTACTTCTGATCCCACCGGTTCTGCGGGGGGATTACCCAAGCAAGTGCGTGTCGCAAGCTTGGCAAGCAGTTTTCCAAACATATTAAATTTCTTGCAAGTTCCAATGTTGGTTGGTTTTTCGTGATTTCATTCTGTTTGTGAAATTAACGTGCGAATATCGTCGTCACCCCATCTCGATATTTAACAATTCTTAAACCTCGGTGAAACTCCGTCGAGTTGATTGACTATTGGTTCGCTCCTGCGTATGTTTAACGACGGGGCTGAACTCGATTGACTGCGGTGCATTTGTTCGCTCTTGCTTCCTTTCTTCATGTGTCGAACATATCGGCGTCAAAGAAAAGTCGCTATCGTCGACACGCTGTTGTGGCGGAAGGGAAAATGTAAGAAATCAAATAAATAATCAATAAATCGAGACCAATTCAATGAAAACCGGACACATTGCCCGATCGTTGATCGGGGTGCTTGCGGCGTTAGCACTAGGTGGTTGCGGGGATGGCGATAATTCAGCGGCGGCTACCGCGCAGGCTTACAAGTTATCGACACTGCGGGCCTCCGGAAATATTGTGAGCTCGGCGCCTTTGAGCGCTACGGCGCCCATCCATGTCGCGTTGGTTCTGAAGCTGAACAACGAAGCCGAGCTCGATGATTTTTTGCGGAGAGCAAGGACGCCGGGTAACGCCAGCTTCGGGGCGGTCCTGAGCTCGGCGCAAGTTGCTGCAAGATACGCGCCTACTACCGGGCAGGTCTCCACCGTGAAAGCCTATTTGCAAAATAGTGGTTTCACGAATATCAAGGTGGCCGGCAACAACATGCTTGTCGAAGCCGATGCGCCAGCCAATGTGGTCGCCGGCGCGTTCCGGACGACACTGGTATCGGTCGCAATGGCGGATGGAAGTCAAACGCATATCAACACTACCGCCGAGACGGTGCCCGATGCCATCAGCGGCATCGTTCGGTCCGTTTTAGGTTTGGATACGGCCACCCGCTTGCGCACACACGGTATCCGGGCTTCTGTCTCGTCAAGCGGTCCGAATGCGAGCGACTCGCCGACAACCGCGGCAGTAACCGCGGGGCATAACCCTACGGCCTTTCCCGCCATCTACGCCGTGGGCAACACTCCGACGGGCGGCGACATCACCGTCGGTATCATCGCCGAAGGAAATCTCTCGCAGCCTCTTGCTGATCTGACTACGTTCACAAATAACAACCGATTGCCCGCTGTACCCGTTTCGGTAATCAATGCAGGAACGCCAAGTTCTGATACGAGCGCGAACTCGGAATGGTCGCTCGATAGCCAGAGCATTGTCGGTATGTCCGGTGGCGTGCGGCAACTCAATTTCTATGTTGCATCATCCTTCGCATGGAGCGACATGGCCAGCGCCATCAATCGGGCGGTGTCGGACAATACTGCTCGGGTCATCAACATGTCGATTGGCGGATGCGAGAATTTCGCACCGACAGCGTCGATCGATCAGATGCTCAAACTCGCCGTCGCGCAAGGGCAGACATTCTCGGTGAGCACCGGCGATTCAGGCAGCGTTGCGTACGGTTGCTCGGGAACCTCGGTGGAATATCCCGCCAGTTCGCCGTACGTTGCCGCCTTGGGCGGCACGACTCTGTACACGAATGCGGACGGAAGCTATGCCGGCGAGACGGCGTGGAGCTCGGGCGGTGGCGGCATCAGCGTCGTGGAACCCATTCCGTCGTGGCAATCGAACGTACCTCAGCTCAATGGGCGGGCCAATCGCGGCACGCCAGACATTGCGTTTGATGCTGATCCCAATAGTGGTGCGCTGATCATCGTAGGAGGCCAAATCCAGCAATGGGGTGGGACGAGTCTGGCCGCGCCCTTGTTTGCCGCGACGTGGGCGCGCATCCTCTCCGGCAGTTGCTCGGCGAATCCGGGATTCGCACCGCCGGCGCTATATGGCTTTCAAGCGACGACCCCGTCCATTTTCCGCGATATCTCCAGCGGTTCGAACGGTGCATACAGCGCGGGTCCGGGATGGGATTTCGTGACCGGTTGGGGCACGCCGAACGTCAGCGTATTGCATTCCGCGATCTGCGTTCCAACGACGCCGATCTATGGCGGCAATCTCAACGAAGGAACGACGCTGAGCCCGGGCCAAGTCGTGTATTCGGCCTCCAGAAGCCATAAACTCGTCATGCAATATGACGGTAACCTCGTGCTTTACAACGTGGGTAACGGTGCTGCGATATGGAATTCCGGAACGTCGGGAAATCCGGGGGCTTATGCCGCTTTCCAGCTTGACGGGAACTTCGTTGTCTATGGGGCGGGCGGCAAGGCGCTGTGGTTTTCGTCGACCACCGGCACGCCTTATGATCAACATCTCGCCGTACAAGATGACGGCAACATGGTGATCTACGAGGCACATGTGCCTTTGTTTTACACCGCGACCGCTACGACGGGCTATCCAAACTCCCCTGGCGGCCCTGCTGTCTGGAATGGCGGCACCACCCTCGTGAGCGGCCAGAATTTCACTTCGGGCAATGGCGCGAATGTGCTGGTCATGCAGGGTGATGGCAATCTGGTGCTGCTTCGCCAGGGGGTTCCGCAATGGAATTCAGGGACGTTCAATCATCCCGGGGCATATGCGACGATGCAAACCGACGGCAATCTGGTCGTCTACAGTCCGGCTGGCGTTGCGCTGTGGAATTCCGGCACGGGCGGACATCCGGGGGCAGCGACTTACGTTCAAGACGATGGTAACGTCGTGATCTATGCGCAGGTACCGCACTGGAGCACCAATACCGCAGGAAGCTAACATTCTTCGGTCGGTGGAGGCCGGCACCATCACGCTGGCCGCCGCCACCTTCAAGATTCCCGCCTCTCATTCCTCGCCATCATCCACCGCGGCACTCTGAACCTGACGATGCTGAGATAACGCCACACACGCCAGCGCGAACAGCACCACAAAAACGAGCAGATGCACGGTATACCACCAGAACCGCGTCGCTGGAATCACCGTGTCGAGGCACGACAGCCAAAGACAAGGTGAGGGAGGGGGATCGAAATCCGCCGCGTGGGATTGACCGGCTCTGGAATTTTCGGACCAATCGAAGCCGTCGATGAGGTTGGTCCGTTCGCGAGCACCGCGATGGCGAGCACCGTGATGAACATGGAAATGGCGACGCAGCCGGGCGGGAAGTCGAGCGGCGACACGCCGATGCGCTTGATCGCGATGCCCAGCAGCCAGAATGCCAGCGCAGCCGCGCCCGTCGTGCACAGCAAGCAGCGCCGCGCGGTGACATGTGCTTGGTCAAGATCGAGAAAAAAGAAATTGCTGAATAACGAAGTGGGCTCACTCTCTCGATATGGACATGCCTTAATCTATGGCCATTTCTCGAATTCATGCTGTAAAAATTTCGAGATTTAATCTCGATTATTTTTATTAATTTAACGGACCACTGCTTAGCGTGGAGAATTGTGCGCTTTCGTGCTTTGAATATTCGATCCGTTATAGCAACATCTTCCATGCGCTCATTCAGCTTGTCGTCGCGTCACCAACTCGACATTTCGCTTGCCGAACCGGTGTTCTGTGATGTCCCACCCTGCCTTGAGACGCGGGCGGAGGATACAGTTCCCGGCCTGTTCGAACCATGAAATCGTGCGGGCAGCAGCAAGTCGATCCTTGGTCTGGTTTTATAAATAAAGCGAGGGAAGAAATTGAGACGTCGAATCTTTACAGTAATAGAAAATCAACGACAAAAATTGCAATCAAGAGCAGGTGCGACCGCTGTCCTGTTACTGTCGATGACATTGGCCGCTTGCGGTGGCTCGGATGATGAAACCACGTCGGCAGTGGCAGAACGACAGGCGGCTATCGTTGCAAACAAACAGCCAGTCAATAGTGGAGGGCAATACGACCAATTCAATCTCCAGGCGCTGCCGGAAACTGCCGAGACTGACCGCTTCATCGTCAAATACAAGGAAGACTCGCGACTGCGTCGCGATGCAGCCAGCGTCGATGCACGCGTGAACGAACGCACGCGTTCGATGCGAATGCATGCACGCCACTCCCTCCGCCTGGCAACGGGTGCTGATGTGATCGTCACCGATCGCAAGCTGACTCGTGAGCAGGCAAAGTCATATATGCAGCAGATTCATACTGACCCGGAGGTGGAATATATCGAGCCGGATGTACGAATCTTCCCGCAAATGGCCCCCAACGACCCTGGGTACTCCAGGCAATTTGGTTACTGGGGCTCGCAAAGATCAGCAGGAGGAATCAATGCGGAAGAAGCCTGGGATATCGCCAACGGTGCTGGCATCACAATAGCTGAGCTCGATACTGGCATTGCCTTTCATGGAGACCTTGATGGCAATATCCTGGCCGGTACCGAAATCAGCCGGGGGCGCTTCAGCGGTGATGGGCGGGATCGCGGAGTCACGACGGAAAGCTGCCAGCCAAATTGGCATGGTACCCATGTCGCAGGAACACTGGCTGCCTCGACGAATAACGGGGCGGGTGTGGCCGGAACAGCGTGGGGCGCCAAAATTGTACCGGTGAAAGTTTTGCCTACATGCGGCTACGGCTATCTTTCAGATACGGCTACTGGTGTTATTTGGGCTTCTGGTGGCGTCGTTCCTGGCGCACCAGCCAATCAGCTTCCCGCTCAAGTCTTGAATTTGAGTCTTGGGGGCGTGGGCGTTTGCTCCCGTACCATGCAGGATGCTATCGATAGCGCGCTCAGCCGCGGCACCATTGCAGTTGTTGCCGCAGGGAATGCCGGAGCAGACGCGATGAGCCAAACGCCGGCAAACTGCAACGATGTGATCACTGTTGCAGCGCATAAATCAGATGGCGCTGTTGCATCGTTCTCTAACTGGGGCAATCGGATCGACATTTCTGCACCCGGACAGAACGTCTATTCAACGTGGAAAAGTGGAAGAGATGCTTCCGCAACCGATAGCTACGCGACGATGGATGGGACTTCCATGGCAACCCCTCACGTGGCAGGCGTGGTGGCACTGATGCAGTCGGTAGCGGCTCCCAGGCGCCTCACGGTCAACGAAGTCAAGAACATATTCAGAAGCACAGCCAGACCGTTCGCCGTGCAACCTCATAACCCCCAGGGCCCAGGAATTCTTGACGCAAGAATGGCGGTATTGGTCGCAAGGGATGCAGGCGCGTCTCAGAGTGGGGTTTTGAGTATTAACCAATCAGCATGCTCGCCATCTGGCAAGGTCTGCTTGGTTATGCAGGGTGATGGCAATCTCGTGCTCTACCCATCGACGGGGGGGCAGGCGCTTTGGGCGACTGGGACGCAAGGAACGGGAGCCACTCGCGCCGTAATGCAAGCCGATGGAAATCTTGCGCTGTACACCGCAGCGAACAAAGCTGTCTGGTCCACCCAGACGAACAACCCCGGCACTTTTCTTGCCGTACAAGATGATGGGAATGTTGTCGCCTACTGGCCTCGACCGATTTGGCATAGCCAGACCTCGGACCTTGCATCTGCCACAGGCGAAAACGCGGTCATTTTTGGTCCGGGAACTCAACTGACCGTGGGCCAATGCTATGCCGTCGGCGCATTCTGCTTGGTCTTCCAAGCGGACGGCAACCTTGTCTTGTACAAGAATCGCGCAAACGCTGTTTGGAATTCAGGCACATATGGAAGAGGGGCCGTTCGCGCAATCCTGCAACCGGATGGCAATCTGGTGATCTACAACAGCAGCGGCGTAGCGCTCTGGGCCACACACACGGCTGGAAATCCCAATGCATATCTTGCGTTGCAGGCCGATGGCAATTTGGTGATGTACTCCAATACGCCAGTATGGAGTCGCATGACCGGAAGCATGTCACCTGGGCCCGCCGCGCAACCATTGCCTCGCCCTGCGCGTTGCTATGATATTGGACAGTGCAACTCATCGACAATTTCCCCGTATGCGAGCCGTTAGCGGCGTCCTTGCCTAGCGATCGCTGCACCCTGACGCTACGTGTCCGCGTGGGCACGTAGCCATTTGCACAGGTGACGCCACTTGTGATCCGCTCTAGCAATCCTGGACACAAACGCGTGTTGGTGTTTGGGGGGCAATTGTCCCAATAGGAACGGAAGGTTGGCAATGAGCCGGCGAACAGCCGGTTCTGGAGACGATGGCCGCACTGGCGAATCATCATCCGGAGATTCGGGTGAATCCCGCATTGGTTCGTGCCAGCGAGGTACGCAAACCGATGGGTTCGACCGAACGGTTGAGCGGTGCGATAGGCGTACTTCAGATCGTTCCGCTCGAAGACACGCATCCGCTGGACGCGCCGGCATGACGGCGTCGCTCAGTGACTGTCCCGTTGCTTCCTCACCACCATCCACCGCGGCGCCCTGAACCTGACGATGCTGAGATAAAGCCACACATACGTCAGCGCGAACACCACGACAAAAACGAACAGATGCACGGTATGCCGCCAGAACAGCGTCGCCGGTATCACCGCGACGAGGCACAGCAACCACAGATAAGGTGACGTGAGCGAATTCCGCCGCGTCAGATCATGCGCGTGCTTCGTCCCGACGGCCCACCGCATCAGCCGCTTGTACACGAGCATATGCAGATGCACGCCATCCGGAATCCCCGGTGACATCCCGCGGATGAACTTCTTCCGGTAGATCGAGAAGCAGGTCTCGAAGATCGGATACATGAACAACAGCACCGGATACCAAGCGGACACTTCGCGATTGCGCATCACCAGCATGATCGCAAGCTCGGCAAGCATGAACCCGATGAAATACGCGCCGCCGTCGCCAAGAAAGATCAGCCCCGCCGGGAAATTCCACAGGAAGAAGCCGAGCACCGCGCCCATCATGATGATCGACGCGGACATCACGACCGGGTCGTTCACATGGAACGCGACATACGCGAGCGACGCGAACATCATGAAGCTGACCATCGACGCGAGCCCGTTGAACCCGTCGATGATGTTGATCGCGTTCGCGAGCGCCGCGACCGCGAGCACGGTGATGAATGCCGAGATGGCCACGTAGCCGAGCAGGAAATCGAGCGGCGGCACGCTGATGCGCTTGACCGCGATGCCCAGCAGCCAGAACGCCAGCGCGGCCGCGCCCATCGTGCAGAGCAGCCGTGCGCGCGGCGACACGCGCTTGGTCAGGTCTTCGACGAGGCCCGACAGGAACGCCGGCATCCCGCATGCGACGATCCCGAGAATGCTGCCGGCGATCGTCGGATAGCGCCGCGACACGAGCAGCGCGGCCACGACGACCCCGGCGAGGATCCCGATGCCCCCGACGCGCGGCACGGGCCGCACGTGGAATTTCTGCACGCCGGCCAGGTCGCTGTCGATCGAGAATTTCTCGTGAAGGTGCGCGTAGCGCACGATGAACAGCGTGACGAGCAAGGAGACGATGAAGCCGGACGCGAAGCTGAGCATGGGATCGCTCGAAAAATGGACAGCGGATTATACAAAACCGCGCGGGTTCCCCTCCTGCCATCGCCAGTGGTCGGCACACATTTCCTCGATGCCGAGCGTCGCGCGCCAGCCGATGATGTCGGCCGCGGCCTGCGGGTTCGCATAGCACTCGGCGATGTCGCCCGGGCGGCGCGCGACGAGTTCGTACGGCACCGGGCGGCCCGACGCGTTCTCGAACGCACGCACGACTTCCAGCACGCTGTAGCCCTGCCCGGTGCCGAGGTTCACGACGAAGCTCGCGTCGCGCTTCGCCAGTGCGTCGAGCGCGGCGATGTGCCCCTTCGCGAGATCGACGACGTGGATGTAGTCGCGCACGCCGGTGCCGTCCGGCGTCGGGTAATCCGAACCGAATACACGGAGCTTGTCCAGCTTGCCGACCGCGACCTGCGCGACGTACGGCATCAGGTTGTTCGGGATGCCGGCCGGATCCTCGCCGATCAGCCCGCTCGCGTGTGCGCCGACCGGGTTGAAGTAGCGCAGCGTCGCGATCCGCCACGACGGGTCCGAGACTTCGAGATCGCGCAGGATCTGCTCGGCGATCAGCTTCGACTGTCCGTACGGGTTCGTCGCGGACAGCGGGAACGATTCGTCGATCGGCGAGCGTTCGGGCACGCCGTACACGGTCGCGGACGAGCTGAACACGAACTGCCTGACGTTGCGCTCGCGCATGACCTTGAGCACGGCGAGCAGGCCGCCGATGTTGTTCTGGTAGTACTCGAGCGGCTTCGCGACCGATTCGCCGACGGCCTTGAGCGCCGCGAAGTGAATCGTGCCGGTGATCGGGTGCGCGTCGAATACCTTCGCGAGCGCGGCTTCGTCGCACACGTCGACCTGGTGGAACGCGGGCGTCTTGCCCGTGATCCGCTCGATGCGGCGCACGGATTCGGCCTTGCTGTTCACGAGGTTGTCGACGATCACGACGTCGTAGCCGTTGTCGAGCAGCTCGACGGCCGTGTGCGAGCCGATATAGCCCGCGCCGCCGGTAACGAGGATGGTGCCTTTAGCGGTCATGCTGATGCGCTCCTTCAGAGTGTGAATCCCGTCAACGAATGGATGGTCTCCCGGTAGCGTTCGACGACCTGCTGTTCGTCGAATTCCGCCGCGACCTTGTGCCGGCCGCTTGCGCCCATCGTCGCCCGGCCTTGCGGCCCGAGCGCGATCATGCGATTCATTTGCTCCGCGAGGCTCGCGCTGTCCCGCACGCGACACAGGAAGCCCGTTTCGCCGTCGGCGACGACGTCGCGGCAACCCGGCACGTCGGTCGCGACGATCGGGCGGCCCATCGCCGATGCTTCCATCAACGTGCGCGGCACGCCCTCTCGGTACGACGGCAGCACGACGCAATCGGCCGCCGCGATGTGCGGGCGCACGTCGTGCGCTTCGCCGAGATACTCGACGATGCCTTCGTCGACCCATGCGTCGACGTCCGCGCGACCGATCGCGCTCGGATTGTCGACGCCGAGCGGCCCGAGCAGCTGGAAGCGCGCGTTCGGAAAGCGTTCGCGCACGAGACGCGCGGCTTCCACGTATTCGCGTACGCCCTTGTCCCACAGCAGCCGGCCGATCAGGATGAAGACGGGCGCGTCGCCGCCCGGCAGCGGCACGGGCGAGAACTGTTCGAGATCGACGCCTTCGCCGTGCAGCAGCCGCGCGCGCTCGGGATGCGCGAGCAAGCGCTCGTCGGTGAAGGTCGCGAGATCGTCGCGATTGAGGAACCACACCTCGCGCGGGAAGCGGAACGCGAACCGGTACAGGCGCTTCGCGACGCTCGCCGCGCGGCTCTTCTGGATGAACACGTAGCCGAGGCCCGTCGTCACCGCGATCGACGGCACGCGCGCGAGCCACGCGGCCACCGAGCCGTAGATGTTCGGCTTGATCGTGTAGTGGAACACGAGATCGGGCCGCAGCGCGCGGTAGTGGCGCGCGAGCGCGGCGAGCGTGCCGAGATCCTCGCGCGGGCTCGTGCCTTTCGACGCGACGGCAAGCGCGACGTAACGGCAGCCCATCTGCTCGAGCAGCGGCACCGTGCGGTCGTGCGGCGCGATCACGACGACCTCGGCGCCGCGCGCGACGAGCGCACGGATCAGCCCGTGGCGATACGTATGGATCGCCCAGGCCGTGTTGCAGACGAGCGCGATGCGCAGCGGGGACGTGGTGGACATGAAAAAAAGAAAAAATAAAGCGTCGTAATTGCCGGGCGGGCCGGATGCGCGTCAGGCGGACGGCCGCGCGGCGAACAGCGTCTGCTTGATGCGCTGCAGCGTACGGTACGGCGTCACGAAATGCAGCAGGTTCTTGGCGAGGCCGGCCCAGTCGTACGGGTTCAGCACGTTGAAGTGGCGCAGCAGCAGCGTGAGCGTCGACACCAGCTGGCGTCGGCGTTTGGTCGCGCTGATCCCGCCCTCGTTAAGCTCGTAATACAGGCCGAGTTCCGGCAGGTTCGCGCAATCGTAGCGTTGCATTAACCGTAAAAAAAGATCGAGATCCTCGGCCGCGCGGTACTTCGCCCGATAGTTGCCGACTTCGCGCACGGCGTCGATGCGCAACATGACCGACGGATGCACGAGCGGCGAGCGCACGAAGCGCGTGCGGCGCAGCGTGCGCGGGTCGGCGGGCGGCGTCAGCATGAAGCGTGGCTCGCCGGCGCGCGACACGACCTGCGTCCACATGCCGACGCAGGCCACGCGCGGGTGGGCGCCGAGATAGGCGCGCTCTTTCGCCAAGCGCTGCGGCGCGGCGAGATCGCCCGCGTCGATGCGGGCCGCATAACGAAAGCCGCGTGCGGCGAGCGCGTCGATGCCGGCCGCCAGTGCGCGCTCGATGCCGCCGTTTTGCGGCATGCGCAGCACGTCGATCGACAGGCCCGGCAGGTCGGGCGCGACGATCGGCGGCGTGCTGCCGTCGTCAACGATCAGCACGTGCACGCGCGCATCCTCGCGAAACGACGCGAGGGTCCGGACGACGTCGTCGTGCCCGTTGTAGGCCGGCATCAGCACGGCCACGTCGTCGAGCAGGGGCGGGCAATCAGGGGACGTCATGTTCGCAGCTTGAAACGGATGTAATAAAAGTTGACGGCGGCAGCAGCCAGGTAGCCGGCCGCCAGTCCGACGAGCGCGCCGTACAGGCCGAGCCGCGGGATCGCGAACAGGTTGACGAGCGCGGCGATCGCCAGCGCGAGCAGCCATTTTGTGAGCAACACGAATTTTGCTTGATATTTGAGAACGATAAGATTGCCTATCGCCTCGATGCCGGCCGGCACGGACAACCAGACGGCCCAGCGGAAGATGTCGACCGATGCCTCGTAGCCGCGGCCGAACACCTTGCCGACGATCAGCGGGGCGGCCGCGTCGAGCACAAGCGCGCCGGCCGTCATCAGGCCGGCGGTCATCGCGATCAGCCGGACGATGTTGCGGCGCAGCCGCGCGACGTCCTGCACGCGGTAGACGAACGCGGGCGCGATGGTTTGCGCGAGCATCAGCGCGAGCGTGATCCAGTTCTCGTTGAGCTGCTGCGCGGCCGAATAGCGGCCGAGATCGGCGAACGACACGTGGCGCTCGAGCATCAGGCGGTCGAGTTTCAGGAACAGGTACATGCAGATGAGGCCGAGCCAGAACACGGTGCCGGCCGTTGCAAAGTGCCGGAACAGCGGTGTGTCGAACGTCCAGCCGAGCGTGCCGCCGTTACGATGGCGGTAGTACAGCAGCAGCGCGAGGCCGATCGCGGCGGCTTCCAGCGCCCACAGCCACGCGAAGCGGGCGGGGCCGGCGGCCGCGCGCACCAGCAGCCAGACGAGCAGCGCCTTCGCGAGCGCGGTGACCATGCTGGTGACGAGCTGCGGCTTGCTGTAGGTCATGCTCTGCAGCCACGCGTTGATCACGCCGACGAACGGCTCGCGAAACACCATCGTGACCGCGAGGCCCGCGAGCATCGCGCCGACCAGCGGGTCGAAGGCGCCCGCGGCGATCGCGATCCAGGTCGCGGCGAGCGCGGCGACCGACACGGCGATGCGCAGCACGAACGCGCTGCCGAGCACCGCGCCGAGCTGGGCGGGCGGGCGCTGGACGATGGTCGGGACGAGGATTTCCGCGCCGCACACCCAGGTGAGCGGCGCCAGTACCAGGAGAAGCGTATTCGCATACTGCCATTTGCCGAACACATCTGGCCCGAAATAACGGGCCAGCAGGCCGCTGATCGCGATCGCGACGCCGATCTGCGTGAGCCGTTCGAGCCCCAGCCAGACGAGGTTCGCGACGGCTTTCGCGACATCCGGGTTGCCGAAGCGCTTCAGCATGCGCGGCAGCGGCGGCGCGCGCGGGGGGCGGCCGGAAGCGGCGGGTGGGCGGCGGCGGGACGGCTAGGCATTAAAATGGGCGGTATGCGCGTCATCAAAACCCGCGATTATAAGTGGGATCGCGACCGCTCCAGCCGTTCCCGTTCCTTGTTTTGCGGGGCCGCCTGTATCATGCGCGGCACCGGCGAGAGGCGGCCAGCCAAGCCAGACAATTTTCCATGCACGCAACTGAGAGAGAAGAGAATCGATGATCTCCCAATCCATCTTCAAGGCATATGACATCCGTGGCGTGGTCGGCAAGACGCTCGACGTCGACACGGCGCGCGGGATCGGCCGCGCATTCGGCAGCGAAGTGCGTGCGCAGGGCGGCGATGCGGTCGTCGTCGCGCGCGACGGCCGCCTGTCCGGGCCGGAACTCGTCGGCGCGCTGGCCGACGGCCTGCGTGCGGCCGGGGTCGACGTCGTGGACGTCGGCATGGTGCCGACGCCGGTCGGCTATTTCGCGGCGAACGTGCCGCTCGCGCTGAAGGGCGGCGAGCGCCGCGTCGATTCGTGTATCGTCGTCACGGGCAGCCACAATCCGCCCGACTACAACGGCTTCAAGATGGTGCTGCGCGGCGCCGCGATCTACGGCGAGCAGATCCAGGCGCTGTATCGCCGCATCGTCGACGAGCGCTTCGAGACGGGCAGCGGCACCTATGAGGAAATCGACGTCGCCGATCAATACATCGCGCGCATCGTCGGCGACGTGAAGCTCGCGCGGCCGCTGAAGCTCGTGGTCGACGCCGGCAACGGCGTCGCCGGCCCGCTCGCGACGCGCCTGTTCAAGGCGCTCGGCTGCGAGCTCGTCGAGCGCTTCACCGACATCGACGGCACGTTCCCGAACCACCACCCCGATCCCGCCCACCCGGAAAACCTGCAGGACGTGATCCAGGCGCTGAAGGACACCGATGCGGAGCTCGGCTTCGCGTTCGACGGCGACGGCGACCGTCTGGGCGTCGTCACGAAGGACGGCCAGATCATCTATCCGGACCGCCAGCTGATGCTGTTCGCGGAAGAAGTGCTGTCGCGCAACCCGGGCGCCCAGATCATCTACGACGTGAAGTGCACGCGCCACCTCGCGCAGTGGGTGAAGTCGAAGGGCGGCGAGCCGCTGATGTGGAAGACGGGGCACTCGCTCGTGAAGGCGAAGCTGCGCGAGACGGGTGCGCCGCTCGCCGGCGAAATGAGCGGCCACGTGTTCTTCAAGGATCGCTGGTACGGCTTCGACGACGGCCTGTACACCGGCGCGCGCCTGCTCGAGATTCTCGCGAAGACGGCCGATCCGAGCGCGTTGCTCAACAGCCTGCCGGACGCGATGAGCACGCCCGAACTGCAGCTCTGGCTCGACGAAGGCGAGAATTTCCGCCTGATCGAGCAGTTGCAGAAAGAGGCGAAGTTCGACGGCGCCGACGAAGTCGTGACGATCGACGGCCTGCGTGTCGAGTACCCGGACGGCTTCGGCCTCGCGCGTTCGTCGAACACGACGCCGGTCGTCGTGATGCGCTTCGAAGCCGAGACGCAGGAAGGGCTCAAGCGTATCCAGGACGACTTCCGCCGCGTGCTGACGGCCGCGAAGCCGGACGTCAAACTGCCGTTCTGAGCGTTGGCGGCCAGCGGGCCGCCTCTCATGCGACGGCCCGTTCCTCGGCCGTGCTGGTCCCGAAAAGCGGCGCGCGCCCCAGGCGCGCGGCCGCTTTTTGTCTGTCCGGCCCTTCGGCCGGGATAAAATCCCCCCTTTATGTCTGTCGCCGGCTGTCAGCCGGCGTTTTTTCAGCGTGCAAAAGATCCTGATCGTGCGCGTGTCGTCGCTGGGCGACGTCGTGCACAACATGCCGGTGATCGCCGATATCCGGCGCCGCCATCCCGATGCGCAGATCGACTGGCTCGTCGAGGAAAGCTTCGTCGACCTCGTGCGGCTCGTCGACGGCGTGCGCAACGTGCTGCCGTTCTCGCTGCGCCGCTGGCGCAAGAAGCCGTTCTCGGGCGCGACGTGGCGCGAGATCCGCGCGTTTCGCCGGCGCCTCGCCGCCGAGCAGTACGACCTCGTGATCGACTGCCAGGGCCTCATCAAGACGGCGTGGGTCGCGAGCTGGGCGCGCGGCCCGCTCGTCGGGCTCGGCAACCGGACCGACGGCGCCGGCTACGAATGGCCGGTGCGCTTCTTCTACCGCAAGCGCGTGCCGATCGCGCCGCGCACGCACGTGGTCGAGCGCTCGCGTCAGCTCGTCGCGGCCGCGCTGGACGACCCGGCGCCGACCCCGGCCGATCCGGTCGAGTTCGGCCTCGACACGCGGGCGGCGGCGCTCGCGGTGGCCGCGCTCGGCCTGAACCTGCCGGTGCCGTACGTCGTGTTCGTCCACGCGACGTCGCGCGCCGACAAGCAGTGGCCGGACGCCGCATGGATCGAGCTCGGCCAGGCGCTCGTGCGGCGCGGCGCGTCGCTCGTGCTGCCGTGGGGCAACGACGCGGAACGCGCGACCAGCGAGCGGCTCGCGAAGGAATTCGGCGCGGCGGCGATCGTGCCGCCGAAGCTGTCGCTGCCGGCCGTGGTCGGGCTGATCGACGGCGCGGCCGCGACGGTCGGGGTTGATACAGGTCTGGTTCACATCGCGGCCGCGCTGAAGCGTCCGACGGTCGAACTGTACAATTTCGCGACGGCCTGGCGGACCGGCGGCTACTGGTCGCCGAACGTCGTCAATCTCGGCACGGCGGGGCAGCCCCCGTCGATCGCGCAGGTGAAGTCGACGCTCGCGGGCTTCGGTCTCCTGTAACGCTGTCCACACGCGAACCGATCATGAGCGAATCCCAGATCATCGAAGTCCCGTCCGCCGACTGGAGCGGACACAACCTGTCGGCGCCGCGCGAGCAGTTGCTCGCCGCGGTCGAGGAAGGCAAGGTGCTGTATTTCCCGCACCTGCGCTTCGCGATCGAAGGCGGCGAGGAAGCGCTGCTCGATCCGGCGCTCGCCGATCCGAAACGCAAGAACATCAGCCTCGCGCCGAACGGCGGCGCGCTCGCCGGCGTGCTCGGCGACAGCGTCACGCAGTCGGCCGTGCGCGCGCTCGTCGCGCGCTTCCAGCAGCAGGCCGGCACGCTCGTCGACGGCCTCTTTCCCGAATATCGCGGCAAGCTGCGCGTCGCGCCGACGAGCCTGCGGCTGATGCAGGTCGAAACGCGCCAGACGTCGTGGCGCAAGGACGACAGCCGCCTGCACGTCGACGCATTCCCGTCGCGGCCGAACTACGGCGAGCGGATCCTGCGCGTGTTCACGAACGTGAACCCGGCCGGCGCGCCGCGCGTGTGGCGCGTCGGCGAGCCGTTCGAGGACGTCGCGAAGCGCTTCCTGCCGAAGATCCGGCCGCAGTTCCCGGGCTCGGCGTGGTTGCTGAACCTGCTGCACGTGACGAAGTCGCCGCGCAGCGCATACGACCACCTGATGCTGAACCTGCACGACGGGATGAAGGCCGACCTCGATTACCAGAAGACGTGTCCACAGCAAACGATGCCGTTTCCGCCGGGCAGCGTGTGGATATGTTTCTCCGATCAGACTTCGCACGCTGTGATGTCCGGCCAGTTCATGCTCGAGCAGACCTTCTTCCTGCCGGTCGATGCGATGGTGCGCCGCGAGTGCGCGCCGCTCGGCATTCTCGAACGCCTGACGGGCAGGGCGCTGGTTTGAGCGCGCACCTGCTTCGACGTCACTCGAGGGCGGCCGCATGCTGAGGGCGATCTATCGCGCGCTGTGGTGGCTCGTCGCGCCGGCCGCCGTGATCCGGCTCTATGTGCGTTCGCGCAAGGAGCGCGGCTATCGCGAGCATATCGGCGAGCGCTTCGGCCACGTCGCGGGCCGTTCGCCGGACGATCGCGCGCCGCTGATCTGGGTGCATGCGGTGTCGGTCGGCGAGACGCGCGCCGCGCAGCCGCTGATCGATGCGCTGATGCACGCGCGCCCCGATGCGCGCATCCTGCTCACGCACATGACGCCGAGCGGCCGGGCGACGGGCGAACAGATCTTCGGCGATCGCGTGCTGCGCTGTTATCTGCCGTACGACATGCCGGGCGCGGTGCGGCGCTTCCTGCGCGCATGGCGGCCGACGCTCGGCCTCGTGATGGAAACCGAGGTGTGGCCGACGCTGATCGACGAGTGCCGCCGCGCGGACGTGCCGCTCGTGCTGACCAATGCGCGGATGTCCGCGCGTTCGTTCCGGCGCGCGGCGAAGTTCGGCACGGCGACGCGCGACGTGTTCGGCGGCTTCTCGCGCGTGCTCGCGCAGAGCCCGGCCGATGCGGAACGGCTGACGTCGCTCGGCGCCCGCAACGTGACCGTGCTCGGCAACCTGAAATTCGACATGACGACGCCGCCGGAACTCGCGGCGCGCGGCCATGCATGGCGCGACGCGATCGGCGCGCGGCCGGTGTGGGTCGCCGCCAGCACGCGCGAGAATGAAGAAGCGCTGGTGCTGCAGGCGTTCGCGGAAATGCGCACGCCCGGCGCGTTGCTGGTGCTCGTGCCGCGTCATCCGCAGCGTTTCGCCGAAGTCGAGGCGCTCGTCGCGCGCAGCGGGCTCAAGTGCGTGCGGCGCTCCGCCTGGGCGGCCGATGCGGCCGCGCTCGCGGCCGGCCGGCCGGCCGCCGAACCGTTGGCCGGCGACGTGACGGTGCTGCTCGGCGATTCGATGGGCGAGCTCGGCGCGTACTACGCGGCGGCCGACATCGCGTTCATCGGCGGCAGCCTGTTGCCGCTCGGCGGGCAGAACCTGATCGAGGCGTGTGCGGTCGGCGTGCCGGTGCTGATCGGGCCGCACGTGTTCAACTTCACGCAGGCGACCGCCGATGCGGTCGCGGCCGGTGCGGCGATGCAGGTCGCGGATCCGCTCGATCTCGCGCACGTGCTCGACGCGCTGTTCGCCGACAAGGCGCGGCGCATCGCGATGGGCGCGGCCGGCGCGGCGTTCGCGTCGCGTCACCGTGGCGCGACCGCGCGCACGGTCGACGTGCTCGCCGCGTTGCTGCCGGCCGGCGAAGCCGGTGCGCGTGCGCTGCCGGGTGGGCAGGACGCCTCTTCCGAAGACGAATAGACGAAGGGCGGCGCAAGGCCGCCCGCGCACGCATGGCGGCGACGTGAGCCGCCGCCATGCCGCTCACACCGTCAGCAAACCCTTCTTCTCGATGAACGCGATCACGTCCGCGACGCCGTCGAGCGCCTTCAGGTTCGTCATCACGTAAGGCCGCTCGCCGCGCATCTTCCGCGTGTCGGACGCCATCACGTCGAGATTCGCGCCGACCAGCGGCGCGAGGTCGGTCTTGTTGATCACGAGCAGGTCGGACTTCGTGATGCCGGGGCCGCCCTTGCGCGGAATCTTCTCGCCGCCGGCCACGTCGATCACGTAGATCGTCAGGTCCGACAGCTCGGGGCTGAAGGTCGCCGCGAGATTGTCGCCGCCGGACTCGATGAACACGATGTCGGCATCTGGGAAGCGCGACAGCATCCGGTCGACGGCTTCGAGGTTGATCGATGCATCCTCGCGGATCGCCGTGTGCGGGCAGCCGCCCGTCTCGACGCCCATGATGCGTTCCTCGGGCAGCGCGCCCGCGACCGTCAGCAGCCGCTGGTCTTCCTTCGTATAGATGTCGTTCGTGATCGCGACGAGGTCGTACTTGTCGCGCATCGCCTTGCACAGCATTTCGAGCAGCGTGGTCTTGCCGGAGCCGACGGGGCCGCCGATGCCGACGCGCAGCGGCGGCAGTTTCTTCGTGCGGCGGGCGGAGGAGGGAGCAGGTGCGTTCATGGTCGGGCGAAGAGGTTCAGGAGCGGAACAACCGCGAATACTGGGTTTCGTGCCGCGCGGACAGGATGCCAAGCTGCGGCGCGAACGTGTTGACGGCGTCGGGCGGCGTCGCGAGCGCACGGCGCACAGCGGCGTCGATCGCGCCGCGCAGCGCGACGATGATGCGTTGTCCGGCGAGCTGCCCGAGCGGCACGGCTTTCAGCGCGGCGGACGTCTGGTTCTCGACCCAGCCGAATGCATACGCGGCGAGCGTCGCGTCGGCACTGGCGTCGTGTGCGGCGGCCGCGTACGCGAACGCGGTCGGCAGCGCGATCGGCGACAGCGACGCGAGCGTCGCGCGGCGTGCGGCGTCGCCCCATTCGAGCGACGCGCACAGTTGCGCGAGCGACCAGCCCATCTGTTCGGTTTCGCGGCGCAGTTCGGCCGATTCGCGGCTCGCGACGAACCACGCGTTCTCGGCGGCGAGCGCGTGCGTGTCGTGCGCCTGCCAGCGGGCGAGCTGGTGCGCGAGGAACGGCAATTCGCCGTGCGCGAGCACGTCGGTCAGGCCGCTCGCGATCCAGTCGCGCGCGGAATCGGCGTCGCGGATCAGGTTCGCGTCGAGCGCGGCTTCAAGGCCCTGCGAATAGCTGTACGCGCCGATCGGTAGTGCGGGCGACGCGAGGTGCAGCAGCGCGACGAGTTCAGTGGTGGTCATGACCGTGGTGGCCGTGCGTGCAGCCGGGACCATGCTGATGGCCGTGATCGTGATCGTGATCGTGATCGTGCGAATGCGAATGTCCATGGTGTTCGCCGAACACCTGCTGCGCCAGCGCATAGTCCTCGGCGAACGTCGCGTCGTGCCCGTGCTTGTGGCCGCCGCCGTACGCGCCGGCTTCCGGCTGGAACGGCGCGCGCGCCTCTTCGACCTGCGTGCCGAGCCGGCGCAGCATGTCCGCGAGCACCGGATCGGCTTCGAGCTTCAGGTAGCCGTCGCCGATCTCGACCGGCGTATGGCGGTTGCCGAGATGGTAGGCGGCGCGCATCAGCGTGAGCGGATCGGCGGCGCGCACGAGCAGCACCGTTTCGGATGCCGCGGCGATACGCACGAGCGCGCCGTCGTCGGCGACGAGCACGTCGCCGTCGCGCAGCACGGTGCCGCGCGGCAGCAGGACCGCGACGTCCTCGCCGGTGTCGAGCGTCGCCGCGAGGCGGCTCTTGCAGCGGGCGTCATAGGCGAGCGTGAGCGTCGGCGCGCGCGCGACAAGCGACGCGGCGAGTTTCACGTTCGGGGCAATGCGTTTGTCGAGGGTGCGCATGACACTGAGGATTCCGGATCAGAACAGGAAATAGCGCTGCGCCATCGGCAGCACCGTCGCCGGTTCGCAGGTGAGCAACTGGCCGTCGGCGATCACGTCGTAGGTTTCCGGGTCGACGCTGATCGACGGACGCCATGCGTTGTGGATCATGTCGGCCTTCGTCACGTTGCGGCAGTTGCGCACCGGCACGATCCGCTTCGCGAGGCCGTAGCGCTCCGCGATGCCCGCATCGGCCGCCATCTGCGACACGAAGGTCAGCGACGTGCGCGCGAGCGCGCCGCCGCGCGTCGCGAACATCTCGCGGTAGTGGACCGGCTGCGGCGTCGGGATCGACGCGTTCGGGTCGCCCATCTGCGCGAGCGCGATCATCCCGCCCTTCAGGATCATCGACGGCTTGATCCCGAAGAACGCGGGCTCCCACAGCACGAGGTCGGCCCACTTGCCGGGCTCGATCGAGCCGACTTCATGCGCGATCCCGTGCGTGAGCGCCGGGTTGATCGTGTACTTCGCGACGTAGCGCTTCGCGCGGAAGTTATCGTTGCGCGCGGTGTCCTCCGGCAGCGCCCCGCGCTGCACTTTCATCTTGTGTGCGGTCTGCCACGTGCGGATGATCACTTCGCCGACGCGGCCCATCGCCTGCGAATCGGACGACAGCATCGACAGCGCGCCGAGATCGTGCAGGATGTCCTCGGCCGCGATCGTCTCGCGGCGAATGCGCGATTCGGCGAACGCGAGATCCTCGGCGATCGACGGATCGAGGTGATGGCACACCATCAGCATGTCGAGATGCTCGTCGAGCGTGTTGATCGTGTACGGGCGCGTCGGATTGGTCGACGACGGCAGCACGTTCATCTCGCCGCACACCTTCAGGATGTCGGGCGCATGGCCGCCGCCCGCGCCTTCGGTGTGGTACGTGTGGATCGTACGGCCCTTGAACGCGGCGACCGTCGATTCGACGAAGCCGGCCTCGTTCAGCGTGTCGGTGTGGATCGCGACCTGCGTGTCGGTGTCGTCGGCGACCGACAGGCAGTTGTCGATCGCGGCGGGCGTCGTGCCCCAGTCCTCGTGCAGCTTCAGGCCGATCGCGCCGGCCGCGATCTGCTCGACGAGCGGCTGCGGCAGGCTCGCATTGCCCTTGCCGAGGAAGCCGAGATTGATCGGCCAGCCGTCGGCCGCCTGCAGCATCCGCTCCATGTGCCACGGGCCCGGCGTGCAGGTCGTCGCGTTGGTGCCGGTGGCCGGCCCCGTGCCGCCGCCGAGCATCGTCGTGACGCCCGAGGCCAGCGCCTCGTCGATCTGCTGCGGGCTGATGAAGTGGATGTGCGTGTCGATGCCGCCCGCCGTCACGATCAGCCCTTCGCCGGCGATCACTTCGGTCGCGGCGCCGATCGGGATCGTCACGCCCGGCTGGATGTCGGGGTTGCCGGCCTTGCCGATCGCGGCGATGCGGCCGTGCTTGATCGCGATGTCGGCCTTCACGATGCCCCAGTGATCGAGGATCACCGCGTTCGTGATGACGGTATCGGGCACGTCGGCGGCCACGCGCTGCGACTGGCCCATCCCGTCGCGGATCACTTTCCCGCCGCCGAATTTCACTTCCTCGCCGTACGTGGTGAAGTCGCGTTCGATCTCGATCAGCAGTTCGGTATCCGCGAGCCGCACGCGGTCGCCCGTCGTCGGCCCGAACATTTCCGCGTACGCGCGGCGGCTCAAGCGTAGTGTCATGTTGCTGTTCCTGAAGAGCGGGGCGGCTTACAGCGGCCCCATCACCTTGCCCTGAAAACCGTAGACGGCGCGATCGCCCGCGAGTGCGACCAGCTCGACGGTGCGCGTCTGGCCCGGCTCGAAGCGCACGGCGGTGCCGGCCGCAATGTTCAGGCGAAAGCCGCGCGCGGCCACGCGATCGAACGACAGCGCGTCGTTGACTTCGAAGAAGTGGTAGTGCGAGCCGACCTGCACCGGGCGGTCGCCGGTGTTCGCGACGACGAGCGTCAGCGTTGCGCGGCCCGCGTTCAGTTCGTGTTCGCCGTCGTCGGTGAGGATTTCGCCGGGGATCATGCGGGGCCTCACGGAATCGGGTGGTGGACGGTCACGAGCTTCGTGCCGTCGGGGAAGGTCGCCTCGACCTGGATGTCGGGAATCATTTCGGGCACGCCGTCCATCACGTCGTCGCGCGTGAGCAGCGTCGTGCCGTAATGCATTACCTCGGCCACGGTCTTGCCGTCGCGCGCGGCTTCCATCAGCGCCGCAGTGATGAAGGCCACCGCCTCCGGATAGTTGAGCTTCAGGCCGCGTGCGCGACGGCGCTCGGCCAGCAGCGCCGCCGTGAAGATCAGCAGCTTGTCCTTCTCGCGGGGAGTCAGTTTCATGAAGGCAGACGTTCAGGAAAACGTAATTTTTATCGGTGCGCGCGCAACCGGGCAGGGGGCGGATCATCGTAGCACCGCGCTGTTTGGCGTGCGTCGTGTATCGACTATGTAAGCAGCAAGGTGCGTGCCATGTGCATCCGGCGTGCTGTCGTGCGCATTCGTGGTGCGCGATGCATGTACAGGGTGCGCGGTGTGGGGTGGCGTTGCGCCGAAACGGTGCGTGACGCGTGCGCGATCAGGTTTGCCAGAGACGCAGCGGCCGCGCGTCGACGCCGTGCACGATCGGTCGCAACTGCAGCCAGCAGTCGGTGAAGTGGCGCTGCAGCGCTTCCATCGACGTCGACAGCGCGCGGACCAGCACGACGCCGGGTGTCACGCAGGTCGCGCCCGCGCGCAGCGTCGCATCGAACGGCATCCGCGCGGCGAGCGATTCGGCGAGCGCGGCGTCGCACGCGGCGCCGGCGGCCCACAGCGTGCCGTATGCGGGAAAGCCGGCAAGACCCTGCAGCGCGCCGCGCAGCGGGTCGTGCGCATCGAGCAGCGCGCGCTCGGTCCACAGCGGCCGGCCGTCGGCATCGACGAGCGCCGATGTCGACACGATGCGTCCCGCCGACCAGGTTTCGCCGGCCGCCTGCCGGCCCAGTTGCGTCGCGTCCCAGCCGATTGCGCTCGCGCCTGCGCCGAGCGTCACCGTGAAGTCGAGTGCGGCGTGCGCCGCGTCGAAGAACAGGTTGTTCTGCGGCAGCCAGTCGAGTTTCGCGTGCGCGCCGACCGCGATGCCGATGCGCTGCGTCGCGTCGAGCCCGTTCGACTTGTACCACTTGGTCGCGCCGGGCGTCGTCAGCACCGCGTGCGTGCCGTCGCCGAGCGCGATGTCGATGTCGAGCCGGTCGCCGCCCGCGACGCCGCCCGGTGGGTGCACGATTACCGCGTGGCAGACCGCGTCGCCTTCCGGGTACAGCGGCCGCTGCACGCGCAACGGGCCGTCGTGCAGCCGGTGCGCGAGCGTCGTGCGCGCACTGTGCCGCTCGAAGCCGAGTTCGAGGCGGCCGCGCCACGACTTGGCGACGGCGGGGCGGGACAGCGGGGCGTGCGAATCGGGGGCGGACATCGGCGGCGAACGGGAAACGAGGAAGCGGGTGCGAAGAACGTGGATGCTACCGGAACAATAATGCAGATGCCGCGTTCGCAGGAAGTGCCGCGTGCGGGCGTCCCGCGAGTCGGCCGTACGTGTTTTCCCCGCCGTGCCTACCGCCGTGCCTACCGCCGTGCCTACCGTCACACCGCGATCAGCTCGCGCACGCCGTTCGCCTCCATGTCCCGCGCGTCCCCTCCCGCGACAATCTCACCGCGGCTCATCACCCAATATCGATCCGCGATCGAGCGTGCGAAATCGTAATACTGTTCGACGAGCAGCACGGTCATCTTCGATTCGTCGACGAGCTGGCGCAGCGTGCGCCCGATGTCCTGGATGATCGACGGCTGGATGCCTTCGGTCGGCTCGTCGAGGATCAGCAGCTGCGGCTCGCTCATCAGCGCGCGGCCGATCGCGAGCTGTTGCTGCTGACCGCCCGACAGGTCGCCGCCGCGCCGCGCACGCATGTCCTTCAGCACCGGGAACAGGTCGTAGATGCGATCGGGCACTTTCGACGGCGCCTTGCGGCTCGCCGCGCCCACGAGCAGGTTCTCCTCGACGGTGAGCCGCGGAAAGATGTCGCGGCCCTGCGGCACGTACGCGAGCCCGGCCGCGACGCGCGCATACGGCGGCAGTGCGCCGAGCGCGGTGCCGTGCCACGATACGCTGCCGCTTTTCGCGGCGACGACACCCATCAGGCAGCGCAGCAGCGTGCTCTTGCCGACGCCGTTGCGGCCGAGCAGCACGGTGAGCTTGCCGTCGTCGGCCGCGAGGTTCACGTTGCGCAGGATATGGCTGCCGCCGTAGTACTGGTTCAGCGCTTCGATTTTCAGCATCGCATCATCGTCCGAGGTAAGACTCGATCACCGCATCGTCGCGCTTGACCTGGTCGAGCGTGCCGTGCGCGAGCACCGCGCCTTCGGCCATCACCGTCACGCGCCCCGTGTCGCCCGCGAGCGCCGCGACGAACTCCATGTCGTGCTCGACGACCATCATCGAGCAGGTGCCGCGCAGCGTGTTCAGCAGCTCGGCGAGTTCCATCGTCTCGTGGTCGGTCATCCCGGCCGCCGGCTCGTCGAGCAGCAGCAGCGCGGGACGCTGCATCAGCAGCATGCCGATTTCGAGCCGCTGCTTCTGCCCGTGCGACAGCTCGCCAGCCGCGCGATACGCTTGGCTTTCGAGGCCGATCAGCGCGAGCGTTTCCTCGATCTTCGCCTGCGCGGTACGGTCGAGCCGCGCGCGCAGCGACGCGAGCCAGCCCTTGTCGGTCTGCATCGCGAGTTCGAGGTTTTCCCACACCGGATGCTGTTCGAACACGGTCGGCTTCTGGAACTTGCGGCCGATGCCCGCCCGCGCGATCTCGGGTTCGTTCATCCGCGCGAGGTCGATCGTCTGGCCCAGAAACACCTTGCCCGCATCGGGCCGCGTCTTGCCGGTGATGACGTCCATCATCGTCGTCTTGCCCGCGCCGTTCGGGCCGATCACGCAGCGCAGCTCGCCCACGTCGATCGCGAGCGACAATTTCTTCAGCGCGCGAAAGCCGTCGAAGCTCACCTCGATGTCCTCGAGATAGAGGATCGTGCCGTGCGACGTGTCGATGCCGGCCGGCACGACGCGCCCCATCGACGCGCTGCCGCTGACGGCGAGCAGCTCGTCCTCGGGCGGCGGCGTGAACTGATAGAGAGCCGTTCCGTTCATGCGCGTTTCCCCTTCGCGAGCACGGTTTCGACGAGGCCCATGATCCCGCGCGGCAGCAAGAGCGGCACGAGCACGAAGATCAGGCCGAGGAAGAACAGCCAGTATTCGGCGAAGTACGCGGTGAAGAAACTTTTCGCGCCGTTCACCGCGAACGCGCCGACGATCGGCCCGATCAGCGTGCCGCGCCCGCCCACCGCGACCCAGATCGCCATCTCGATCGAGTTGCCGGGCGACATCTCGCCGGGATTGATGATGCCGACCTGCGGCACGTACAGCGCGCCGGCGATGCCGCACAGCACGGCCGACACGGTCCACACGAACAGCTTGTACGCGAGCGGGCTGTAGCCGAGGAACATCAGCCGCGTCTCGCCGTCGCGCACCGCGGTCACCACGCGTCCGAGCTTGCTCGTGACGACCGCGCGCGCAGCGACGAACGCGAGCACGAGCGTCGCGAAGGTCAGCAGCAACAGCACCGTGCGCGTGCCCGGCGACGTGATCGAGAAGCCGGCGATGCGCTTGAAGTCGGTGAAGCCGTTGTTGCCGCCAAAGCCCGTCTCGTTGCGATAGAACAGCAGCATCGCGGCGAACGTCATGGCCTGCGTGATGATCGACAGGTACACGCCCTTCACGCGCGAGCGGAACGTGAAGAAGCCGAATACCCACGCGAGCACGGCCGGCACGAGCACGACGAGCGCGAGCGCCCACGCGAGATGCTGCGTGCCGCTCCAGTACCACGGCAACTGGTGCCAGTCGAGGAACACCATGAAGTCGGGCAGGTCGCTGCCGTACTTGCCTTCGCGGCCGATCTCGCGCATCAGGTACATGCCGATCGCATAGCCGCCGAGCGCGAAGAACAAGCCGTGGCCCAGGCTCAGGATTCCGCAGTAGCCCCACACGAGATCGAGCGCGAGCGCGGCGATCGCGTAGCACATCAGCTTGCCGGCGAGCGTCATCGTGTACGCGGACAGATGGAACGCGCTGGCTTCCGGCGCGACGAGCGCGGCGAGCGGCACGCCGACGCCGATCGCCACGCATAGCGCGACGAGCGCGAGCCACGCGCGACGCGAGAGCAGCGCGGGGCGGGGCGGCAGGCCGAGCGCGAAGCCGTCCGCCGCGCGCGCGCCGGCAGCGGGCTTCGACGTGTCGGCGACCGGGTTCGACATCGAATCGGTGTATGAAGTCACGTCAAGCCTCCGCGCTGCGGCCCTTCGGCGCGAACATGCCCTGCGGGCGTTTCTGGATGAACAGCACGATCATCACGAGCACCGCGATCTTCGCGAGCACGGCGCCCCAGAACGGTTCGATCGCCTTGCTCGCGAGGCCAAGCCCGAAACCGCCGAGCACGGTGCCGGCGATCTGCCCGACGCCGCCGAGCACGACGGCCATGAACGAATCGATGATGTAGTTCTGGCCGAGATCGGGGCCGACGTTGCCGATCTGCGACAGCGCGCAGCCGCCGAGGCCCGCGATGCCCGCGCCGAATGCGAACGCATACGCGTCGACGCGTGCGGTCTTCACGCCGACGCACGCTGCCATCCGGCGGTTCTGCGTGACCGCGCGCACGAACAGACCGAGCCGCGTCTTCGTCAGCACGGCCCACGCGACGAACACCACCGCGAGCGCGAACGCGAGGATCGCGAGCCGGTTGTACGGCAGGATCAGGTTCTGCATCACGGTGACGCCGCCGCTCATCCACGACGGGTTCACGACCTGCACGTTTTGCGCGCCGAACAGCATGCGGGTGGCCTGGATCAGGATCAGGCTCACGCCGAAGGTCGCGAGCAGCGTTTCGAGCGGGCGACCGTACAGGTGCCGCAGCACGAGCCGCTCGAGCACGATGCCGACGAGCGCGGCCACCGCGAACGACACCGGCACGGCGACGAGCGGATACCAGTCGAATGCGCCGGGCGCGTAGCGCTGGATCAGCGTCTGCACGACATAGGTTGCGTACGCACCGATCATCAGGAATTCGCCGTGCGCCATGTTGATCACGCCGATCAGCCCGTACGTGATCGCGAGGCCGAGCGCGGCGAGCAGCAGCACGCTGCCGAGCGACAGGCCGGCGAACACCGTGCCGACGATCTCGCCGCGGCGCTGCAGCGCGTGCAACGTATCGAGCCCTTGTTGCGCGGCGTCGCGCACGCGCGCGTCGGGTTCGGCGAAGCTGCCGTCGGCGTTCTTCGCGACGAGCGGGCGCAGTTGTTCGATCATGTCGAGATCGCTGCGCGCGGCCACCACCTGCGCGGCTTCGAGGCGTTTCGCCGGATCGGCATCGTGCAGCGCGGCGATCGCCCACAGTGCATCGAGACGGCGCTTCAACGCCGGATCGGTTTCCTTTGCGCGGGCGCGGTCGATCATCGGCTTGAGCGCCGGGTCGGGCGACTTCAGCAGCGCGTCGATCGCGTCGCGGCGCGTGGCCACGTCGGGCGACGCGAGCGCGAGGCCCGACAGCGCGCCGGCGATCTTCGTGCGCAGCAGGTTGTTCAGCATCACCGGCTGCGCATCGCCGGCCGGCGTCGCGGCATGCGTGAGCGCGTCGTGTGCGGTGTCGCCGGACTGGATCAGCAGGTGGCCGTCGCCGGTCGCGAGCGCATCGCCGCTCGACAGCGCGTTGAGCACCGCGACGGCGCGCGGATCGGTGTCGGCGGCGAGCCGTTCGATCGCGGCCGTCTTCGCGTCGAAGTCGTCGCCGGCGAGCGCGGCGGTGTCGGCCGCCGTCAGCGCGAACGCGGCGTGCGGCAGCAGGCCCGCGAGGGCGGCGCATGCCGCGATCGCGCGGGCGGCTCGGCGAAAGCGTGTAGGCATCGGGAAATCCTGTCGGGCGTGGGGGAGCGGAGCGGTGCGACGCTGCGTCGGCGCGGGCGATTCGTCACGGCAAGCGCGGCCGGCGCATCGGCAGCGGGCGGGCAAGCGTGCGGCACGTCGCACACGAAGCGCGACGCGCCGCACGGCATCACGCCAGCGCCGCGCGCTGCCGGCGCAGGAACGCCGGGATCGAGCTGACGACGTCCGGCTTGCCCTGGTTGCCCGCGATGAACGGGCTCCACGGCTGCGCGCGCACGGCCGTCTTCGTTTTCCACACGACGTTGAACTGCCCGTCGCCGCGGATCTCGCCGATCATCACCGGCTTGTGCAGGTGATGGTTGCCGTCCATCGCGAGCGTGAAGCCCGACGGCGCGGCCACCGTCTGGCCGATCATCGCGACGCGCACCTTGTCGACGTCGGTGCTCTTCGCCTTCTCGACGGCCTGCTTCCACATGTGGATGCCGACGTAGGTCGCTTCCATCGGATCGTTGGTCACGCGCTTCGCGCCGCCCGGCAGGTTGTTCGCCTTCACCCATGCGGCGAACTGGTCCTTGAACTTCGTGTTGGTCGGGTTCTTCACCGACATGAAGTAGTTCCACGCGGCAAGGTGGCCGACGAGCGGCTTCGTATCGATCCCGCGCAGCTCTTCCTCGCCGACCGAGAACGCGACGACCGGCACGTCGGTCGCCTTGATGCCCTGGTTGCCGAGTTCCTTGTAGAACGGCACGTTGGAATCGCCGTTGATCGTCGAGATCACGGTCGTCTTGCCGCCCTGCGCGAAGGTCTTGATGTTCGCGACGATGGTCTGGTAATCGCTGTGGCCGAACGGCGTGTAGACCTCCTGAATGTCGGCGTCCTTCACGCCCTTCGATTTCAGGAACGCGCGCAGGATCTTGTTGGTCGTGCGCGGATACACGTAGTCGGTGCCGAGCAGGAAGAAGCGCTTCGCGCCGCCGCCTTCCGCGCCCATCAGGTACTCGACGGCCGGAATCGCCTGCTGGTTCGGCGCGGCGCCCGTGTAGAACACGTTGCGCGACATTTCCTCGCCTTCATACTGCACCGGGTAGTAGAGCAGCCCGTTCAGCTCCTCGAACACCGGCAGCACGGACTTGCGCGATACCGACGTCCAGCAGCCGAACACGCAGGCGACCTTGTCCTGCGTGAGCAGCTGGCGCGCCTTCTCGGCGAACAGCGGCCAGTTCGACGCCGGGTCGACCACCACCGGTTCGAGCTTGCGACCCATCACGCCGCCGCTCTTGTTGATGTCGGCGATCGTCATCAGCGCGGTGTCCTTCAGCGACGTCTCCGAGATCGCCATCGTGCCCGACAGCGAATGCAGGATGCCGACCTTGATCGGGCCGGTGCCCGCATCGGCCGCGTGCGCGAACGGGCTCTTGCCCGCCAGCGCGAGCGCGCCGGCCATCGAACCGAACTTCAACAGACTGCGACGTTTCATCGGGATCCCCTTGTCGTGTTGGATGCGCGTGCGCCGTGGCGGCGCCGGCCATCGTGTAACGCAAGGCATGTGCCAGTCGCGCGGATGCACGGCCGGCGTGCCTGCGCGGGGCACGGGCGGGCACCAGCGGGCATCGGCGCGGTGCGGATGACGCGCCGTGCAGCATGCGCGGTCCGTTGCGGTGCAGACGCACGGGCACAAATGGTGCACGACGGTGCGGCGGCGTCGAAACGCAGGGAACCCGGGGGAGGAAAAGAGAAACGGGCGCGCAGTGCGCGCCCGTTCGGCGGATCGGTGCGGCCGGCGGCGGGGTGCCGGGCGGCGCGGCGGCGCATGATGCGCCGCGGGAAGGATCGATCAGTAGCGCGGCACGGACGGATCGACGTCGCGCGACCACGCGTCGATCCCGCCTTGCAGGTTGTACAGCTTCGTGAAGCCGCGCGATTCGAGGAACATCGCGACCTGCGCGCTGCGCATCCCGTGATGGCACACGCAGACGATTTCCGCTTCGTCGTCGAGCTCTTCGCTGCGCGCGGGAATCTGCTGCATCGGAATCGCCACGCTGCCGGCGATCTGCGCGGTCGCGATTTCCCACGGCTCGCGCACGTCGAGCACGACCGGCGCGGGGCGCGCCGTGTCGCCGAGCCATTCCGCGAGCATCGCGGGCGTCAGGATCTGCATGGAGGCTCCGCCGCTCAGAACTTGAAGCGCGACGGCTCGATCGCGTTGACGAGATGGTCGATGTACGTTTCGAACACGTCGGCGACGCGGTACTGCTTGTCGTCGATGCGTGTGATGATCTGCGCCTTCATCACCGGACGGCCGCCGACGAACGCCGACAGGCGGCCGCCGATCTTGAGCTGTTCGAGCATGTCCTGCGGCACGACCGGCAGGCCGCCCGCGACGCAGATCACGTCGTACGGCGCCTTCGCCGCCCAGCCGCGCGAGCCGTCGCCGAGCACGACTTCGGCGTTGGTGACGCCGTCGTTGCGCAGGTTGTCTTCCGCGAACTTCGCGATCGCCGGATCGATCTCGACGGCCGTCACGTGCTGCGCGCGATGCGCGAACAGCGCGGCCAGGTAGCCCGAGCCCGCGCCGATCACGAGCACGTTCTCGTGCTTCTTGACCGCCAGCTCCTGCAGCACGCGCGCTTCGACGCGCGGGAACAGCATCTTGCTCGCGCCGCCCGGCAGCGGCAGTTCGAGATCGGCGAACGCGAGATCGCGGTATTGGGCCGGCACGTAGTTTTCACGCTTGACGATCGACAGCAGGCCCAGGACATCCAGATCCAGCACGTCCCACGGACGGATCTGCTGTTCGATCATGTTGAAACGCGCGTTTTCGATATTCATGGTGTGGTCACGCAGCCAGGTCGGCCATCAGCGGGGATAGAGAAACTTCGTGATTGTACCAAACGGCACGGCCGCGAAGCCTTCCGGCGGCCTGCAACAGACCTTTACCCTTTGCTCTTCTTGATCTGCGCCTCGAACGCGAGGTCGAGCTTGCTCGCCTTGCGCGGTTTTTTGGGGCCAAATTCGTCGACGAACTTGACGAATTCGTCGAGCGGCAGCGGCTCGCAGCGCTTCTCGGCAGTGCCGCCCGAGCGGTCGACGAGATAGAACAGACCGCCCGCCATCGCGACGGCCGCGAATTGCGGGTTGCCGGAGCGGGTCTTCAGGCGTTCGACCGCGTGGGTCGCTTTGGTGGTGCGCATCTTGGGGGCTGGCGAAGCGGATGGAAGCCTCACACTGTATCAAACCGGTCGCCCGCGTGCGGCCGGCGCCCGCGTGAACCGCCCTAAACCGTGCGCGAGTAGCGCTGCCGCGACGTCTGGCCGAGGTACGCGTCGAACGCCATCGCGATGTTGCGCACGACCATCCGGCCGGCCGGATGGATCGTCAACCGGTCGTGCGCGATCGTCAGCAGCCCGTCGCGCTCGAACGGGCGCAGCGCGTCGAGCTCGCGCGCGAAATGATCGGCGAAGCGGATGCCGTGCGCGGCCTCGACGTGCGAGAACGGCAGTTCGAGGTTGCACATCAGTTGCGTGATCACGTCGCGGCGCAGCCGGTCGTCCGGCGTGAGGCGGACGCCGCGCGCGATCGGCAGCCGGCCCGCGTCGAGTGCAGCGCCGTACGCGGGCAGGTCCTTCGCGTTCTGCGCGTAGACGTCGCCGACCTTGCCGATCGACGACACGCCAAAGCCGATCAGGTCGGTATCCGCGCGCGTGCTGTAGCCCTGGAAATTGCGCTGCAGCGTGCCGTTGTGCTGCGCACGCACGAGTTCGTCGGACGGCCGCGCGAAGTGGTCCATCCCGATGTACACGTAGCCGGCCGACGTCAGCATGTCGATCGCGAGGCCGAGCAGCGCGACGCGCGCTTCCGGCGGCGGCAGCGTCGCATCGTCGATCTGCCGCTGCATCTTGAACAGGTGCGGCATGTGCGCGTAACCGAACACCGACAGGCGATCGGGCGCGAGCTCGATGATCGTCTCCAGCGTGCGTGCGAACACGGCGACCGTCTGGTGCGGCAGCCCGTAGATCAGGTCGACGCTCACCGAATGGAAGCCTGTCGCGCGTGCGGCGGCGAGCAGGTCGGCCGTCATCGCGCGCGGCTGGATGCGGTTGATCGCCTGCTGCACGACCGGGTCGAAATCCTGCACGCCGAGGCTCAGCCGATTGAAGCCGATCGTGCGCAGATGGACGAGCGTCGCCGGCGTGACCGTGCGCGGATCGATCTCGATCGAGAACTCGGCGTCGGCGTCCGGCGCGAGCGCGAAATGCTCGCGCGTGGCCGCCATCAGCTCGGCCGTTTCGTCGTCGGACAGGAAGGTCGGCGTGCCGCCGCCCCAGTGCAGTTGCGTGACGGGGCGCGACGGATCGAACAGCGCGGCCTGCAGCGCCATTTCGCGCTTGAGCTGGTCGAGATACGGGCGCGCACGGCGGCGGTTGTTGGTCGCGATCTTGTTGCAGCCGCAGTAGAAGCACGCGGTGTTGCAGAACGGGATGTGGAAGTACAGCGACAGGTCGCTCGACGAGGCGCCGGGGTCGCCGGCCGCGCGGACGTAGTCGGCCGGATCGAAATCCTCGCGGAACTGCAGCGCGGTCGGGTACGACGTATAGCGCGGCCCGTTCACGCCGTATTTCGTGAGCAAATCGGGACGGAACACCGGGTCGGCAGATCCAGAACGCATGGCGGTCTCGCGCTTTTTTAGATGGTTTCGAGTATAGGAACACGCGGTCGGGCTGCATTGTGTAATAACGTCGCAGCCGGCGATGGCACAATGCGGGGTGGGGCTGCCGGACGCCGCGTCCGGTTGCCGCATCGTTTTGGGTTGTTCGTTGTTCGTCGAGAGAGCCGAGTGTCCGTCGAAATGCCTGTCCGCGCGGCGCCCGCCGACGTCCCGCCGCCGCATGCGTGCCGCGAGGGCTGCGGCGCGTGCTGCATCGCGCCGTCGATTTCCAGCCCGATTCCGGGCATGCCCGACGGCAAGCCGGCGGGCGTGCGCTGCGTGCAGCTCGGCGACGACCTGCGCTGCATGATCTTCGGCCGGCCCGAGCGCCCCGCGTGCTGTGCCGGGCTGCAGCCGTCCGCCGACATGTGCGGCGCGTCGCGCGACGACGCGCTCGCGTGGCTCACGCGCCTCGAGGCCGCGACGCGGCCGGCGCATCCAGGAGAGAAATCAGCATGACCGTCCCTCACGCGCCCGGCCGGCGCCGTTTTCTCGCTGCCGCCATTGGCGCCGTCGGCGTGTGCGTATCGCTTGCCGCGTGCGCGTCGACGTTCCCGTTCATCCCCGATCACTACACGTTCTCGCGCGGCGACGTGCAGAAGGCCGTCGCGCGGAAGTTTCCTTACCAGAAGACGGTCGCCCAGGTCGTCGACGTGTCGCTCGCGAATCCGGCCGTCAACCTGCTGCCGGACCAGAACCGCGTCGCCGTGCAACTCGACGCGAACTTCGTGAGCCCGTTCCTGCGCGGGCCCGTCAGCGGCAAGTTCACCGTGTCGGGCCAGCTCGCGTACGACGCGCCGAGCCGCTCGGTCGTGCTGAAGGCGCCGGCCGTCGACAGCCTCGCGCTCGACGGCGACGCGCAGATGTACGCGCAGCAGGTGGGCGCGGCCGCCGGCCAGCTCGCGACGCAGCTGCTGACCAACTATCCGATCTACACGTTCAAGCCGGAACAACTGCAATTTGCCGGAGTGAACTACGAACCCGGTACAATTACGATCCTTACAAACGGCATACGCGTGGCGATCGTCGAAAAGTGACGACGGGGCGCGCACGGCCGGGTGGGCCGCGCGCGCAAGAGTGGCCTTTTCTTTCGACCATTTCGGAGTTGGGCCACGGATGGACTGGATCCTGATCTGCAAGGCATTGATCCTCGGCGTCGTCGAGGGGCTGACGGAATTCCTGCCGGTGTCGAGCACCGGTCACCTGATCGTCGCGGGCAGCTTCCTGAATTTCAACGATTCGCACGCGAAGACGTTCGACGTCGTGATCCAGTTCGGCGCGATCCTCGCGGTCTGCTGGGAATACCGGCAGCGGATCGTGTCCGTCGTGTCCGGGCTGCCGAGCCGGCCCGATGCGCAGCGCTTCACGCTGAACGTCGTGATCGCGACGATTCCCGCGATCGCGCTCGGCCTCCTGTTCGAGAAGAAGATCAAGGCCGTGCTGTTCTCGCCGGTGCCCGTCGCGTTCGCGCTCGTCGTGGGCGGCGCGATCATCCTGTGGGCCGAGGCGCGGCAGCGCGAACGCGGCGAGCCGCCGCGCGTGATGTCGGTCGACGCGCTGACGCCGCTCGACGCGCTCAAGGTCGGACTCGCGCAGTGCTTCGCGCTGGTGCCCGGCATGTCGCGCTCGGGCTCGACGATCATCGGCGGGATGCTGTTCGGTCTCGACCGACGCGTGGCTACCGAATTCTCGTTCTTCCTCGCGATTCCGATCATCTTCGGCGCGACGCTCTACGAAACCGTGAAGGACTGGCAGGCGTTTACCGTCGATTCGCTCGGCCTGTTCGTACTCGGGCTCGTGTCGGCGTTCGTCAGCGCGTTCGTGTGCGTGCGCTGGCTGTTGCGCTACGTCGCGACGCACGATTTCACGGTGTTCGCGTGGTACCGGATCGCGTTCGGGCTGTTCGTGTTGCTGGTGGGTTACAGCGGGTGGCTGAACTGGGCGTGATGCCGATCGGGCGATCAGCGCGCGTCAAATGAAAAAGACCGATCGGCAGATGCCGGTCGGTCTTTTTATTGTGCGGAAGACGGCGGGGCCGTCGCAGCGACTGGGCTCAGCCCGCGCGCTTGCGGAACACCAGATCCCACACGCCGTGGCCGAGCCGCAGCCCGCGCCGTTCGAACTTCGTCACCGGGCGGTAGTCGGGGCGCGGTGCGTAGTCGGCGGCCGTGTTTTCGAGCGTCGGCTCCGCGCCGAGCACCTCGAGCATCTGCTCCGCGTAGTTCTGCCAGTCGGTCGCGCAGTGAATGTACGCGCCGGGTTTCAGACGCGACGCGAGATGCGCGACGAGCGGCGGCTGGATCAGCCGGCGCTTGTGGTGGCGCGCCTTGTGCCACGGATCGGGAAAGAAGATGTGCACGCCGTCGAGGCTTTCCGGCGCGATCATGTGCTCGAGCACCTCGACCGCGTCGTGCTGGATGATGCGGATGTTCGTCAGATCCTGCTCGCCGATCAGCTTCAGCAGCGCGCCGACGCCCGGCTCGTGCACCTCGACGCCGAGGAAATCGTCGCCGGGGCGGTGCGCGGCGATTTCCGCGGTCGACGCGCCCATCCCGAAACCGATCTCGAGAATGCGCGGTGCGCTGCGGCCGAAGATCGCATCCCAGTCGGGCAGCGCCGGCGCATACGGGACCACGAAGCGCGGGCCGAATTCGTCGAGCGCGCGGCGCTGGCCGGTCGACACGCGGCCGGCGCGCGTCACGAAGCTGCGGATGCGGCGGCGGTGCAGCGGGTTGACTTCGTCGGCGCCTTCGGCGGCTTGATCGGCTTCGTCGGGAATGGCGTCGTCGTGCGGCGGCAGGCCGGCTTCGTTCGGATCGTCGTGCATCATCGGTACTGAGAAAGGCTCGGTTGCGGGCGAGGGCCCGTTGCGCGGCAGTGCGCCGGATGAACCGGCACATGGTACAAAAAAGCCGCCTTCGACGAGGGAAGAGGCGGCTCATGCGCAGGCTGCGATGCAGCCGGAAAGTGGAGCGGGCGATGGGAATCGAACCCACGTCATCAGCTTGGGAAGCTGAGGTAATGGCCATTATACGACGCCCGCAGAACGCGCAATTGTACAGGGGGTTGAGTGGGGATGGCAAGCGGGGAGTTTTGGCGGCTGGCATCGAAACTGACATCGCTCGATGCTGGAGCGGTGGCGTCGCTGGCGACGATGCCGGTTCGAGTTCGAGGGCAAATATGGTCGACGTTGGGAGCCCGCTCACGAAAAGGTCCCCTTCCCCCGCTGAATGCACGGTGATGCAATGTATCTCGCGGGCTATACGATATGATCTGATCTGTGTTGGGTGGTAACTTAACCCAAGCTTGTCGGCATGATTGGTGGTCTTACCTTGCCTCCATACAAACATAGAACATGTCTACTTATAGAAAAACGGTATACGCGGCAGGCCCATTGGGGGCTGATGACTATAAACGGGTGCTTGCGGCAATTCACAGTGCGGCTAATGAGCAGCAGTATCGTGATATTGAACTTGACTTCAGAAGATGCACTGCCGCTTATGCCAGCGGTGTTTTGCCGATAATTTCGTACGTTCGTGCTCTAAACGCTAGCCACGTCGATTTTTCTTTAACTTTACCAGAGAGTGAGTCCGTTGCTCGCCGATTTAGAGCGTCAGGATGGGCGCACTTTCTTGAGCCTCGTCGATATGAACTGCCGCGCCGGTCAGCTCTCACGTCAGTGCCAGCTCTCGCTTTTACCACAAGTGAGCAGCAGCAGGACAGCGTGAATGAGATCATTGATAGTGTGCTGAGTTCTGTTGAGGGAATAGGGCGCCAAGATTTTGCAGCCGTCGAGTGGGCACTTAATGAGATAACCGACAACGTTCTAAATCACTCCCAGTCAACATGTGGTGGGATCGTGCAACTGACTCGTCATCGACTGCGGCGCCACGCAATCGAGTTCACGGTCTGCGACCCAGGGCTCGGCGTTGCTCATACGCTCAGAGCGGCGCGACCTAATATCAGCTCGGATATCGATGCGTTAGAGGAAGCAGTTAAAGAGGGTGTGACTAGAAATGCCGTGACGAATCAGGGGAATGGCTTGTTCGGATCATTTGAGATATGTCGAATCAGCCGAGGTTCTTTCAGATTGCATTCAAATCTGGGGCGACTTGAGCTCTTGAACGGTGCAGTCTCCTATAGAAAGGATAATATTCCATTTTCCGGAACTCTGGTAGACGTGACGATTGATGTCAGCGACCGCGGGGTTTTAGATCAAGCTCTAAAATTCAGGGGTTCCGTACATAAGCCATCTGACATCATCGAGTACAAGTATGAGGCCGATGATTTAAAGGCAATTAGATTTCAAATGGCGGAGGAAGTGCGCTCCTTCGCATCTCGAGCGGGGGGGAAACCCGTTAAGATAAAATTGAAGAACCTAGTTGATATGTGCGAGGGGCAGAGGCTCGTTCTCGATTTTTCCGGCGTCAGTGTGATCTCTAGCAGCTTTGCCGACGAAGTGTTCGGCATGCTGTTCTTGGAGTTGGGGCCGATGAAATTCATGTCAACGATTGCCTTTGTAAACGAGTCATCTACCGTTCGCGGTTTGATCGACAGAGCCATAACGCTGCGTGCTCAACAGGGACTCAGTGCGAACCTACCGTGACAGACAGGGTTATACGCGTTGGGGGGCTTTGATGTGTCGGCCCGACGAGCAATCCGGATGCGGACGGTCAAACGATCGCAATTATCCGAACCTTATCGGTGCAGCGATACGACTCGGGCCGGTGGGCACGATGACGAAGACGGTACCGTAGCTCCATCCGCCCGGGCGGTCCGACAACCTTGAGAGGCAACATGTCAAGAGATCTCTTCGCAGCCGACATAGACGCAAAGCTTGAGCAATTCCATTTAGCTTTCGACCGTAGGGCTGATCTTCTGATGGCGGTTCTTCGCGGGCACATGATGGTCGAAGAACGACTGCACGATATCATCTCTGCGGGTGTCGCGAACTACGTCAGGCCTACTGCCGAGAACGACATCTTCAGTTTCGGTACTGCGGCAAAGCTCGCGCATGCAATTGTGGGCACCGCTGCCGATGCCAATTTTTGGAAGGGCATTACATCCTTGAACTCCCTTCGTAATGCTCTCGGACACCGAGACCAGCCCGTGCGCCTCGATAAGCTCCTGACTAAGTTCTTCGAAGATACTGAACTGGCGGCCGCTCATCTATTCAAGGGACGCGACATTACGTATAGGCATGCAGGGGAGACCGAGGAAACCACCGCTGTTGCCATACGATTACGCTGCATGGCGCTATGGGCCATCCTCGGAGTCCATGCAGACAATCTCGCGAGAGATTTGGATGCTGCACTGATGTCCCGACGACCAAGATAAAAGACTCTTCACGCCGTCAGCGGCGACAGCTTAGTCGTCTGACACGCGTTGAACAACCTCGTTCATTGAGTAGTGCACAAACTGTTTGCCAAGTTCGGTCAGAACGTATTGCTTGCTTCCCTCGAACGCGGACTCGATCGTCGCGTTAGCTGGGCCTGTCTGCCTACGCGCCGTCTGCTTGCGTAGGAACTGCCCGTCAGCGTTGGTCTCCCGCGCCTGGCGGATGACTCCACCCGTACTGAGATCGCGGATCAGCAGTTTGTACAGGTCCGCTTCTGCGGAATCTTCGCGAACGAGATCGCCGTAAATCGCAGACCAGATGTCGAATCTCGTTGAGCCTGGATTTGTGTATATTTCACGAATTACCGCCAGATGCGACTCGTGATAGGTATCTAACCAATCGATGAAGAGCCGAATCACATCATCTGAGCAGAGCCGTGTTCCAGCAGCATTCGTGACGAGATTCGCCACGTAGCGTCGCTTTTCCTCCGTGTCAGCCTTGTCCCACGCGCGGAACGCCTTGCGGACGATGTCGAGATATTCCTCGCTCGCCAGACGTTCGTGGATTTCCTCGCCAATCGCCTCGAACCGCCGACCAATTTCCTGCATGGTCGCGCTCAGCATTTCCATCTTGGCTTGATGTTGCTCTAGCCATTGAGTCTGAAGAGTCGATGTTCGCAAGCCGGATTCTTCGGCCTTAACGCTAGCTAGCGCGCTGATGAATCCGCCGACCCAAGGAATACTGCCGAGTGCCGCCAGAGCGAATTTCTCGAGAATTCGTCGTTTCGTGCTCGGATTCAGTTTTTCGAGCTCGGTTCGGATCTGGTCAACGGCTGAATCAGTTGGGCTTACGTCATTACCGGGATTGCCATCCGCATTCATTGCCGCCCCCGCATGATATTGACGTAGGCCGATTGTACATCGGTGAGGGGGCTTGATTGTTGCCGCCCAGTTGCCGGAGACCGCGAATCAGGAGACGGTGGCGGCATGAATGACACTCAACACATCAACGATTTCCCGCCGCTGACCATCGACCAGATTCGCGATCTGACTACTGCAGTTCGAGAAGATTTCGGCGGCGACCTCTCGCGAGCAGCTTTCACGGAGAAACTGCTGTTGCTTCTCGAAGACGTTCCAGGGTTCGAGGCGGGTCAGGTGGATGCGAGGCTCATCGAATCTGCGTGGGCGATATACAGCGGTCGCCCGTCCGAACTCTCACGCTGCTACTCACGTACCAGCTCAGTCACTTTTCCATAGAGCGTTTCTCGGTATGCGCGAGCGTCTTTCGAAAAGTGCAGTCGTCGATGGCAGTTCGGGCAAACGGCGACTGCATTCGTCACCGTATCCGACCCGCCATCCGCGAGCTTGCGGAGGTGATGAACTTCGAGAAACGGACCATTTGCCCCCGAAAATGGCGCGGGTTGGTCGCAAGCCTCACAATTGTCCTTCGCTCGCTTAAGCACCCATGCTTTGACCTTGAGGTCGCGCACGAAGCTGGTGGTCGTTGATGTTGCTGTGCCAGGAGCTTTATTACCATCTGGCCGTTCCTCCAGCGTCTTGCGAATCTCTGCGATGGTTACCGCTTCGGCAGCCCGAGGCAATTCCTGTCGACCTTCCAACTTGCCGATGAGGGCTTCTATCTGCCCGGCGACCCGTACGCCAACATTTGTTGCCGGTGGGAGGCCCGGTATCCAATCGCGCCCCATGAGTTCAAGAACGTAGGAAATGTTCCGCATCCTGTATTCGCACGATTTTTCGGATCGACCAATTTGCGCGGCGAGATCTCGGTAGACCTGTCGTTTCACAACCGGACGAGCGTCTCGGAAGCGACGGGCCATGTCCAAGTAGGCTGCTACCGAGGCTTCCAATTCTGACTCGGACCAGCCGCCTTCTGGCGGTTCGCCCGACGCCGCACCTCCATTCATATCAAGAGAGCCATGACTGGGCTTGGCTAGTTGATCAATGTCGATTTCTTTCGTTTCGCACGCGATTTTGTTGCGTGGCACCAAGCGAAGCCATATCGCCTTTCCGTCTACGGACTCCCTGATTTCGGGGCAGTCAAACAGCTGAGAGCTTGCACATCTTCCCGAGTCGACATCCTTCAAGATTCCGACAACGGGCACATGTTGCTCGAAGGCGAGATCTATCCGCCGCATGTGAGCGACATGCGTTGGCCTCGAGATTTTCGATGGCGCGTTGGGCATGCAATACCAATAGGTACCGGTAGCCCGATCCTTACAGACCGCAACATCGCCCTTGATGCGCTTACCTTGGCGATCCTTTTCGCTGTGGTAGTTCCATATGGTCGTCAGGAGACGTGAAGCCTTCCCTTTTGCAGCTTCTTCGGCTGAAACATCGAACTTGGACCACTGGTATCCTGGTCGTTGTGCTCCAAGTTCGATAAATGCTTCGTCATGTGATTTGTCGAAGAGGGTTGACGTCACGCTGCTGTCTCCAGTTGCAGATAGTTCGGCTACTTGACTCGTTTGTTCTTTGCCGGACGTTTGGCCTTTAGCATGTCGGTGAACTGCCGAACGAAATTCACGACGAGTTCCCGCTCGGCGCTATCCAATCCATCGAGCGCATCCGCGATCATCGCCAGTTGGTCGTCCGGCCGTTTCGATCCGCGCTGCAATAGCTGATCTACTGAGCAGTCTAACGCGTCACTAAGCTGCTGGAGCCGATGCAAGGTCGGCATCCTCGTGCCGCGCTCCCATCGGCTGATCGCCTCCTGTTCCAGATCGATCATCTCCGCGAGCTTGGCCTGAGTCAGACCGCGGGCGCGTCGTTGTTCGGCAATAGCGGTCCCGACACGAGCAGCAAGCAGCGCGTCTTGGGCATCGTCGGGGGGTGAGGTAGGGCGGGTAGTCATAGGACGATATGGTCGTCTTCATTCCGATTGCGATGAACAACCATATTGGAATGTTATATTCCAATATGGTTGAATTTGTCGAGAGGTTGACGTATCGTGCAGTGGATGCCTGAGCGGTCGGGGATGACAACGAACGCCGTCAGGCAAGCGATCAATCCAGAAAAATCAACGAACTATGACCACAAACAATTCGCTTTCTCGGTTTCACGCTTTCATGGCAGCCTATGACGGTTGCCGTGCTTCGGCACTCGCAAGTGCGTTGCAGATAACGCCGATGGCCGCGCGAGCGCTCGGCCTGATCAATACATTTCCCGGCATGACCCTGCACGAGTTGAGTTGCATTCTCGGCGGCAGTCAGGCACAAGTGATTGGGGCGGCGTTCGACCTGAAGCACTTCGGCTACATCGACATGACCGATGAGCAAAACGACAATCGGCGGTGCGTGCTCCGGCCCATCCGAGACAAGATGTTCGGCTTCGACGGCTATCAACGGCTCGTGAACAATCTGGCGACGGACGCCGGAATCGCCGATCGTCTGACGGCGTTGCTGCCGCTGTATCAGGACGTGTTGATGAAAGCCTTGGAAGAACTGCAGGGCGACGCGCAGAGCGTCCAATATCAGGCGCAACGGCGGATACTGGCGCGGGTTGTCTAATCAACGCCGACGGCCTTTGACCTCGACGCGATAAACGCCGGTCGAGGTTCGCTATGGAATTTGAGAAGGTGTTCGCAGGAAGGTCATGGCCGGAAGTACGAGGACGAATCGGCGTCATGTCGGTCGATTCGCTCGACCGGCAATGGGTGCTTGTTGCCGAAGAATGCGGCTATCTCATCGCGAAGTCGAGGGACGGAAAGGCTGGGTTGCTCGGCCGCATGTGCAAGCGCGACGACGGCAAGTTTTGCATCGAAGTCATCGTGCGCGCCAAGATCGAAAACAATGAGCTTCGTCACTACGAGTTCTGGTATGGCGACGCGGCTGACGAGCTACGTTATGCCCGGCGCCTCCGCGAGTTGATTTCTGGCAACATTCGCGGCCCCGAGCGGGACGGCGATCGATAATGCTTCGACCGGCGAAGGAAGACTTCCAACGATGGAGCGGGACCGGGTTTGCGTTCTTCGGAACCTACCTGCATCCGAATCCGCGCTGGTACAAATACGTCTGGCAGATATGGACGCCGGACTCGCCGCTCGAAGGTCCGGAGTTCTTCCAGCATGGCCCACGCTACTGCACAGCGCGGTTTCATGAGGCGCAGGTGCGGTTGTTAGGCACAGGCGTCTCGGGGTTCATCTACAACCGACAGTTACCGCGTCGCGGGCTCGGCAAACCGTTCGATCTGACGCATCCCCGATGGGCAAATCGGGAATGGGCACCAGCATGGGAAGATGATCCCGATCCCGAGTGGAATGGCCACAAGTAATCGGATGCCGGCTTCCGGGATCCTCGGCCTCGAGAATCCCGGTTTTGTACGCCTTTAATAAGACATGGAAAGTGCCCTAAATTCGGAGCACGTTGAGGGCGGCACACCCCACGATTCATGCGGGATTGAGCAGTAGCGAGTCGATGACTTTTACGGCCTTCCGGCTCGCGTCGTTCGGGCTGAGGTGCGCGTAACGCTGCGTCATCTTCGGATCGCTGTGACCGAGCAGCACCGACACCTCATAGAGACTGACGCCCGCTTTGACGAGTTTGCTTGCGAACGTATGTCGGAGCGTGTGCAAGGTGACGCGCCCACCGCGCTCCTTGACGAGAACGGGATCGTTGAGGCCAGCGCGCTCAATCGCCTTCTTGATCGACTTCGTGCTGTAGCCGCGTTCGTTGCCGGTGCGATCTTCGAACACATAGCGCTGCCCCGTTCGGCGTTCTTCCCACCGACGACGAAGGATCGCTTCGAGTCGCGATGTCATGTGCAGCACGTCCTCGTTCCGAACCTTGCTCCGATAGAGGCTGATCGTGCTGGCGTCGATGTTGATCGCCGACCACGGAATGTTCGCGACCTCCGAGTAGCGACATGCCGTATCGAGCAGGAAAACCGTGATGTCGTAGTTATCCTGCATATTCCGCGTCATCTCGGGTGTCAGCGGTTTAGACGCGTTTATACGCGTTCTAAGCCGCTCCGGATCGAGCTCGCGCAATAACGCCGACTCGTCGTTAGAATCCAGATATCGAAGTCTATACGAAGTCCTAAGCTCTGGAAAAACGATCTCGCGACTGACTTTGAATCCGAGCTTTGCCATCTCGTTGATGGTCGCGCGTAGCAATCCGATTTCATGCTTGATCGTCGCCGGCTTGTCGCCTTCGGCCTTGCGCTTCGCAACGAGAAGATCGAAATCGCGCGTCGTCAGTTCATGCAGCAGCGTATCAGGCGACATGCCATAGCAGGGGAGCTTGGCCTTCGTCCGCGGATGAAGTTTATAGCCGAGCGTCTTCCGAACGATCGAGCACATGTTCCGGTGATAGGAAGTTTCTCTTCGTGCCTCGACATATTGTTCCAGCGCATCCTTGAGCGTGATGGGCTGCGCATCCCCGAGATACTGCTCGGCGTGGGCTCGATTGCGCATTTCGCGTTCGACCTGAGCGGCCTTCGTCTTGTTCGGCGTCCCGGTCGAGCCGAAGAATTTCTTGCCCTGAATCTGGAACTGGTAGTACCAGTTCTTGCTGTTGTTTCGACGGATAAGCGTCATGGCGTTGCTCCTTACGAATTGTAATTGATGAGCAACACCATCCGGGCTGAGACGGGGTATGACAACAGCTTTCGCCCACGCCGCCGAACATATTTCCGGGATGGCGGCAGCCAACGACCGACGCCGAGTGCATCGATCATCGGTCGTCGCAGATAAGACGCCCCCTTATCAACACAAAAAAATGACTTATCCATATTCAATGAACACCCCGCGCATTGGTCGAATAGGATGGTCGCGCCGATTGGGCGATGTGAAAGGTAAATGAAATTATTGGGTGGAACCATCGTTGTTGGTGACGTTGATTCTCGGTCGTCGCAGATAAGTCGCCGCTTTAACAGCACAGAGAAAACACTGACCTACAAATCATTGAACATCCGGCGCGCTTGTCTGACGGTGCGGTCCAGACCAGTGATTTGACAATCAGGGGCTGGATCATGTAGTCTGCTTCCTTGGCTCGAGGAGTGAGCAAGCGGCGGACATTTCGCGCTTCGGTTGTGGAAACAGACACGATACGGACGCGGGATCCATTACCCATCCAGCAACGGGAAAGACTAGAACCGTACGTTGCTCTAGGTTCTCTCAGGAACCTGGCCCAGTGTGAAACTGGGCGGTTGGGAAAGATAGTGCACTCGGACCAGTTGCACCGAACGATTTCCAGATCGTGCGGCGTAGCTGGTCGGTGGTTCCTATCTCACGTTTGCTCCTCTGCTTGAAGCCCGGAACCATTAGCCAAATCTTTCATTTTCATTATGGAGATTTGTAATGGTTCGAAAAGAAGTCCGTTCTGCGTCCCAGCCGCGTCAAATTGCCGTCGAAACAAGCGACGCGCATGATTCCAGTTCGCCCATCTCCGTATCCAGCATTGCGACGCTGAAGGTCGCGATCAATCGGCACGTCAAGAACAAGATTGTTCCCGGTCATGACATAGGCTGGTCGCACGCCACCTATAAGTTCGTGAATCGCGAGCTTGCCCCCGAGGAATTCATTGGCGAGGTGATGTCGGGATTCGCTTTCTGTGCTTGGCTGAAGGGGCCTCGGAAGTCCAAGAACTTCGAGTGCATGCAGGTGCTGGCGGTCGATATCGATTGCGGGTTGACCATCGACGAAGTGCTCGTGCATCCGTTCTTCCAGAAATTCGGCTGGTTCATCTATACGACGCCGAGCCATCGCCCGGACGCGCACCGGTTCCGGATTGTGTTCTTGATGGAGAAGCCGGTCGAGACTGAGCAGCGGATGAAGCTGGCCTATACCGGCATCGTTCGTATGTTCGGGGGCGACCGTTCCTGCACGGACGCGAGTCGTTTGTTCTACGGATCGGAAAACTGCGAGGTCCATCGCGTTGATCGCGTGCTCCCGTTGGAGCAGGTCGAGTATGTGATTGAGCTGGGTGAGAACGAGATTCACAATGACGGGCGCGCGATCTCTGCGGATGGTCTTGCCAATAGCCGGTCATCGGTCGCGCTCGATAGCAACGAGATGATCACGACCGATGGCGACGGAACCTACCTGCTTCATGAGTTGAAACGGGGAGTACGTGTTTTTTGTCCTCGTCACGTGGACAAGCATGCAAGCGCATTCGTCGTGACTTCGAAGGCTGGGCAGAACGGTGTATATTGCAGCGCCTGTGCGCAAACCTTTTGGCCGCAATGGAATCGCCGGTCGCATCTCCACGAGTATGATTTTTACTCGTTCGAAGACGGACTGATTGAGATCGATTACGAGGAGCAGCAGCATCCGTCGGAATGGCTCGATGACGACGCCCCCGCCGAATATCACGAAATGCCGGATCCGAAATCGGTGTTCACGCGTGATTCGCGCTATCTGGATGAAGCCAGTTTCCCGGAACTTGGTGATGGGGTGAATGGAATTCGGAGTCCGAAGGGAACGGGAAAAACGCAATGGTTGGAGCGGGCTGTACAGCAGTACAAAGCACAAGGGAAGTCGGTGCTGTTGATCGTGCACCGCCAGGCCTTGGCGGAATCACTCGCGGACCGGTTGAAGATGCATTGCTATCTCAAAAAACTGGAATACTTTCAGGACCGGACCGCAATTCTCAGGTACTGCGTGGTGTGCCTGGACAGTCTGAGCCATTATCTGAACGCTAGTCGTAACAAGTACGACGTAGTGCTAATTGACGAGAGCGAACAGGTCTTTTCGCATGTGTTGTCGAGTACGTTGGCGGGCAAGCGGAAGCCTTGCTTCGAGAAGCTGCATCTCTATATTCGCCGGGCGAAACAGGTAGTGTTGTGTGATGCCGATTTGGGATGGTTGACCTTCAATGTCACAGCACTGCTTCGGGACGATAAGGGTCCTGTGCGTTTTTACGTCAATCGCTTCCGTAAGAATCTGGACCCGGCGCAGCCGAGGCATGTTGTGCATCTCTACAACAGCGATGCGACATTGACCGACTATACGATTTCGGTCGTTGGGGGCGGCGGGAAGCAATTCATCGCGTGCAATTCTAAGGATCGGGCGAAGGCGCTCAAGAGGCTGCTGCACCAGCGTTTTGGGGATCAGATCAGGATCGTGATCATTACGTCGGATAACTCCACCACAGAAGAGGGTCGCAATTTCATCGCGACGATCAAGGAGACGTCGGCCAGGTACGACGTGCTGATTGTGTCTCCATCTGTCGGTACAGGCGTGGACATCAATATTCCCGATGAGCTGCCTCAATTTACCCACGTGATCGGCTTCTTTGAAGCAGCTGTCACGACGCATTTCGAAATGGACCAGCAACTCGCACGGGTGCGCAACATGCATGAACAGCATGTGTGGATTTCCTCTGCCCGCCTGTATCTGGAATACGAAGTCGATGCGATCCGGCAGAGCATTTTGTCGAGGGGGGAATTGCCCGAAGTTCTGAAGGGGTTTGACTGGCATGGGCGTCCGGAATATCACGAGAATGACAAGTTGATCGAGGTCTACGCCCAGGTGAAGTCCATGCGCCATGCTTCGCTGAATAATGTACGCGAGCACTTCATCGAATTGAAGAAGCGCGAAGGATGGGAGATTCGTGAAGCCGAGCACGAACTTACACTTGATCCCAAGAAGTTGCAGAAGGAGTACTACGGGGCGAAGAAGCTGGTCGTAGTCGAGGAGTTCATGGCGATCGCGTCAGCTGGCAGTATCTCCCGCAAGCGCTACCATGAACTGTGCGATAAGCAGACCGTGACCATCAACGAGAAGGCACAGATCGCTCGGCACCAGATCGAGCAGTTCTATGGTGTGAAGGAGGTTACGGTCGATCTGGCGCGGCTGGATAACCGTGGGCGTTTTCGTGAATGCGTGTGGTTCTATTCGGTATTCTTTGCCAACAAGTACCAACGGAACCAGTTTGCCTTGTATGAGCAAGGTGTGTCGGTAACGGAGCGCGATGATTACGTCAGGAAGTGCAAGCTGCTGAAGACGCTGCTTCGTGCTGCTGGGGTGCTGGACGAGAATGGGCAATTGGATACGTTTGCCGAGTTCGAATCGAGGACGCTCGGCGCATTCATCGATGCCGTTGAATTGCACGTCCAGCAAATTGGGTTGGTACTTCAGGCACGTGTTCGCGATGATTTGCGGGACAAGCCAATGCTCCAGCTGAAGGGCTTCCTGAAGATGCTTGGTCTCGATACCACGAAGACGAGCAAGTACGAAGGAGTGAAGAAGATTTACAAGTACATGCTCGATCTGGAGTCGATTGAGTTGATGGAAGGGTATCGGAAGAGCTTCGTGAAAAGGATGACCGAGGTTCGGGTCCAGCAAAATCTGCTCGATGGCGGAAATATGATGGTCGTGACCGAGACGCCCGAAAAGCCGAGGCGGATGAAGTTTGTGCACGTCGATGCGAAGCCAGCGAAGAAGTGGGAAGAGCTCACTCCTCGTCAGCGTCGTCAAGAATTGCTTAAGACGCCGAGGACGCCCAAGCCTCAGCCGATCGAACCGAATCCGTTCGATAGGGACGAGGGCATCATCCCGCTCAAACCCATCGACGACTGATCAGTGATTCGGATAACGCGCCGCGATGTTCAATGATTTGTAGATCAGTGTTTTTTCTGTGTTGATAAAGCGGCGACTTATCTGCTAGAAGGACAGGGCCGACCACGAGTCGGCCCTACGGCAGAATCTAGGAAAGCTGATGATCGAGCTAGGAAATCCCCGGTAGATCAAGGGGATAGGGGAGGCGCAGGCGAGGGTGACGTGAAAACTGTCACTGTTCCTCGTCGGATTTCGCGGTGGTCGCCGTCGCGTCGGTCGAGGTTGCTCGCTCGCTGTTGTCTCGAAGGGCTGCCTGCTGGACCCTGGACGCACGTTCAACGAATGGAGTGCGATCGTGGTCGATCAGAAGCAAAGTGCAACGAGCAAGGACGAGAAAGCGGGCAAGACGGTTGCCGGTGATCAGAAGCCGGTGACTCCGGCAGCCAGTTCGACAGGAAATGATCCCGCAGCGAATGCGGCACAGGCTACGCCGACGAAGATGGAGTTGGCGACAGAAATCTACAAGCGGATGCGGACCGTCAAGGATGTGACCCGGAAGGACATCATCGAGAAGTTCATCGCCGAGGTGAAGCTGACGAAGGCCGGTGCAAGCACGTACTATCAGATGATCAAGGACAAGCACGAGCCACAGGGTAAGAAGTGATGCCCTTCCGCTAGCAAAAAGAAGCGGGCTCCCTTGGGAGCCCGAATCGTTTCGTTGTTGATCAGTCGAAGTTGAAACTCAACTGACCGGGTGCGGACCGCCAGTGCGAGCACACATGTTCCAGATTGCCGAAGCGAATCCGGGTGTAGTTACGCACGAAGACGGTCTTTGCCTGCTCGTGAGCGAGGTTGGGCATAAACCCCTCCATGTAAGGAGGTTGAAAGCGATTCTTGCCCCCAGCTCCCTTGTCGCGTAGACTACAAGGGTTATCGGCAGATAACTGTGGGTGACAGAGGCACGCCTTAACGCGCTGTCTTCTGCTCGCCGGCGCCCCCAACGTTTCGATTTCCTGGCAGAGATCAAGGTGTTGGGGGCGTTGTTTTTTCCGGCCCGGCTACTGCGAGCTATGTAACCGGGGCCGAATCATCTTCTTTTCATTCTTTCCCTTCGGGCTTAAAGCCCTTCCAGCGTTGGATGTAAGCCCCGAGCATCGTTTGCAGCATTGCCCAATCGTCAGCATCTAGGCCGGCTGGCACAATGATTTTCGCAGTGGACTTGCCGGGCAGAGGAATCGAAAAAACCTCGAGTCCAGGGGCAACCTCATCCGTCGAGTCGATCGCCTTCCCCGCGCTGACCTGGGATTCGTCGGTGCCGACCTTGCCTTTCTTCCCCCTCGTGCCGCCATTGGTGCCCTTCGGTGCTGCGGGCGCCTTGACGTGCGGAGACACTGGAATTCCATATTCCTTGGCTGCGGAGAGGAAAAACGCGATGGTCTTCGTGAGGGTGCTTCCGTTGATTCCCCACGTCTTGAACTTTTCCATCACTTGACCTGAGCTGGCATGGCTCAAATCAAATTCGGGGTCATCGAACAAGAAGCCATACGACTCGCGAAAGATCTTGTTAAGCGGCTCCTTACGCGCATCGTCGTCGGCTAAGACAATGCTTTTGAAGTGATCTTTGGGTTTTCCGGTGTCGTCAATGAGCCCAAGAAAACGAAGGGCCGAGATCGTGCCGGATTGCTGAGAGCCGGATGCTTTGGGCATCAACGTCTTGTCGATGCGCATCGGGACGGTGCCCATATCCCGCAGTTGGTTCAAAAACGAAGTGAGCGAGATGTGCGAGATAACAGGGGGCGTCGCAACTTTCTCTTTGCTGCTGGCCATGATTCATCCTGCGGAGTCATCGATGGCACAAATGTACCACTAATCCTGCTGCTGTCAAATGCCCTGTTGCAGAGATATTTCCGAAGATGTATCTGGCGTGAATTCGCGTGAATCGGAATGAATCAGAGTGAATCAGAGTGAATAGGCGATGTTGCTGCGTTCTCGCAAACGTTTGTGGTTTGCATAACACATTGATTTTATTGAAATTTTCGTTTTGTTGGTGTGGTGATCTGTCTGCAAGGGGATCTTGCTCTGCTTTCGGCGTGTTCCCGGTGTGTGGCTTGAGACTATGGTCGGCGTAGTCGTCGGATTGGTGCGTGGTGTCGCGCGTGCACGTCATTTCGTGCAGTGGGGTGGGGGAGCTCAGCTGGAACGCATCAATGGATGCGTGCACGACAAGTCAGCCTGACTTGCAGCTTCTTGAAATTATAGCTGGGGTGAAAACTGGCATCGCAGTGAAGTCCGCATGAACAGCGGTTCTTCGTGGAGCCGGGAGAAATTATGACGTGAGAATGCGCGTAGACAGTGGCTCTGATTAACGCGCCGGGGCTTGGGAAGCTGAGGTAATGGCCATTATACGACGCCCGCAGAACTGGCGATTCTACAGGGGTTCGGGTGGGGATGGCAAGCGGGGCGTCTGGGCCGCCGGTATCGAAACTGCTGCGGCCCGACTGGCCTGCCAGCCAATGTCGAAAATGGACGAGTCGGTGTCGGAAGCGTACAAGCCCTGGTAAAGCTTTCGAACTAACGTGACAGGCCTCTCATACGATCGTCAGTCTGGAGCCGACATGTCCGATTTCATCACCGTTCTGCGCAAAACCTGCCCGACGCCTGTTCTCGATGCGACCAAGTGGAAGCGCATCGGCGGCGATCCGCACACCGTGAACCTCAACGCGTACGTCTCGAAGGACGGCAGCAAGATCATGGGCACCTGGATCTGCACGCCGGGCAAGTTCGAGGTGAACTACGAAAAATGGGAGTACTGCCACTTCCTCGATGGCTACTGCATCATCACGCCGGAAGGCGAGGAGCCGGTGCATCTGAAGGCCGGCGACGTGTTCGTGATCGAGCCCGGCATGAAAGGGACGTGGGAAGTGGTCGAGACGGTGCGCAAGTACTTCGTCTTCGCCTGAGCGGGCGGTCGATTCTATCCAACCCCTGCATACCGTCATCGCCCCACGTCTTCGCGGTTCACGAAGCCGGGAGGGGCGAGCGAGGATTCCGGTTCAATAAAAGTCGTCCCGGGTTCGGAAACAGCGCGCTGAGGGCAGCCACAGGCTTGGCGCGCTTCGTTATCCAGCCGCAATCCATGACGAATTGAACGCACGGTTGTCCGGCGACGACACGATGACGCTCGCCACCGGTCCTGCACACCGTCACGCAAACCCCTAAGATGCAGCGATCCGCCCACCGCTTCCGCTGCAGCGCATGAACCTTCCGCCTGCGCCGGACGCCCCTCCGGAGCCCCGACCATGCGCATCACCGCGATCCACGAACGCGCGATTCCCGTATCCCGCTATGCCGATCCGGCGATTCCGTCCGGCGGCCTGACGACGAGCGTCGTCGCGGTCGTTACCGACGTCGTGCGCGACGGCCGCCCGGTGACGGGCTACGGCTACGCGTCGATCGGCCGCTTCGCGCAGGGCGGCCTGATCCGCGAACGGTTCGCGCCGCGCCTGCTGGCTGCCGCCGACTCACTCGCCGACGAAGCCGGCACGAACCTCGACCCGTTCCGCGCATGGCGCGCGATGATGGCCGGCGAGAAGCCGGGCGGGCACGGCGAACGCTGCGTCGCGGTCGGCACGCTGGACATGGCGATCTGGGACGCCGCCGCGAAGATCGCAGACCTGCCGCTGCATCGCTTCCTCGCCGATCGTCTCGGACGCACGCCGCAGTCGCGCGTGCGCGTCTACGCGGGTGGCGGCTACCGCTATCCACATGACGATCTCGCGCGCCTGTCGGACGAGATGCGCCGGATCGTCGATCTCGGCTACACGCACGCGAAGATCAAGATCGGCGGCGCGGATTTCGAGCAGGACCGGCGCCGCATCGACGCCGCGGCCGCACAGCTCGCCAGCCCTTCGCATCTCGCAGTCGACGCGATGAACACGTACGACGCGACGACGGCCTACGAGGCGGCGAACATGCTTGCGCCGTTCGATCTCTGGTGGTTCGAGGACATCTGCGATCCGCTCGACCTGCCGCTCCAGGCAGACGTCGCCACGCGATACGCATCGCCGATCGCGGCAGGCGAAGCGCTGTTCTCGCTCGCGGAAGCGAAGCTGCTCGACCGTTACGGCGGCCTGCGTGCCGACCGCGACGTGCTGGTGTTCGATCCCGTGCACAGCTACGGGCTGTCGGGCTATCTGCAGATCGTCGATCACTTCGTGTCGCGCGGCTGGCGGCGCGACGCGTTCTGGCCGCACGCCGGTCATCTGTTCTCGCTGCACGTCGTCGCGGCGCTCGGGCTCGGCGGGGCGGAAGTCAGCCCGCTCGCATTCCATCCGTTCAGCGGACTGGCCGATGGCGAAATCGTCGACGCGGGATACGCACGCGTGCCGCAGGCGCCGGGTATCGGGTTCGAGCTGCATGCCCATGCGTACGACGTATTTCACGCGGTATCGGAATCGGTGCCGGTGTTCCGCGGTGTCTAGGCGTCAGGCCGTACAGGCGCCCAGGCAACGTCGCGCGGTGGCGGCGGCGCCGCGCTACACGCCGCCGAGCGCGTGCACGCCGACGAGCAGCAGCGCGCCGATCGCGATCAGCACCAGCGCATGAACGCGCGTGTACATCACGCACAGCGTCGACGCCGCCGCGATCGCGCGAGCGGCCCAGCCGCCGTCGAGCGCCTGCACCAGCACCCACGCCGACGCGACGATCATGCCGGCCGCGACCGGGCGCAGGCCGGTTTCGAGCGCGATTTGCCAGCGCGCGCCCCGGTGTCGCCGCCATAGATGCGCGACGCCGTAGATCAGGAGCGCGGTCGGGCCGAACAGCGCGAGCGTCGCGATCACCGCACCCCAGAAACCGGCCACCTGCCAGCCGATCAGCGTCGCCAGCAGCGAGCCGGGGCCCGGCGCCATCCGTGCGATCGCGAAGTCGTTCAAGAATTGCGTGGCGCTCATCCAGTGATGCACGTCGACGACTTGCCGCTGGATATCCGCGATGACCGCCTGCCCGCCGCCGATCGTCGCGATCGACAGCGGCGCGAACACGCCGAACAGCGCTGTGTAACGCGCGGACGCGTTCATCGTGCATCGCTCCCGGCCGGCGCGGCGGCTGCACGGCGGTATTCGAGCGCGACGCTCAGCGTGCCGCCGATCAGCACGGTCCACACGAGCGGCCAGTGCAGCACCGTCACCGACACGAACGTGAGCGTCGTCACCGCGAACGGCAGCACGCGGCGCGGCAGCCGGCGCACCGCGGTGATCGCCATCGAGATCGACAGCCCGATCGCCGCGGCCGCCGCGCCGGCGAGCGCGACATGCGTGAGCGGAAAGCGCGTGAGCGTCGAGAACGCGACGCCGAACAGCACGATCAGCACGGCCGGCGGCGCGATGATGCCGGTGAAGCCGGCCACCGCGCCGCGCCATCCGGCGAGCCGGTAGCCGATCCAGATCGCGAGATTCTTCACGTTGACGCCCGGTAACGCCTGCGACAGCGAGAGACCGTTGAGGAACGCTTCTTCATCGAGCCAGCGTCGCTCGTGGACGAAATCGCGCATCATCCGCCCGCTGAGCCCGCCGCCGAAGCTGGTCAGGCCGATCTCCGCGAACGCGATGAACAGCGCGAGGACGTCCGGCGGCGGTGCGTCGCCTGCGGGCGGTGTCGTGGGAGTCGTGGCGGGGGATGAGGGCATCGGGGGGCACGTGGCGATCGGGCGATCGCCCATGTTAGCAAGCGGTGCCTGTCAGCACGCTGACATGGGCGCGACGACGCACCATCCCCTCCCCACAACCGATTCGACGCAGCCGGGCCACCGTGCACTACGCGCGCACCACCGTCACACCCGCGGCCTCGATCGGCTTCGTCAGCGCGGCGTCGGTTTCCTTTTCGACGACGATCGTCTGCGCCAGCGTGATGTCGCCGATCACGAACTGCGATGCCGCGCGCAATTTCGACTGCGACGCGAGCACGACCGTCTCGGCCGCGCGTTCGGCCAGCGCGCGCTTGATCGCCGCTTCCTCGAAATCGCCGGTGCTCAGGCCGGCGACCGGATGCACGCCCGTGACGCCCATGAAATACAGGTCCGCATGAATGCGCGCGATGCCTTCCATCGCCGCCGCACCGACCGCGACGATCGAATGCTTGTAGAGCCGCCCGCCGATCAGGATCACGTCGATCGACGGATGCGCGGCGAGCGCCACCGCGACGCTCGGGCTGTGCGTGACGATCGTCGCGCGCAGGTCGGCCGGCAACTGGCTGACGAGGAGCGCCGAGGTCGTGCCGCCATCGACGATCGCCACCTGCCCGGGCGCGATCATCTGCGCGGCCCGCCGTGCGATGCGCCGCTTCTCCGTGGTTTCGAGCGCCTCGCGCTGCGCGAACGGCGCGACGGCCGGCGACGCCGGCAGCGCGCCGCCATGCACGCGCTGCAACAGCCCGTCGGCCGCGAGCTCGCGCAGGTCGCGGCGCACCGTGTCTTCGGACACGCCGAATTGCACGCTCAGCTCGGCGGCCAGCACCTGGCCGTCGCGCGCGAGCGCGTCGAGGATCGCCTTCTTCCGTTGCGTCGTCAGCATCGTGTTTGCACGAAAATTCTTGAAATTGCACGAATGTGCACGTTACCATGGGCGCCGTCCTTTGTCGAACCGGAGGCTGCAATGGCTGCAACGCGGGAGCGGGTGCGCATCGTCGATACGACGGTGCTGTCCGACGACTGGTATGTGCTGCGCAAGGTGACGTTCGATTTCCTGCGCCGCGACGGCACGTGGCAGCGCCTGAGCCGCGAGACCTACGACCGCGGCAACGGCGCGACGATCCTGCTGCGTCATGCCGAAACGGGCGACGTGCTGCTGACGCGCCAGTTCCGGATGCCGGCGTTCGTGAGCGGACACGACGGCATGCTGCTCGAAGCGGCCGCCGGCCTGCTCGACGACGAAACGCCCGAGGCGCGCATCCGCGCAGAGGCCGAGGAGGAGACCGGCTATCGCGTGCGCGGCGTGCGCAAGGTGTTCGAGGCGTTCATGAGCCCGGGTTCCGTGACGGAGAAGCTGCATTTCTTCGTCGGCGAATACGATGCGTCGCTGCGCACCGGCGCGGGTGGCGGCGTCGCGGAAGAGGGCGAGGATCTGGAGGTCGTCGAGATGCCGCTGCGGGCGGCGCTGGACGCGGTCGAGCGCGGCGAGATCGTCGACGCGAAGACGATCATGCTGCTGCAGTACGTCGCGCTGCGGGAAACCGCCGGCGCACGCGCCGCATGACGCCGCGGCTCGTGCTGATCGCCGGCCCGTATCGCAGCGGCACGGACGGCGACCCCGCGCGCATCGCCGCGAACCTGCACCGGCTGGAAGCGGCGGCGCTCGCCGTGTATCGCCGCGGGCACGTGCCGATGATCGGCGAATGGGTGTCGTTGCCGCTCGCGGCCGCGGCCGGGTCGACGCAACTGGGCGACGCGATCGGCGAAACGTTCCTGTATCCGGCCGCGCACCGGCTGCTGCGACGCTGCGATGCGGTACTGCGCATCGATGGTGCGTCGCGCGGGGCGGATGCGGACGTCGCGCTCGCGCGGCAACTCGGCAAGCCGGTCTATTTCGCGGGCGACGAGATCCCGGTTGCACACGACGAATCGGCTCGCTGAGCAAGCATGGGCGCCGCGTCGCGGTATCGCCGGTGCGGCGCTTGCGGACGGCGGGCCATTGCATTGCCGGTCGCCGCACGTGCGCAGCGCTACACAGTTGCGTCGCCGATGCGGCGCGACGCCCGAACCGGCGTATGAGCGTATGATCGCCAGGCCACTCGCGCAACGTTCGACGCCACCGCTTTCCCATCATGCCGCTTTCCGGTCCCGCAGATCTCGCCGACTCCGCCGCCGCGCCGCTTCCCGCCGAGCTCGTCGCGTCCGCCGTCGCCGCGCTCGCGCGCGCCGACGCATTGCTCGTCACGGCTGGCGCGGGCATCGGCGTCGATTCCGGGTTGCCCGATTTTCGCGGCACGGACGGCTTCTGGCGCGCGTATCCGGCGCTGCGCCACGAGCGTTTCGAATTCCACGAGATCGCGTCGCCGCACGCGTTTCGTGCGCGTGCGGCGCTCGCGTGGGGCTTCTACGGGCACCGTCTCGCGCTCTACCGCGCGACGGCGCCGCATGCGGGCTTCGCGATCCTGCGCCGCTGGATCGACGCGATGCCGAACGGCGGCTTCGTGCTGACGAGCAACGTCGACGGCCAGTTCCAGAAGGCCGGCTTCGATCCGGCGCGCATCGTCGAGATCCACGGCTCGATTCATGCGATGCAGTGCCTGCGCCCGTGCACAGACGCCACGTGGGACGCGGCGCCGTTCGTGCCGGAGGTCGACGAAGCGACGTGCCGCCTCGTGGGCGACATGCCGCGCTGCCCGCACTGCGGCGGTCTCGCGCGGCCCAACATCCTGATGTTCGGCGACACCGGCTGGCTCGGTGCGCGCTACGACGTGCAGGAACGCGCGCTCGAAGAGTGGATTGCGCAGGCCGGGCGCGTCGCTGTGGTGGAGATCGGCGCGGGCACCGCGATTCCGACCGTGCGCTTGCTGAGCGAACGGCTCGGCGCCGACATGATCCGCATCAACGCGCGCGACGCGCATGCGCGCCGGGCGGACGTGATCGGGCTGAAGGGCGGTGCGCTGGCGACGCTGAACGCGCTCGACCGCGCGTGGCGCGGCGGCTGAGCCGCGCGCCGCGTACCCTGGGCGGATCGGCCGAAGCGCGCGATTACGGCCGCGCGACGAGCGCCTGCACGAGCGCTGGCGCGATCGGCGAACCGAGGCCCGTCACGTAGTCGTAGCCGCCCGCCGCGCTGCAGACGCTGCCGCAATTGCCGTTGGACCCGGTCGTCACGTCGTGGAAGTCGCTGCCGTACGCGGTTTTGCCGACCGCATAGAGCGTGTCGTAGGCGCCGCTCAACGATGCCTTGCCGGCCGCCGTGCGCAGCGAATTCGCGATCGCGACGAGCGCCGCCCATTGCGGCGCGCCCGCGCTCGTGCCGCCGACCTGGAACCAGCCGGCCTGCCCCTGATAGGTGACCGAGTCGTACACCGCGAAACCGCTGGACGGATTCGCGTCGTAACCGACATCCGGCACGCCGCGCTTGCCGGCCACCGGAATCGGCCACGCGGTCTGGCCGGCCGGCTCGGCTTCGACGCTGCTCACACCGCCGCCGCTGCCGCTCCACGCCGTCTCGCCGATGTAATTGCCGGCCGTATCGGACGACAGCGTCGTGCCGCCGACGGACACCACGTAAGGCGACGCGGCCGGGTATTCGGTGCCGGTGCCGCTGTCGCCGGACGACGCGACGAACGTCACGCCCGGTACGTTGAAGTGGCTGTCGAAGCCGGTCTCGCTGCTGAATTCGTTGCCGCCGAAACTCATCGACACGACCGACGCACCGCGCTTGACCGCGACGTCGACCGCGGCCATCAGGTCGCTGAAGCTGGCCGATGCCGCCTCGACGAGCACGATCTTCGCCTTCGGCGCGATCGCATGCACCCATTCGACGTCGAGCGAGATCTCGAGCGACCAGCCTGCATTGGGCTTGGGCCGCGCACCGTGGGCATACACCTTGGTGAAACAGCCGTTCGACGACGTGCAGGCCGGCAGCGAGAACGCAGTGCTGAACACGCCGAGATCGGCTTCGATCTTCGGGTCGTCGTACGCGTCGACGATCGCGACGACCATCCCGTCGCCCTGGTTCGCGATCGCGTCGAACCCGTAGGCATGCCGCGCGAGCGCCGGCGTGAGGCCGGCGATCGTGGCGGTGCTTGCGCGTGGCTTCGTGTGGAACGGCGGGCGCGCGAATCCTTTCGGTGCGCGGTTGCCTTCGACGTAGGACGGCGGCCCGTTGCCGTCGGCGAGCGCGACGCCCGACGCGAGCAGCGACGCGCACAGCGCCGGGATCAACATGGATGACAGGCGGATATTGTTCATTTTTCGAGTCTCCATGTCGATGGAGTAGGGTGGCGAAACAATTCTACGAAATCGACGACGATAACGACATCGAATATCGACTGGATACGGGAATGTCTGATAAGGGAAAGTACGTGGAACCTCGATGGGACAAGCGTTGTGCAGGGTTAACCTGTGCGCACGATCGAACTGCTTTATCGGTTTTTAAACAGCTGATAAATAATCGGCAAATTAAAAATCGGTTTGTAATGTCGGATGTAATTGTCCGGTAAATATCCACGACGGCGCGCGCAGGGAAATCGTGAAACGCGTCATGCGAACGCGACACGCTCCGCCGTCTGCCTGCACGGCCCGTCGGCATTGCCGGCGCGGCGCGATTCCGCATACAGTTCAGCGTAGCCGCGTGCGCCGCGTGGCGTCGTCCGTGAGAGGTGCCCTTGTTCTATTCGATCGTCGCGATCTTCGTCGGCGCCGGCCTCGGCGCGTTGCTGCGCTGGTTCCTGAGTCTCGCGCTCAACGCGGTCTTTCCCGCGGTGCCGCTCGGCACGCTCGTGTCGAACCTGCTCGGCGGCTACGTGATCGGCATGGCCGCCGTCGTATTCACCGTTCGCGTCGGGTTGCCGCCCGAATGGCGGCTATTCGTGATCACGGGCTTTCTCGGCGGCCTCACGACGTTCTCGACCTATTCGGTCGAAGTGATGACGCACGCGCTCGACGGCGAATTCGGATGGGCGTTGGCGGTGGCTGTCCTACACTTGACTGGATCGTTCGCGCTGACGGCGCTCGGCATGTGGACCGCGCGCGCGTGGCTCGCGGCGGCCTGAGCGGGCCGCCATCGGAGGGAGCGATGGACAGGGTCTTTTTGCGCTTCTACGTGCACGAGCAGCACCGGCTGCACTGGAAGCCGCTGTGGGAATGGCTGCTGGAAGAGGCGAACCGGATGGGCGTCGCGGGCGGTTCCGCGTTTCGCGCGATGGCAGGTTTCGGCCAGCATCGCGTGCTGCACGAGGATCGCTTCTTCGAACTGCAGGGTTCGCTCGCGATCGAGGTCGAATTCGTCGTCACCGAGGACGAGGCGCAGCGGCTGCTCGAGCGGCTGTCGCACGAGAAAGTGCGCGTGTGCTACGCGATGATGCCCGCGCAGTTCGGCGTGATCGACACGCTCGGCGCACCGCCGGCGCAGGGGCCGGCAGCGTAGGTGTCGCGCCGGATCAGATGCCGAACATCGTCAGCGACACGGCGGCGCGCGTGACGATCATCAGCAGCACCTGCACGATCACGAACAGCAGGATCGGCGACAGGTCGATGCCGCCCAGGTTCGGGATCACGCGGCGCAGCGGGTTCAGGAACGGCGCGGTGAGCTGGTAGAGGATCGGCATTGCCGGCGAGCGCGGGTTGAGCCACGACAGCAGCGCCATCAGGATCGTCATCCAGATCACGAGGTTGAGCGCCCACTTCACGACGGTGAGCAGCGCGACCACGACGAGCGTCGCGATCACGGCGGCCGGATCGAAGCCGGCCATCACGACCATCAGCACGACATAGACGAGCGCGGTGAGCAGTGCGGCGACGACGCTGGCCCAGTCGATGCCGCGTACGCCCGCGATCACGCGGCGCAGCGGCAGCACGAGCCAGTTGGTCGCCTGCAGCACGGCTTGCGTGACGGGGTTGTACGGCGGCACGCGGACGGCCTGCATCCAGACGCGCAGAATCAGCGCGGCGCCGAATAGCGTGAAGACGGTATTGAGCAGAAAACGGGCGATCTCGCCGAACATCGTTGGCATCCTTTTTATACAGTCAGTAGCGTGCGGCCGCCAACGCCGGTTGGCGGCGCATCGGCCGACACCTTATCACGCCTCGTCGCGCGACGGGGAGGGGGGCGCGGCGGGGTGGGCGGCCATCCGCGCCAGCGAGGTTTCGACGGCTTCGGCCAGCGCCGGCAGCGATGCCGGCGGCGGCGCGCGCTTCGCCGCGAGCGCGACCGCGCGGCGCGTCAGCAGCGCGTACAGCATCGCGTGATCGCCGCCGCGCGCTTCGAGCAGCGCGAGCTGGCGCTCGACGATGGCCGTGTCGCCGCGCGATACCGGCCCGGCCAGCGCATTCGCGAGCCCCTTGTCGCGCGCGGTCTCGATCGTGCCGGTGAGCATCGGCAACAGCGCGCGCAGCGCGGCGTCCTCGTCGAAACCGAGGCCGCGCCACAGCTCGACCGCTTCCGACAGCCCGCACAGCGCGAAGCTCGCCGCGTAGTGGGCGGCCGCGTGATACAGCATCCGGCCGCCGGCCGGAATCGACAGCGGATGACAGCCGAGTGCGGCGGCAAGTCGCAGCAGCGTCGCATGCAGCGCACCGTCCGCTTCGATCGTGACCGAGCAGCCGTCGATGCGCGCGAGGTCGGCGTCGGTGCCGCCGAACAGATAGAGCGGATGGAAGCCGCCGGTGGCCGCGCCTTGCTGCTTCGCCGGATCGAGCAGCGCGACCGGCGATGCGCCGCTGCAATGGACGAGCGCCTGGCCGGCGGCGCGCGATGCGTCGAAGCGCAGCGCCGCGGCGCTCGACGCGAGATGATCGTCGGGCGTCGTCACGAAGATCAGGTCGGCGGCGTCGACCACCTGCTGCGGGGTGTCGACCGCGCGGCAACCGGCGATGCGCGCGGCGAGGCCGGCGGCCGACGCGGGCGTGCGGCTCGCGATCGCGACGACGGGGAAGCCGGCCTGCGCGAAACGCTGCGCGACACACCGCGCGAGGCGGCCGGCGCCGATGAAGCCGAGGCGGGGTGTGTCGGGAAGCGGCATGGCGGCGGATGTCAGCAAAAACGAAGCAACCGCCAGTATCGCAGGAATGACGGCCATTTCGCGGAAGGCCGGTTGCAGGGTGGTCGCGCGTATGAATTACCGGTACGCGGGGCGGTCGATGTGTGTCTGGTGTCTGGTAGCGTGGCCGAATCAGGATCGGGGAATCCGACCCCGAAACGCTGCGCCGCCGCATCCCGCTTGAAATGTCGGCATGTTGTCTCGAATTTGTAATCGTTCATTACGTACGCGTGCCCGCTGCGCCCGCCGGATCCGGTAAGACTGACCGGTCGGCGTGCCGCGACCCGATCCCTCGGACGGAATCGCGCGACCGGCAAGGAACGCGGCCCATGTCGGGCGCCGCGCCGGACGGCCGCTGCGGCCGCGTGCAATTGCAATTTGCAACAAATGGACGATACGCGCGGGGCGGGTTTTCGCTACATTGCTTCCATGCGACGTGCATGCCCGCCGTTGCCGACAGGAGCGCCTAAAATACCGCTCCAGCAGGAGAATCGAAGTGAAAAAGCTCATTCCGTTCATCGCCGCCGCCGCGCTGGGCCTGGGTGCCGCGAGCGCCGCGCAGGCTCACGTGTCGATCGGGGTCGGCATCGGCATCCCGGTCGCACCCGCTTACCCCGTCTACGCACCGCCGCCGCCCGTGTACTACGCGCCGCCGCCGCCCGTGTACTACGCGCCGGCGCCGGCCTACTACGCGCCGCCGCCCGCGGTGGTCGTCGGCGGCTACGGTGGTGGCTACTACGGTCGCCCGTACTGGCGCCATGGTTACGGCGGCTGGGGCCATCATGGCTACTGGCGTCGCTGATTCGTCCCGCGCGGCCTGACCGCGCGCGGCAAAACGGCGCAACGTCCCGCGAGGGGCGCTGCGCCGTTTTTCATTGGGGCTCACATGTGGCGCGGTGGCCGGCGCGGCAGCGCGACCGCGATTACGCCGCGTGTACGATCAGGTCGCGGTAGCCGCCGACGATCACGCTGTACGAGAAGTACGCGAACAGCAGCGCCGATGCGACGTGGCACGCACGCATCAGCCCGGCGCCCGCGCGCTTGCGGCCCTGGCTCGCGAGCGTGCACATGAACAGCGTCCACGCGAGGCCGCCGAGGAAAAAGCCCGACAGGAACACCGACGCGGTGGCCGGCGTGGTCGCACCGGCTTTCGCGATCAGCGCGCCGCCGACCGCCGCGAACCACAGGATCGCGCTGGGCGACGACATCGCGAGCAGCATCCCGCGCAGAAAGCTGCGTCGTGCGCTCGCTCGCGGCGGAGGTGCATCGTCCGCGTCGTCGTCGGCCGACTTCGCGGGCGTCAACGCTTCGCGCGCCATCTTCCACGTGAGGAACAGCAGCACCGCGCCGCCGCCGATCCACACGATCCAGCGCACCGGTTCGAACTGCAGCAGCACGGCCATCCCCGCGAGCGCGAGCGCCGCGTAGACGAGATCGCCGACGCACGACCCGACGCCGAGCCAGAAGCCCGGCCGGAAGCCGTGCGACAGCGTGAGCGACAGCATCGCGACGTTCACGAGGCCGATGTCGAGACACAACGACAGCGACAGAAAGAATCCGTCGGAGAGCATGGAGGCGGGCGGAAAGCTCATCTTCTGGGTGCGTGCGGCAAGTGCGATGCGCGGGCCGGCGCGCGCCGGCCGCGTGGCGTCAGAGGCCGATCTCCTGCCATAGCCGGTCGACGCGCGCCTTCACGGCCGCGTCCATCTCGATCGGGCGACCCCATTCGCGACTCGTTTCGCCCGGCCACTTGTTGGTCGCGTCGAGCCCCATCTTCGAGCCGAGTCCGGCCACCGGCGACGCGAAGTCGAGATAGTCGATCGGCGTGCTGTCGACCATCACCGTGTCGCGCACGGGGTCGACGCGCGTCGTGATCGCCCAGATCACTTCCTTCCAGTCGCGGATGTTCACGTCCTCGTCGACGACCACGATGAACTTCGTATACATGAACTGCCGCAGGAAGCTCCACACGCCGAACATCACGCGCTTCGCATGGCCCGCGTAGCTCTTCTTCATCTGGACGATGGCCATCCGGTAGCTGCAGCCTTCGGGCGGCAGGTAGAAGTCGGTGATTTCCGTGAACTGCTTCTGCAGCAGCGGCACGAACACCTCGTTCAGCGCGACGCCGAGCACCGCGGGCTCGTCGGGCGGCTTGCCCGTGTAGGTCGAATGGTAGATCGCGTCGCGGCGCATCGTGATGCGCTCGACGGTGAACACCGGAAACCACTCCTGCTCGTTGTAATAGCCGGTATGGTCGCCGTACGGCCCTTCGAGCGCGTGCTCGTATGCGGCCGCCGCATGGCCGGCCGGGCGCGGCGGCGCGCCGGCCGGAGCGGGGCCGGGTGCGCCTTCCTGCGGATGAATGAAGCCTTCGAGCACGATCTCCGCGCGCGCGGGCACCTGCAGCGTGTCGACGCCGGGCGTCAGGCACTTCGCGAGCTCCGTGCGGCTGCCGCGCAGCAGGCCGGCGAACTGATATTCGGACAGCGAATCGGGCACCGGCGTCACCGCGCCGAGCGTCGTGGCCGGATCGGCGCCGAGCACGACCGCGACCGGATACGGCTTGCCCGGGTTCTGCAGCGCGAATTCGCGGAAGTCGAGCGCGCCGCCGCGATGCGCGAGCCAGCGCATGATCAGCTTGTTGCGGCCGATCAACTGCTGACGGTAGATGCCGAGGTTCTGGCGGGACTTGTTCGGCCCGCGCGTGACCGTCAGGCCCCACGTGACGAGCGGCCCCGCATCGCCGGGCCAGCAGGTCTGGATCGGCAGCTTGTTCAGATCGACGTCGCCGCCTTCCCAGACGATCTCCTGGCACGGCGGCGACGACACCGACTTCGGCGCCATGTCCCACACCGCCTTCGCGAGCGACAGCAGCTTGCCGGCGTCCTTCAGGCTCTTCGGCGGATCGGGTTCCTTCAGCGCGGACAGCAGGCGCCCGAGGTCGCGCAGCGAGCCGAGCGCGGCATCGTCGCCCGCATCGACGCCCATCCCGAGCGCGACGCGGCGCGGCGTGCCGAACAGGTTGCCGAGCACCGGGAACGCATGGCCGGGCGGCGCGTTGAACAGCAGCGCGGGTCCGCCGGCGCGCAGCACGCGGTCGCACAGCTCGGTCATTTCGAGCACGGGCGACACGGGCTGCGTGACGCGCCGCAGCTCGCCGAGCGCCTCGAGGCGCTGAATGAAATCGCGTAAGTCTTTGTATTTCATGAAGAAGGTCCGAGCCACCCGCAGGGACGGGCAGCGATGGGCGGGGCAGCGGCTGGCTACGACCCCGAATCGACCGACGATTTTACCCCGGGCAGCCGCGCGACCGCCCCGGCGGAGAAAAAGTCGACCGCGCGCAAACCCCCTACGGCACGGGGATTGCGTTCTGAAGAGGGGTGTTAAATTACTTTTTGTTATAGATTTGAGTTTTTATAGTGTTGACGATCTATAAAACCCTGCTAGAATCCGCTCACATTGGCTGCAGGGTAAAAGGCTTCGAGCCGCCAATCACCGATCTTTGACGCAGCGCGTCACCGTCCGCCGAATCCTGCACGGCGTCTTCGACGGCTTATGTCGTAGTCCCAGCCAGCGCCACCAGACGCTGGTTTTTTGCGTGGGTGCCACCGCGTATGCCCGCCTCGCCCAGTGTGCGAAGGCGCCGGCCTTCTTACACCGTGGCCTCGAACGGTACTTATACCGTTTCCCCGATGCTTGCGCGTCCCAACCAAGGCGTGCGGCGTCGTGATTCCGCGGCGCGTTTTCTGTCTCGCCATCGAGCTGAGCGAGCCGCACGAGTCATGTTCATGGGAGATGATCTGAATGAACGCTTGGTTATCGTGGCGTCCCACTGAGCAGCATGCGCAAATCGTGCGCAACTTGCTGCGTCGCGGGACGCGTGTCAGTCACCATCTATTCAGCGTTGTCGGCTGTTTCGCTGTCGCGGTTGCGCTTGCACTGTGGCTACTGCCAACCGTCCGCGGCACGCTCGCCGCGAAGCTGATGCCGGTCGTGTCCGCGGCCGTGCAGGCCGGTCCGGCCCGTCTGCTGTCCGGCCATCCGCTGCCGAACTTCGCGCCCGCTGGCGCGCAGCCGCAGCAGGAAGACACGCCCGAAGCGGATGCGCTTGCGGTCGGCCTCGATGTCGCGCCGGAAACCGCCGCTCAGGGCGCTCAAGGCGCCCAGAGCGATGCGTCCGACCCGGCCCGCAACGGCCCGTCGCCGGTCGCACTGGCCAAGCTGATTCCGATTCAGCGCGTGGCGGCCGATGCCCGCGACGATCGCGCGCTCGCGTCGAACCGCGAACAGGCGCTCGTCGCGACCTATCTGTCGCGCCGTTACCGCGTCGCGCAGGAGCCGCTCGGCCAGCTCGTCAAGGCCGCGTTCCAGACCGGTCGCGACGTCGGCCTCGATCCGCTGCTGCTGCTGTCCGTGATGGCGATCGAATCGGGCTTCAACCCGTACGCCGAGAGCGGCGTCGGCGCGAAGGGGCTGATGCAGGTGATGTCGAAGGTTCACTCCGACAAGTTCGAGTATTTCGGCGGCACCGACACCGCGCTGCAACCGCTCGCGAACCTGCAGGTCGGCGCCCTGGTGCTGAAGGACTGCATCGCGCGCGGCGGCTCGCTCGCGAGCGGCCTGCGCCTGTACAACGGCTCGACGAACCCCGACGACAACGGCTACGGCTCGAAGGTGATGGCCGAACGCGGCCGCCTGCGCGACGTCGCGCGTGGCCGCAGCGTGCCGATCAACGCGCCGCAGGCGCCCGCGCAACCCGCGAAGCCGATCGTCACCGCAGCCGTGACGGCCGCGGCAGGCGGCGCGAAGCGCGTGCATGCGACGCTCGACGGCACGACGTCGGTCAAGGCGGCGCCGAAGGAAGCGGCGTCGCAGGACGATGCGAGCGTCGATACCGCGAAGCAGTCGCACGGCGATCGTTCGGAGCTCGGCGCGTAACGCGTCACGCGCTCCGTGCGGCTCCGGCCGGCAGGACATGAAAAAGGCACCCGATTCGGGTGCCTTTTTCTATTGGCGGTGCCTGAAGCGGCCGGTGCGCCGGCCGTGGCGTCAGTCAGATCAGTGCTGGCCGAACAGCGTCGCGAGCCGGTCGACGGCCTCTTCGAGCCGCGAGTAGGCGGTCGCATAGGACAGGCGGATATAGTCGCGCGGCGCATGGACACCGAAGTCCATGCCCGGCACCAGCACCACGCCCGCGTCGTGCAGCATCGCCTGCGTGAGCGCGGCGCTGTCGCCGGCCGCCGGGTGGGCGACGCCGCCGCAATGCGCATACACGTAGAACGCACCGTCCGGCATCACCGGCACCGTGAAGCCGAGCCGCTCGAGCGCCGGTGCGATGAAATCGCGGCGGCGCTTGAATTCGTGCCGGCGTGTTTCGTAGATGTCGAGTGTCGTGGGTTCGAAACAAGCAAGTGCCGCATGTTGCGCGAGCGCGGACGGGCAGATGAACAGGTTCTGCGACAGCTTCTCGAACGTGCCGACGAGCGCGGGCGGTACGACGAGCCAGCCGAGCCGCCAGCCCGTCATGCTGAAATACTTCGAGAAGCTGTTCACGGTGATCACGTCGTCGCCGAACGACAGCGCCGACACGGGCGCGGCGTCATAGCTGAGCCCCTGGTAGATTTCGTCGACGATCGTGAAGCCGCCGCGTGCGCGCACGGCTTCGACGATCCGCTTCAGTTCGTCCGGTTCGAGCGACGTGCCGGTCGGGTTCGACGGCGACGCGAGCAGCACGCCGCGCGTGCGGTCGTTCCAGTGCGTGCGGACGTCGTTTTCGGTGAGCTGGAAGCGCGCGTCCGGGCCGCTCGGCACGAGCACCGGGCGACCTTCGGCCGCCGCGACGAAGTGCCGGTTGCACGGGTACGACGGGTCGGGCATCAGCACTTCGTCGTCGCGGCCGACCAGCGCGAGGCACGCGAGCAGCAGCGCGGCCGATGCGCCGGCCGTGACGACGATCCGCTCGGGGGCGATCGCGAGGCCGTACGCGCGCGCGTAGTGCGCGGCGATCGCCTCGCGCAGCGGCGCGATGCCGAGCGCGCTCGTGTACTGCGTAACGCCACGGCGCAGCGCGGCCGCGGCGGCCTCGACGACCGGCTCCGGCGCGGTGAAATCCGGCTCGCCGATGCCCATGTGGATAACATCGCGCCCCAAGGACTCGAGCCGCTGTGCCTCCTTCATCAGTTCCATCACGTAGAAGGGCTGGATCGCGTCGACGCGTGCGGCGAGCGTGACGAGCGAATCGGCGGTGGTATTCATCGGCGGGCAGGGCGGAGGGGAAAAGAATGAAAAACGGGCGCTTGCGCGCCCGTGGACAAGCAAACGGTATCAGCCGTTGCGACGCGCCTGCGTTTCGGCGGGGCGCAGCTTCGCGGCCAGCTTGTCGAGCACGCCGTTCACGTACTTGTAGCCGTCGGAGCCGCCGAACGTCTTCGCGAGTTCGACGGCTTCGTTGATGATCACGCGGTACGGCGTTTCGACATGGTGCGTGAGTTCGAACGTCGCGATCAGCAGCACCGCGCGTTCGACCGGCGACAGCTGATCGATCGGACGGTCCAGCGACGGCGTCAGCGCTTCGACGAGCGTCGCATGCTCGCGGATCACGCCGTGCAGGATCGCTTCGAGCAGTTCCTTGTCAGCCTTGTCGTAACCGAGCGCGCCGCGCAGTTGCGCGTCGATCTCGCCGGAGGGCGCGTTCGACAGCAGCCACTGATACAGGCCCTGCGTCGCCAGCTCGCGCGATTGTCGGCGGGCGCTCTTCTTCATGCGCGCTCCTCTTCGTCGTCTTCGTCTTCTTCTTCGTCCTCGTCGTCGCCGAGCTGGTCGAGCGCCATCGTCAGGTTCGCCATCTCGACGGCGACGCGCGCGGCGTCGCGACCCTTTTCGGTCATGCGCGCGACGGCCTGCTCGTCGTTTTCGGTCGTCAGGACCGCGTTCGCGATCGGCAGGTTGAAGTCGAGGCCGATGCGGGTGATGCCCGCGCCGCTCTCGTTCGACACGAGTTCGAAATGGTAGGTCTCGCCGCGGATCACCGCGCCGAGCGCGATCAATGCGTCGAACTGGCCGCTTTCGGCGAGCTTCTGCAGCGCGAGCGGGATTTCCAGCGCGCCGGGCACCGACACGAGCAGCACGTCTTCACCGGTGACGCCGAGGCGTTCCAGTTCCTCGACGCACGCGTCGGCGAGGCCGTTGCACACGGGTTCGTTGAAGCGCGATTGCACGATGCCGATACGCAGGCCGTCGCCTTCGAGATTCGGTTGGTATTGTCCGATTTCCATGATCTGGTCCGTGGTGTGGATGAACGGTTATAGGGCGAAAGCGCCGTGGCGGGTTACGCGTGGGACGCCGGGCAGGACGTGGCTTCGCCGCCGGGCATCGGAATGAAGCCCGTGACTTCGAGGCCGTAGCCGGACATGCTGCCCAGCTTGCGCGGATTCGACAGCACCTGCATCTTGCCGACGCCGACATCGCGCAGGATCTGCGCGCCGATGCCGAACGTCTTGAAATCGACCGGCCGGCGCTTGAGCGCAGCGGCCTTTTCTTCCTCGTCGAACGCCTTGAAGACGTCGATCAGGTGTTCCTTCGTATCGCCGCAGTTGAGCAGCACGATCACGCCGAGGTCGCGTGCCGCGATCTCGCGCATCGCCGCGTCGAGCGTCCACGAGTGGGTCGATACGCCCGTCTCGAGCAGGTCGAGCACCGACAGCGGCTCGTGCACGCGCGCCGGCGTATCGACGTCGGGCGACGGCGTGCCGCGCACCAGCGCGATGTGCGGCGAGCCGCTCGGCTGGTCGCGGTACAGCACCGCGCGGAACGTGCCGTGCGCCGTCTGCATCGTGCGCTCGGCGATCCGCTCGATGATCGATTCGGTGCGGCTGCGATACTGGATCAGATCGGCGATCGTGCCGATCTTCAGGTCGTGTTCCTTCGCGAACTCGAGCAGGTCCGGCAGGCGCGCCATCGTGCCGTCGTCCTTGATGACCTCGCAGATGACCGCGGCCGGCGTCAGCCCGGCGAGCGCGGTGAAGTCGCAGCCGGCCTCGGTATGGCCGGCGCGCACGAGCACGCCGCCCGGCTGCGCCATGATCGGGAACACGTGGCCCGGCTGCACGATGTGTTCGGGGCGCACGTCGTGCGCGACCGCCGTGGCGATCGTGTGCGCACGGTCGGCGGCCGAGATGCCGGTCGTCACGCCTTCGGCCGCTTCGATGCTGACCGTGAACGCGGTGCCGTACTGCGTGCCGTTGCGATAGGTCATCAGCGGCAGGTGAAGCTGCTTGCAGCGTTCCTGCGTCAACGTCAGACAAATCAGGCCGCGGCCGTACTTGGCCATGAAGTTGATCGCTTCCGGCGTGACGAATTCGGCGGCGATCACGAGGTCGCCCTCGTTTTCGCGGTCTTCTTCGTCGACCAGGATCACCATCCGGCCGGCTTTCAGCTCGGCGATGATGTCGAGCGTGGAGGCGAGCGTCATAAGGGGGCGAGAAAGAGGAAAGTGCGTATTTTACGCCAGCCGGACGGCGTTTCGGCCGGCGCGGGCCGCGCGGGGTCGGCGAGCACTCCGGAAAGCGCCGCGGACGGCCTGCGCGCGGGTGCGGACGGTTGCGGGCCGGGCATGGCCCGGCCGCACGTCACGCGTGCTCGTTGCGCCCGCCGAGGTAGTCGAGCTTGCCGAGTTCGACGCCGCTGTGGCGCAGGATGTCGTACGCGGTCGTCACGTGGAAGAAGAAATTGGGCAGCACGAAGTTCAGCAAATACGACTGGCCGGTGAACTCGATCGGGCCGACGCGCATCTTCAGCACGATCTGGCGCGCCTCGCTGCCGTCGATCTGCGCGGCGTCGAAGCTCTTCAGGTAGTCGATCGTCTTCTGGATGCGCGCATGCAGTTCGTCGAAGGTCTGCTCGACATCCGGGTAGCTCGGGATCTCGGCGCCGGCGAGCCGCGCGGCGCAGCCCTTGGCCGTGTCGGTCGCGATGTAGACCTGGCGGACGAGCGGGAGCATGTCCGGGTAGAGGCGTGCGCCGATGAATACCGACGGATCGATCTGCTTTTCGGCCGCATGGGCCTGCGCCTTGCCGAGGATGTGCTGCAGGTTGGTGAGGCCGCGGATCAGGACGGGCAGCGAAGCCTGGTACATCGAGATGGACATGGGGACGACTCCAATGGGAAGAGTGGCGGCCGCGACGCGGCGCGTCGTACGTGGCGGCATGGAAACCGCTGTCGACGCATCTTAGCGCGGCGGCATGACCCGTGCGCGTCGTTGGCTGTTCGGCCAGGTGTCGGCCGGCCGGACGGGCATCGAGCGAACGCGATCACGATGCTGTCGCTTCGGACCGCCGACGGGGTGGCCCGGCACGAAGCAGGGCGGGAGCAACGCTCGGCGGAGCGACGGGGCTGCGGCGACGCCTAGGCAACGAGGCCGAACCGTCAGCCGTCATTTCATATATGGGACGGCGTTGCCCGATCAGTCCTGATGCACGCCCTGCGACGCCGACAGCATCCGCTCCACATACCGCGCGATCATGTCGACTTCAAGATTGACCTTGTCGCCAACCTTCACGTGACGCAGCGTCGTGACCTCGACCGTATGCGGAATGAGATTGATCGAGAATTCGCACCCGTCCGCGCGGTCGTCGACCGTATTGACGGTCAGGCTCACGCCGTTCACCGTGATCGAGCCCTTGTACGCGAGATAGCGGCCGAGTTCGCGTGGCGCGACGATCCGCAGTTCATGCGACTCGCCGACCGGCGCGAAGCGCGTGACGGTACCGAGGCCGTCCACATGGCCCGACACGATATGCCCGCCGAGGCGATCGTGCGCGCGCAGCGCCTTCTCGAGGTTCACTTCGCCGGGTTGCGCGAGGCCGACCGTCCGGTTCAGGCTTTCGCGCGACACGTCGACGTCGAAGGTGGCGTCGGTCTTTTCGATCACCGTCATGCACGCGCCCTGGATCGCGATGCTGTCGCCGAGCGCGACATCGGCCAGGTCGAGCCCGCCGGCCTGCACGGTCAGGCGCACGCCGGCATCGGCCGACGTGCCGAGCGGGGCGATCGTTTCGATGCGGCCGACGGCCGCGACAATTCCGGTAAACATCGTGACGATTCCGTTCAGTGAGAGGCGTCGGGCGGCGCGACGCGCGCGAGGATCCGCAGGTCGTCGCCGATCCGCTCGATACCGTGGAACGACAGCCGCGTGCGCGCATCGAGGCTGGCCGGCGCGGCGAGATCGAACATGCCGGCCGCGTCGGCGCCCAGCAGGCTCGGCGCCAGATATACCAGCAATTCGTCGACGCAGTGCTCGCGCAGCAGCGAACCGTTCAGCTTGTGGCCGGCCTCGACGTGCAACTCGTTGACGCCGCGCGCGCCGAGCGCCGCCAGCATCGCGGGCAGGTCGACCTTGCCGTGCGCATTCGCGAGCGGCACGATTTCCGCGCCGCGCGACTTCAGCACGTTCGCGCGGACTTCGCCGGCGGCGTCGAGCCGGCCGCAGAAGATCAGCAGCGGCGCGCCTTCCAGCAGCCGCGCGTCGAGCGGCAGGTCGAGGCGGCTGTCCACGAGGATGCGTTGCGGCTGGCGCGGCGTGTCGATGCCGCGCACGGTCAGCAGCGGATTGTCCTCGCGCACTGTGCCGATGCCGGTGAGGATCGCGCACGCGCGTGCGCGCCATGCGTGGCCGTCGAGGCGCGCGGCCTCGCCGGTGATCCACTGGCTTTCGCCGGACGGCAGCGCGGTGCGGCCGTCGAGCGACGCGGCGGTCTTCATCCGCACCCACGGCCGGCCGCGCGTCATCCGCGACACGAAGCCGATGTTCAGTTCGCCCGCTTCATGCGCGAGCAGCCCGCAGCGCACGTCGATGCCCGCGTCGCGCAGCATCCCGAGGCCGCGGCCCGACACCTGCGGATTCGGGTCTTCCATCGCCGCGACCACCTTCGCGACGCGCGCGTCGATCAGCGCGTTCGCGCACGGCGGCGTGCGGCCGAAATGGCTGCACGGTTCGAGCGTCACGTAGACGGTCGAGCCCGCGACGTCGTAGCCGCGCGAACGCGCATCCTTCAGCGCCTGCACTTCCGCGTGGTCCTGGCCGGCCGGCTGCGTGAAGCCTTCGCCGATCACGTCGCCGTCCTTGACGATCACGCAGCCGACGCGCGGATTCGGTGCGGTCGTGTACATGCCGCGCGCGGCGAGCGCAAGCGCGCGCTGCATGTGGGCGAAATCGGTATCCGAGAACATGCGCGCGCCCCCGGGTCAGGCGGCGAGTGCCGCGAACGCGCGGCGTGCGGCCGCGAGCGTCGCGTCGATCACCGCGTCGTCGTGCGTGCTCGACACGAAGCCGGCTTCGTACGCGGACGGCGCGAAGTACACGCCCTCGTCGAGCATCAGGTGGAAGAAGCGGTTGAAGCGCTCGGTGTCGCTCTTCGTGACTTCCGCGAAGCTGGTCGGCACACGCTCGGCGAAGTACAGGCCGAACATCGCGCCGATCGAGTCGGCCGCGAACGGCACGCCGGCCGCGCGCGCTTCGGCCGCGAGGCCGTCGGCGAGCCGCTTCGTCTGCGCGGTGAGCGCGTCGTAGAAGCCGGGCGCCTGGATCAGTTGCAGCGTCTTCAGGCCCGCGGCGACCGCGATCGGGTTGCCCGACAGCGTGCCGGCCTGGTAGACGCCGCCGAGCGGCGCGAGGTGGGCCATGATGTCGCGGCGGCCCCCGAACGCGGCAGCCGGCATCCCGCCGCCGATCACCTTGCCGAGGCAGGTGAGGTCGGCCGCGATGCCGTAGTGCGCCTGCGCGCCGCCGAGCGCGACGCGGAACCCGCACATCACCTCGTCGAAGATCAGCACGGCGCCGTGCTTCGTGCACAGCGCGCGCAGCGCGTTCAGGAATTCGGGCGTGCCGCGTACGAGGTTCATGTTGCCGGCGACCGGCTCGACGATCGCCGCGGCGATTTCGTCGCCGAACGCGCCGAATGCTTCTTCCAGCGCGGCGACGTTGTTGTATTCGAGGACGGTCGTGTGCTTCGCGATGTCGGCGGGCACGCCGGCCGACGTCGGGTTGCCGAACGTCAGCAGGCCCGAGCCGGCTTTGACCAGCAGGCTGTCCGCGTGGCCGTGGTAGCAGCCCTCGAACTTCACGATGCGGCTGCGGCCCGTGAAGCCGCGCGCGAGACGCAGCGCGCTCATCGTGGCCTCGGTGCCGCTCGACACCATCCGCACCTGTTCGATCGACGGCACGAGCTTGCAGATTTCCTCGGCGATCTCGATCTCGGCTTCGGTCGGCGCGCCGAACGAGAAGCCGTCGGCGAGCACGTTTTGCACGGCCGACAGCACTTCGGGATGGACGTGGCCGACGATCATCGGGCCCCACGAGCCGATGTAGTCGATGTACTGCTTGCCGTCGGCATCCCAGAAATACGGGCCTTGCGCGCGCGCGACGAAACGCGGCGTGCCGCCGACCGAACGGAACGCGCGCACCGGCGAGTTGACGCCGCCGGGAATGGTCTTCTGGGCGCGTTCGAAGAGGATCTGATTGTTGGACATGAGCGAAACCTGCGAGAGAAGGGCGCGGGGGCCTGTGCACGGGCCGCGGCGCCTGGGCGGAACGATCGTCTGATTGTACCGGAGACGCGCGCGGCAGGCCCGCCGGGCGGTCTGCGGCCTTTCGGCGCGCGAAGGGGGGCGTCTAAGCGGGAAGGCGGCCCCGATTCGAGCCGGTTTCCGCCTATCGCGGCGGCTTGCGCTTGCCGGTCAGTTCGGCCCAGCGCTTTTCGAGCGGACCTTCGACCATCGGCTTGATCGACGTGCCGGAACTCTGCGCGTCCCACGTCTGTACCGAGTACGGATGCACGCGCAGCGCATCACGCGGAATCACGACGTCCTGATGCGCGTCGACGAGCCAGTCGTACACGAAGTCGATGCACAGCCGGTAGCCGCGCTTGGTCGACGGATCGGGCACCTCGTACGGCGCGCGCGTGACGTAGCCGGAGCCGAACACGCCTTTCGGTTCCTTCGCGACGCGGTGCAGGAATACGCGGTCGCCCGGCAGGATGCCGCGCGCGAAGCCGCAGCCCCACACGTCATGCACGGCCTCGCCGGCCTTCACGCGCGCGGCGACGTCGGGCAGCTCGGGCCATGGCCATTTCTTGGGGCTCCAGATCAGCAGGAAAGCGGTCATCGGTTCGGTCGTACGTCGAATGGGTCAGACAAGAGAGGCAAGCAGCAAGCTTAATCGAATCCACCCGCGCGCTCGTTCGGCGGGCGACGAGCGCGGGCGTGTTCCTGGCCGCCGCCGCATGCAGCCCCGGGGCAGGCAAAAAAGTTGCGCGTACAATCATGGGCCTGAGCGCGCCGCTTGCGGCGCGGCCTCCCGTCTTCACCGCCACGCGCGCCCCGATGCGCGCGGGCTCCCATTCCGGATACCCATGTCTCACGTCGTCCGGCGCCGGCCCGATGCCCGGCTGATCCTGTTGCTCGGTGCGCTCGCGGCCTGCGGGCCGATCGCCACCGACATGTACCTGCCAAGCCTGCCGTCGATTGCCGCCGGCTTCTCCGTGAGCCCCGGCGCCGCGCAACGCACGCTGACGAGCTTCATGGCCGGCTTCTCGATCGGCATGCTGCTGTACGGCCCGCTGTCCGACACGTGGGGCCGCCGCCCCGTGCTGCTCGGCGGAATCGCGCTGTTCACGCTCGCGAGCATCGGCTGCTTCGTGTCGGGCTCGATCGACATGCTGATCGTCGTGCGTTTCCTGCAGGCGCTCGGCGCCGGCGCCGCGTCGGTGCTCGCGCGGGCGATCGCGCGCGACGCGCACGAGCCGAGCGACGCGGCGAAGGTGCTGTCGATGGTCGCGATCGTCACCGCGGTCGGGCCGCTGCTCGCGCCGCTGATCGGCGGCCAGATCCTGCGTTTCTCCGGCTGGCGCGGCGTGTTCGTCGTGCTGGCCGTGTTCGGCGCGCTATGCGCGACGACCGCGTACTTGCGCGTGCCTGAAACCTGGCCGAAGGAGCGGCGCAAGAGCGCGGCCGTGCTCGCGTCGTTCGCCTCGTACGGGCGCATCCTGTCCGACCCCGTCGCATGGGGGCACATGCTGTGCGGCGGGATGGCGTTCGCGTCGATGTTCTCGTACATCACCGCGACGCCGTTCGTGTACATCGAGTATTTCCACGTGTCGCCGCAGCACTACGGGCTGCTGTTCGGGCTGAACGTCGTCGGGATCATGATCGGCAACTTCGCGAACACGCGGCTCGTCGGCCGCATCGGTTCGCTGCGCATCATCGCGGCCGCGTCGCTCGTGAGCTGTATCGCGTCGCTCGCGGTCGCGTTCGTCGCGCTGACGGGGTTGGGCGGGCTGTGGTCGATCGTCGTGTGCCTGTTCTTCGTCGTCGGCGTGGTCGGGATCCTGTCCGCGAACTGCACGACCGACCTGATGCACCGCTATCCGCACAACGCGGGCGCGTCGGCGGCCGTGTTCGGCGCGATGCAGCTCGCGCTTGGCGCACTCGCGAGCGTCGCGATCGGCGCACTCGCGGACGGCACGCCGTTCGCGATGGGCGTGACGATCGGCGTCACCGGCGTGCTGTGCTTCGTCGGGCGCTATCTGGTGCTGCGCTGGCATGGACGGCCTGTGCGGGCCGGGGCTTGAGCAGCGCGGCGAAACTGGCGGAGGAGGGCGGTCGACGGGTTTGAACTTCCCCTCTGCATCACTTTGAACGGCCTGACGAGCGATTGTCGAGTCGATAGCTGCGCTTCGGGTTGATCACGAATCGCCTGACTTCGGTCTCGAGTTCCTGGCTGTGATACAGATCCAGGCATTTCAAAAAATCAAACCTCACGCCCTTGATTTCGGACTCGACGACCGGATTGCGATAGTCGCGTGCAAGAAAACGATTGACCAGCGATTTGCCCGTGTCGGGGTTCCGTTCCAGATCGAAGTCGGTCCAATCCATTAGTGCACTGGCGCTGCTTCCCGCGTCCATCGCAGCGGACGGTTCATTCCGATAAGCGGTCGCGACGCATTCGGCGAGCACCATGTCCTTGTAGTTCTGCGCGTAGGTTCGGGCGCCGGCTTGTGGCGACGACGACGTATCCGTGGCGTGGCTGGGTTGTGCCGCGAACATCAGGGCCCAGAACATCACACACCGGAGCAGTGGATTTTGTCTGATGGCAGACTCCAGAGGTATGCACAGATCCAACACATCGCCTAAAAGATGAACCGGTCTATGTGGCTAGGAGCAATCAGCGCGGTAGGCTTTCCAAGCGCTGATTGCTCCACTCTCCATCCAAAATAGCCTGATAGAGCATGCCTAGAGTCAGTGGTACTTTGTCATATTTTTCTCGGCGTTTTCTGGAGAAAGCCATCCGCGCCACTTCAATCAAGCTAAAGCCCTCTCCTGAGAAGTAGCGATTGAACTCAAAATCTCCAACTTGCACTGGAAATTTATCGAAGAAGCGCTCCATAAACTCGACCGCATCGTCGCCAGTGATATCCAAATCACCCTCGACGGCATGATCTTTTGTGAGAATTTTTTTGGGGCTGACACCGGCCTCCTTTCTCACGAAATCCTCAAACTCGTCCCACGTAAACTGGCTCATCAGAACACCTTGTCCTCAGGCTTAACAAGCGCGTTATAGCGCGACACGGAACGAATGCTGATCATCGTGACATCCTTGGCAGCAATGACCCACCCAACGACAGGAACTGCGCGCCCAACGAAAACCCCAATGTTTCTTACCAGAATGAACTTCAAGCGCTTGACGCTGGCATTGGTCAACGTTGGGAGGATTTTCTTCTTCAAATCGTAGTCCAGATACTTGCGACTCAATATCGACGCAACAGAAGTCCCCGGCGTGGTACCAAAGGGCTTTGCTCGTGTTGGCATCCAATTTTGACCGGCCACAATGGCAACCACTGCTGCTACATCGTCAACACCAAGTTCCTTGCATGTCTCATCGATAAAGATAAGGAAAAACAGTTCCATTGGCGTGAGATCTCGATGTGTACCAAAGGCATAGGTATTGTTCATTATAGTATTCCTCTCTCAGGCTATCGACGAGGCTGAAACCTCGAAGAGAACGATCCCGTGCCTATTGTCCAGGGTGCTGCCTCCCAGCGAAGGCGGGAATTTGATCACTTCTGCTTTGTCACATCGCTGGATATTGGTGGCCACGTTGCCACCAATCGTCAAGGCAACTTTCTCCGCGGAATTTATCGGCGCGTAAATGCGCATTGCTGCTGCCCATGCGGCTGAAAAACGTGGTCTAGGCATATCCCTCTCCGCAAACTGGATGAACGTGATGCTGTCGATGCCAATCGGGGTTCTGTGAGAAACGTGTCATTTCTCGCGTCGGACCGGGATGGCTGCATCACGCGGAGTGAAGGAAGTTACCGAGCCTGGGCAACTGCAGACAATTGGACTTGTTCGAAAATGGGGGCGTGTACGAACGTATGACGTCACGCACAGCCATAGGTAGAAGGCATCGTCAATACCTGCCGAGCCGCTGTTGTTCGCGCCGATGCCGATCATGCAAAACACCCCGAACGCCGGGCCTGAATCCAGCATTCGGGGTGTCGTTCACCGAGGCGTTTTTTTACCGCTGCGTCAATCCCGCGCGACGTCCTTCGCCGCCGGCGAAGCCCCATGGCTGAGCCAATCGAGCACGTCGGCCGTTTCGTCGTCGCTGGCGCGTGCCCGCGCCTGCGCGACGGCCTCCGGCAGCTCGCCGTTGGTCGATGCGCGGCGGATCGCGACGCCCACCGCGAGGATGTCGATCATCAGCAGATGCAGGACCCGCGAGATCATCGACAGCTGCGACTCGCGCATCTCGATGTGGTCGGTCTCGAGCGCGACGGTCGCGCGCTTCGCGAGCGGCGTGTTGCTCGACGTGATCGCGATCACCTTCGCGCCGGCCTGCATCGCGACGTCGAGCACGCGCAGCAGTTCGGGCGCGCGCCCCGACTTCGACACCGCGACGATCACGTCGCCCTTGCCGAGCAGCGCGGCCGACGCGGCCTGCATGTACAGGTCGCCGTACGCGATCGTCGGGATCCCGAAGCGGAAGAACTTGTAGTGCGCGTCCTGCGCGACGATGTTCGAGTTGCCGAGCCCGTAGAACTCGATGCGGCGCGCGCCGTTCAGGATCTCGATCGCGTTCTCGACGTGCTCGAAATTCAGGTGCTCGCGCAGTTGCAGGATCGCGGACACCGTGTTGTCGAGCACCTTCGCGCCGAAGTCGGTGGCCGTATCGCCGAGATGCACCTGGCTGTGGCTCATCGGAATCGTGCCGGTGAGGCCGGTCGCGAGCTTCAGCTTGAAATCCGACAGCCCCTGGCAGCCGAGCGAGCGGCAGAAGCGGATCACGGTCGGCTGGCTCACGTCGGCCTTGCGCGCGATGTCGACGATCGGATCGTTGATGATCGAGCGCGGATGGTTCAGCGCGAGATCGGCGACGCGGCGCTCGGCCGGCGTCAGCGCGTCGCGCATCTGGCGGATCCGCTCGAACACGGCCGACGACGCACCGCCCGAACGGTTCGACAACTGTTCCGCGAGGATCGCCGATACGCCGAGGAACGCCGGGTATTCGGCGGTGATCAGGTAGGTCGGGATGTTCTCGAGGTAGTGCGTGAAGCGGCCCTTCGCCTCGAAGCGCGCGCGGAACGACGAGCGCGTGAACAGCTCGCCCAGCTTCAGCGCGACGCCGCCGCCGATGTACACGCCGCCGAGCGCGCCGAGCGTCAGCGCGACGCTGCCCGCGAACGCGCCGAGAATCCCGCAGAAGCATTCGACCGTCTCGAGCGCGAGTGCGTCGCCCGCATGGGCGCGCTCGACGATCTCGACCGTGTCGACGGATGCGGCCACCCGCTTCTTGTCGCGCGCGGCGAGCGCACGATAGATGATCTCCATGCCGGGGCCCGCGCACACGCGCTCGAACGACACGTGCGGAAACTTCTTGCGCGCGTATTGCAGCACGAGATCCTCGCGCTCGTCCTGCGGCGCGAACGACGCATGGCCGCCTTCGCTGCCGAGCGCGATCCAGCGGTCGTCGGCCGGAATCAGGCCCGACACGCCGAGCCCGGTGCCGGGCCCGAGCAGCCCGATCACGCTGTTCTGGCGGCGCGCGCCGCCGCCGACCTGCACGCGCTGCGCATCGGTCAGGCCCGGCAGCGCCATCGCGAGCGCGGTGAAGTCGTTGACAACCAGCAGCGTGTCGAAGCCGAGCGCGCGGCGCGTCGCCTCGATCGAGAAGCTCCAGTCGTGATTGGTCATCGTGACCTGGTCGCCGTCGACCGGGTTCGCGATCGCGATCGCCGCGTGGTTCACGCGGCTGATCTTCACGTCCTTCAGATACTTGCGGATCGCGTCGGTGATCGTCGGATAATCGGCGCCGGGATAGACGCGGATCTGCGTGATCTCGCCCGGGCCGGTTTCCAGCGCGAAGCGCGCGTTGGTGCCGCCGACGTCCGCGAGCAGGCGCGGGCCGTCGGCATGCTGACCCGCGACGACCGCCTTACTTTGCGCACCAGTAGACATCGAGCTGGGTCCCCTTGTCGTTGGCCAGTTGGGAAATCGCGTTCTTCTGCAGCGACGCGGTCGCGGCGTCGAGCACGTCGCGTTTGCGCTCGCCCGCGATCAGCAGGAACAGCCGGTCGACACGCTTCAGCGCATCGAGCGAATAGCTCACGCGCGCATGGGGCGCGGCGCCCGGATGCACGGCGACGAACCGCTCGGGCGTCGTGATCGCGTGGTCCCATTCGGGCGCGTCGGCGAAGATCGACGCGGTGTGGCCGTCCTCGCCCATGCCGAGCACGGCGACGGTCGGCACGCGGTAGTCGGCGTTCGCGTTGAGCGCGGCGACGTGCGCATCGAGCGTGGTGCGCGTGTCGACGAGCGGCAGGAAGCGGGCAGGGGCCGCCGCGTGTTGCAGCAGCGTGTCGCGCACGAGTTGCGCGTTGCTGGCCGCGTCGTCGTCCGGCACCCAGCGGTCGTCGACCAGCGTGACGTCGACGCCGGCCCAGTCGAGCGTCGCGTGCGACAGCGTGTGCAGGAACGGGCGCGGGCTGGTGCCGCCGGACACCGCGAGCGTCGGGCGCGCGGGGCCGGCGAGCGCCGCGCGCAGCGCATCGCCGACGGCGCGCGCGAGCGCTTCGCTTTGCGCTTCCTGGGTGTCGAAAGCGTGGATCTCGATCACATCTCCTCCGGACTGCTTTGTCTGTTCAAATCGTACGAATCGTGATGCACGTTGCCGCGTACGGTGGCGTACGCGGCAACGGTTTGGTTCAGTTTTCTTCTTCGAGCCAGCAGGTGTCGTGCTGCGCGAGCATCGCGCTCGACGCGGCCGGCCCCCACGTACCCGCCGCATACGGCTTCGGCGGCTTCAGCGTGCGCGCCCATTCGTTCAGGATCGGCTCGACCCACTGCCATGCGGCTTCCTGCTCGTCGCGACGCACGAACAGCGCGAGCCGGCCGTTGATCACGTCGAGCAGCAGGCGCTGGTACGCCTCCATCTGCCCTTCCTTGAAGAACTGGTCGAACGCGAGATCGAGGTGCACGCTCGCGAGGTTCATCCCTTCGCCCGGCTGCTTCGCGAGACAGTACAGGCGGATCGTCTCGTTCGGCTGCAGCCGGATCACGAGACGATTCGAACCGGGGCGCAGCGCGGTCGGCCCCAGCGCCGAATGCGGTACCGGGCGGAAGTTGACGACGATCTCCGCGACGCGGTCGGCCAGACGCTTGCCGGTGCGCAGGAAGAACGGCACGCCGGCCCAGCGCCAGTTCTCGATCTCGACCTTCAGTGCGACGAAGGTTTCGGTCTGGCTGTCGGGCTTCACGCCCGGCTCGGTCGCATAGGCCGGCACCTGCGCGCCCTTGATCACGCCCGCATGATACTGGCCGCGCACGGCAACCTTGCCGATGTCGCGCGGGTCGACCGGCTTCAGCGCGCGCAGCACGCGCAGCTTTTCATCGCGCACCGAGTCGGAATCCATCGAGTGCGGCGGCTCCATCGCGACGATCGACAGCAGCTGCAGCAGGTGGTTCTGCACCATGTCGCGCAGCGCGCCCGTATTGTCGTAGAAATCGCCGCGCGCCTCGACGCCGAGCTCTTCCGCGATCGTGATCTGGATGCTCTCGACCCATTCGCGGCGCCACAGCGGCTCGAACAGCGCATTGCCGAAGCGCAGCGCGAGCAGGTTCTGTACCGGCTCCTTGCCGAGATAGTGGTCGATCCGGTAGATCTGGCCTTCCGCGAAGATCTCGCCGACCGCGTCGTTGATCGCGTTCGACGATTTCAGATCGTAGCCGAGCGGCTTCTCGAGCACGATGCGCGCGCCTTCGTTCAGGCCGACCGACGCGAGCGCCTTGCAGATCGGCACGAACAGCGACGGGCCCGTCGCGAGATAGAACACGCGGATGCCGGGCAGCGAGGCGACCGCGTCGCGCAGCACGACGTAGTCCTCCGCGCGGCCGAGATCGAGCTTCACGTACTCGATGCGCTCGAGAAACGACTTCCATGCCGCGTCGTCGAATGCATTGCCGGCCGCCTTCGCCGCATGCGGCTTCACGTGCGTGTCGACCCATTCGAGATAGGCCGCCCGATCCGATTCGTGTCGCGCCACGGCGACGATCCGGCCGCTCGCCGCCAGCATGTTCGCGCGGTGCGCTTCGAACAGCGCGGGCAGGATCTTGCGCATCGACAAATCGCCGGTGCCGCCGAAAAGTACGAAGGTAAAGCTGGAATCGGTATGCATGTGTCTCCGCCGTGTTGGGGGTGCCCGGAAGCGATCCGTAGTGCGATAAAAATATTTTTGACACTGAATTGTAGTTTAACTACAATCCGCCGCAAGGGGTAGCACCTGGGTGAAGAAAAAAAGAAGTGCGGTCGATGAACTGCGCGAGCTTCGCCTTCGGGAGCGCCTTGTGCCGAATGTTATCGGACATTGGCGGCGCGCACCGTTGGCGCGCCGTCGGCCCCGGGCTCGCGTCGCATCATCGCGGCGGGCCAGAAACACAAAGAGGAGACACGCCGTTGAATCTCGATTCACGCTTTCTGTAAGAGCCCGGCCGGTCATCGGCCCCGTACGCTGCATGCGTCCCGCGGCTCGATTTCCCCGTCGTTATCAAGAAGCCGGTTCCCGGTCAGGGAACCTCACGAGTTGATTCAGTCTGGAGGAGATAAGTAATGAAAGTTCGCTCGATCATGGGCGCGCTCTGCGCCGCAGGCCTGATGGCTGGCGCCGTGGCGGCGCAGGCAGCCGAGAACGTAACCGTGCTGCACTGGTGGACCTCGGGCGGCGAGTCGAAGGCCGTCGGCGTGCTGAAGGACGACCTGCAGAAGCAGGGCTACGTGTGGAAGGACTTCGCGGTCGCGGGCGGCGCCGGCGCCGCGGCGATGACCGCGCTGAAGACCAAGGTGATCAGCGGCGATTCTCCGTCGGCCGCGCAGATCAAGGGCCCGCTGATCCAGGACTGGGCCGACCAGGGCGTGCTCGTCAACATCGATTCGGCCGCCGGCGACTGGAAACAGAACCTGCCGCCGGAAATCGACAAGATCATCAAGTACAAGGGCCATACCGTCGCCGCGCCGTTCTCGGTGCACCGCGTCAACTGGCTGTACATCAACAAGGCCGCGCTCGACAAGGTCGGCGCGAAGGTGCCGACCACCTGGCCTGAATTCTTCGCGGTGGCCGACAAGCTGAAGGCCGCAGGCATCCAGCCGGTCGCGATGGGCGGCCAGCCGTGGCAGGACCTGACGCTGTGGGAAGACGTCGTGCTGTCGCAGGGCCCGGCGTTCTACAAGAAGGCGCTGGTCGACCTTGACCAGGCGACGCTGACGTCGCCGCAGATGCTGTCGGTGTTCGACACGGTGCGCAAGATCCAGGGCTACTTCGACACCGGCCGTAACGGCCGCGACTGGAACCTGGCGACCGCGATGGTCATCAACGGCAAGGCCGGCATGCAGTTCATGGGCGACTGGGCGAAGGGCGAGTTCGAGAACGCCGGCAAGAAGGCGGGCAAGGACTACGTCTGCGCGCCGGTGCCGGGCACCGCGAATTCGTACACGTTCAACGTCGACTCGTTCGTGTTCTTCCAGCAGAAGGGCGAGAAGAACGCGACGCCGGGCCAGCTCGCGCTCGCGAAGACGATCATGACGCCGGACTTCCAGGAGCAGTTCAGCCTGCTGAAGGGCTCGGTGCCCGTGCGTCTCGGCGTGAAGATGGACAAGTTCGACGATTGCGCGAAGAAGTCGTACGCCGACGAGCAGACCGCGATCAAGTCGGGCGGCTTCGTGCCGTCGCTCGCGCACGGCATGGCGCAAAGCGACGCGACCGCCGGCGCGATCACGGACGTCGTGACGAAGTTCATGAACTCGCAGCAGGATTCGAAGAGCGCGGTCGCCGCGCTCGCGAAGGCCGCGAAGGTCAAGTAACGCGCGCCAGGCGCCCGGCCGGAAACGCTTCATCGGCCGGGCGTTTTTGCATGTGCAGCAAACGGGCTCGCCCGCGGGCCCGTGCCGTACCCGGCGCCGGCCCGGCCTGCGTCGCCCTCGTTCCAGGAGTCGAATCAAGTGGCTGCCCCTCTTAGCGGAAACGGATCCGGCGCTGCCGCCGCACGGCGTACGTCGCCGATGTCGGCCTTCGCCGATCGCTGGATCCCGAAGCTCGTGCTCGCGCCGAGCGTCGCGATCGCCGTGGTGTTCATCTACGGCTTCATCCTGATTACCGGCTATCTGTCGCTGACCCGCTCGCGGCTGTTGCCCAACTACGAATTCGACGGCTTCGGCCGTTACACGGACCTGTTCCAGAACGACGTGTGGTGGACCTCCGCCGCGAACCTCGGCTGGTTCGGGATCCCGTTCATCGCGATCTGCGTCGGGCTCGGCCTGTTCCTCGCGATCCTGCTCGACCAGCGGATCCGCAACGAAGGCGCGCTGCGCGCGATCTTCCTGTACCCGATGGCACTGTCGTTCATCGTGACCGGCACCGCATGGCAGTGGATCCTGAACCCGGGCCTCGGCCTCGAGAAGGTGATGCACGACTGGGGCTGGACGAGCTTCTCGTTCGGCTGGCTCGACGATCCGGACAAGGCGATCTTCTGCGTGGTGATCGCGGCCGTGTGGCAGTCGACCGGCTTCGTGATGGCGCTGTTCCTCGCGGGGCTGCGCGGCGTCGACGGCGAGATCTTCAAGGCCGCGCAGGTCGACGGCGCGACGCTGCCGACCATCTACCGCAAGATCGTGATCCCGAGCATGCGCCCGGTGTTCTTCTCGGTGCTGCTGATCCTCTGCCACATCACGATCAAGACCTTCGACCTCGTCGTCGCGCTGACGGCGGGCGGCCCGGGCACGTCGTCGTCGCTGCCGGCCATGTTCATGTACACGTTTTCGTTCAACCGCGGCCAGCTCGGGCTCGGCGCGGCGTCCTCGGTGATGATGCTCGCGACCGTCGTCGCGGTGCTGGTGCCGCTGATGTATATGGAATCGAGGAGCACCCGCAATGCAGCCTAAGATGACGATCAGCCGGGCAGTGATCTATGCGGCACTGATCCTGTTCGCGCTGTATTTCCTGTTCCCGATCTACGTGATGCTGTCGACGTCGTTCAAGGACCTCGACCAGTTGCGCACCGGCAACCTGCTGACGCCGCCCACCACGTGGACCGTCGACCCGTGGGTGAAGGCATGGAGCGGCGCCTGTACCGGCGTGCGCTGCGACGGCATGAAGCCGTTCTTCCTGAACTCGCTGCAGATGGTGATTCCGGCCGTGCTGATCTCTTCGCTGATCGGCGCGTTCAACGGCTACGTGCTCACGCACTGGCGCTTTCGCGGCGCCGACGCGCTGTTCACGATGATGCTGGTCGGCTGCTTCATCCCGTTCCAGGTGATCCTGCTGCCGATGGCGCGCCTGCAGGGGATGCTCGGCCTCGCGAACACGATTCCGGGCCTCGTGTTCGTGCACGTCGTGTACGGGATCGCGTTCACGACGATGTTCTTCCGCAACTTCTACGTGAGCGTGCCGGCCGAACTCGTGAAGGCTGCCCGCATCGACGGCGCCGGCTTCTTCACGATCTTCACGAAGATCCTGCTGCCGGTGTCGCTGCCGATCTTCATGGTGTGCCTGATCTGGCAATTCACGCAGATCTGGAACGACTTCCTGTTCGGGATCGTGTTCTCCGGCGTCGATTCGATGCCGATCACGGTCGCGCTGAACAACCTCGTCAACACGTCGACGGGCGTGAAGGAATACAACGTCGACATGGCCGGCGCGATCATCGCCGCGCTGCCGACGCTGCTCGTCTACATCGTCGCCGGCCGCTACTTCGTGCGCGGGCTGACGGCGGGCGCGGTGAAGGGGTAGGCGCGGCGTTATCCGATACGACGAACCGGCCGCGCACCACGCGCGGCGCATCGAAACGAACCCGACGCGGCGCCCGAGTGCGCCGCGCGAGACGAGACAGAGGATTCACAGCATGGCAAGCCTTTCCATCCGTGACGTGTACAAGACCTACCCGAACGGGGTGCCGGTCCTGAAGGGTGTCGACATCGAGATCGAGGACGGACAGTTCCTGATCCTGGTCGGCGGCTCGGGCTGCGGGAAATCGACGCTGCTCAACATGATCGCCGGGCTCGAGACCGTCACGAGCGGCGAGATCTGCATCGACGGCAAGGTCGTCAACGACCTGTCGCCGAAGGATCGCGACATCGCGATGGTGTTCCAGTCGTACGCGCTGTATCCGTCGATGACGGTGCGCGAGAACATCTCGTTCGGCCTGAACATCCGCAAGGTGCCGAAGAACGAGCAGCAGCAGATCGTCGACCGCGTGTCGGCGATGCTGCAGATCCAGCATCTGCTCGACCGCAAGCCGGGCCAACTGTCGGGCGGCCAGCGCCAGCGCGTCGCGATGGGCCGCGCGCTCGCGCGCGATCCGTCGCTGTTCCTGTTCGACGAACCGCTGTCGAACCTCGACGCGAAGCTGCGCATCGAGATGCGCGCGGAAATCAAGCTGCTGCACCAGCGCCTCGGCACGACGATCGTCTACGTGACGCACGACCAGATCGAGGCGATGACGCTCGGCGACCGGATCGCGGTGATGAAGGACGGCGTGGTCCAGCAGTTCGGTGCGCCGCAGGAGATCTACGATTCGCCGTCGAACCTGTTCGTTGCGGGGTTCATCGGCGCGCCGCCGATGAACTTCATCAACGGCAAGCTGGTCGAGCAGGGCAGCGGGATCGCGCTCGAGATCGACACGGGCCTCGCGCGCAGCGCGCTGATCCTGCCGTTCGACGCGGCGAAACTGAAGTCGCACGTCGGCCGCGAGGTGATCCTCGGCCTGCGTCCGGAGCGTATCACCGACGCGCGCAACGCACATCACGGCGAGACGTCGAAGCTGCAGCCGATCGACGTGCGCGTCGACGTGACGGAGCCGACCGGTCCGGACACGCACGTGTTCGCGCAGGTGAACGGCAAGCGGATCGTGAGCCGCGTGCATCCGGCCGCGAACCCGCAGCCGGGGCAGACGCAGTCGCTGCTGTTCGACGTGTCGAAGGCCGTGCTGTTCGATCCGGCGTCGGAAGAGCGGATCGCGTGACGCGACGCTTGCGCTGAACGAAAGACAAAGGGGCCGTTTCGATGAACGGCCCCTTTTTCGTTTCCGCGATGCGGACGATTCGTCCGCGGATGCGTCGGTCAGGTCAATGCGGCAACCGCACGTCGAACTTGAACGTCGCGAGCCGCGCGACGAGGATGAAGCCGGTCGCGAGCAGCACGCTGTACACCGAGTCGAACTGCAGCCACACGAGCAGCAGGTAGAACCAGCAGCCGGCGAACGCGCAGGTCGCGTACGGCCGCGAATCGCGCAGGATCAGCGGGATGTCGTTGCACAGCACGTCGCGGACGATCCCGCCGACCACGCCGGTGATCACGCCCATCATCACCGCGATGAAGCGCGGCATCTCGGCGTCGAGCGCGATCGACGTGCCCGAGATGCTGAAGATGCCGAGCCCGATCGCGTCGGCGATCAGCAGCAACCGTTCGGCCGACAGCCGCGACAGCATGCGCAGCACGAACGGCGCGAACAGCGCGAGCACGAAGATCGCGATCACGTAGTCGTCGTGCACGACCCAGTAGAACGGCCGGCGCTCGAGCAGGATGTCGCGCAGCGTGCCGCCGCCGAAGGCGGTCGCGAGCGCGACGACGAACGTGCCGACCGAGTCGAGGCGGTTCTTGCGCGCCTCGATGAACCCCGAAATCGCGAAAGCCAGCGTAGCGATCGCCTCCAGTATCGCGATCGCGAGCGTCAGCCTAGGATGCGGCACGCGGCCCCCGGTCGGCCGGCGCCGCGTGCGGCTGCAGCAGCACCAGCACCGCGCCCGCGCCGCCGTCGTGGCCGCGCGCCTCGCAGAATGCGATCACTTCTTCCTTCTGCACGAGCCACGCGCGCACCTTGCCTTTCAGCACCGGCTCCTTGCCGATCGAGCCGAGCCCCTTGCCGTGGATCACGCGCAGGCAGCGCAGCCCTTTCTTGCCGGCTTCGCGGATGAATTCGGCGAGCGCATCGCGCGCTTCGTCGCGCCGCATCCCGTGCAGATCGATCTGCGCCTGCACGATCCATGCGCCGCTTCTCAGCTTGCGCACGACGTCGCGGCTGATGCCGGGGCGGTGGTAATACAGCGAGTCGTCGCTGTCGAGCAGCGTCTCGGGATCGAATTCGTCGGACAGCGTTGCGTTCAGCACGGCTTCCTCGTCGCGCTGCGTCTGTTTCGGCACCGGGTCGGGCGGCATGCGGCCCGACGACGCGCGCGGCGGCGCGTTCAGCGGCCGGATCGTGCCGATTTCGTTGCGGAACAGGTTCGCGTCGGCTTCCGCCTTGCGCTCGGCCTGCACGGTTTCGATGCGCGCGCGCTCGCGCCGATCGGCTTCGCCTTGCAGCGACTTGCGCAATGCGCCGAGGCCCGCGAGGCCCTGGCCGCGCAACGCGGCCGCATCGGGCGCGGGCGGCGGCGCGGCGGGCGCCGCGGTCACGGGACGGGCAGCGATCTTCCGCTTCGCGGGATCGCTCGGATGAGGCTGGTTCTTCGCCATGATTCGGTAACGGGGCAGGCGCGTTCGGGCGCGCGGGCAGAAAAAAGCCGCTGCGCGGCGGCAGCGGCTTTCCGGTCGAGCCCGCTTCGCGGCAGCGGACGCCATTGTAGCGCCCGCCACGGCAAGGCTCCCCGCTTACTTCTTGTCGTGCAGGCTTTCGAGGTAGCGCTGCGCGTCGAGCGCGGCCATGCAGCCCGTGCCCGCACTGGTGATCGCCTGGCGGTACACGTTGTCCTGCACGTCGCCCGCGGCGAACACGCCCGGCACGCTCGTCGACGTCGCGTTGCCTTGCAGGCCGCTCTTCGTCAGGATGTAGCCGTCCTTCATCTCCAGCTGGCCCTGGAACAGGTCGGTGTTCGGCTTGTGGCCGATCGCGACGAACACGCCCTGCACGTGCAGGTCTTCCGTCGCGCCGGTCTTCACGTTCTTGATACGCAGGCCCGTGACGCCCGATTCCTCGCCCGTCACTTCGTCGAGCACGTGATCCCACTTGATGTCGACGACGCCTTCCTTTTGCTTCTCCAGCAGGCGGTCGATCAGGATCGGCTCCGCGCGGAACTTGTCGCGGCGGTGGATCACCGTGACCTTCTTCGCGATGCCGGTCAGGTAGAGCGCTTCCTCGACCGCCGTGTTGCCGCCGCCGATCACCGCGACTTCCTGGTTGCGATAGAAGAAGCCGTCGCAGGTCGCGCAGGCCGACACGCCCTTGCCCATGAACGCTTCCTCGGAGGCCAGGCCGAGATACTGCGCGGACGCGCCGGTCGCGATGATCAGCGAATCGCACGTGTATTCGCCCGAGTCGCCGATCAGCCGGATCGGCTTTTCGTGCAGCTTCGCGGTGTGGATGTGGTCGAAGACGATTTCGGTGTTGAAGCGCTCCGCGTGCTCCTGGAAGCGCGCCATCAGTTCCGGGCCTTGCACGCCCTTCGCGTCCGCCGGCCAGTTTTCGACATCGGTCGTGGTCATCAGCTGGCCGCCCTGCGCGATGCCGGTGATCAGCACCGGGGACAGGTTGGCGCGTGCCGCGTAGACGGCAGCCGTGTAGCCGGCGGGGCCGGAACCGAGAATCAGGACTTTGGCGTGTTTGGGCGTGGACATGTGCGAATCCGTAAAAGGCGGCTGCGGCGGGCGGGGTAAGGCTCGCCGGACGGTCCGGGGTGACCGGGATGCCGTCATAGATGGGTATCAGACGCGCATTATAAAGGCCCCGTTGCTGTGCTGCCGAACGAGAGTTTCAATCGTGGCGATAGCGTTTCGCGGCGTGCCGTCCGTACCGGGGCAACGGGCCGGGCGGCAGCCTGCCATGCGGCGGCGCGTTGTCGCAAGGGCGGGCATCCGGCCCGGTGGCGGCCGGCCGCGCCGGTTCGGCATGCCGTCCCCGTTATGTAACCGTCATTTACACTTGGCGGCCCGGTGCAGCGTTTACAATAAGCGCGATCGAACGACAGGCGGGCGCACGGCCCGTCCTCTTTATACGGATTCATGGCAAAAGCTCCTTATTCCGCCCAGGCACAGGCGTTGCCGCACCGGATGTCGAAGCTCCTCACGGAGATCCGCTGGATTCTCCAGGTCGCGCTCTGCGCCTTTCTGGTGATGGCCCTGCTGAGCTACAGCCGGCGCGATCCGAGCTGGACGCACGCCGCCCAGGTCGATCACATCTCGAACTGGGCCGGCCGCGTCGGCGCATGGACGGCCGACATCATCCTGCTGCTGTTCGGCCTGTCGGCCTACTGGCTGATCGTGCCGCTCGGGCGGCGCATCGCCGTCAACTACCGCCGCATCACGCGCCACGACGCGATTCCCGACGAACCGGAGCGGCCGATCGGCTGGCTCACCGAGATCTTCGCGTTCGTGCTGGTCGTGCTCGCGTGCGACGGCATCGAGGCGCTGCGCATGTGGTCGCTGAAGGTGCAGTTGCCGCGCGCGCCGGGCGGCGTCGTCGGCGAGGCCGTCGCCGGTGCGATGTCGCATGCGTTCGGCTTCACGGGCGGCACGCTGCTGCTGCTGATCGCGCTCGCGATCGGCCTGTCGCTGTATTTCCGTTTCTCGTGGCTGTCGGTCGCCGAGCGCGTCGGCGGTGCGATCCTGTCCGCGGTCAACGTCGCGAAGCTGCGCCGCGAGGCCGAGCGCGACCGCAAGCTCGGCGAGGCCGCGGCGGTGCGCCGCGAAGGCAAGGTCGAGGAAGAGCGCGTACGTATCGAGGATCACGAGCCGGTGACGATCGTGCCGCCGGTCGTCACGCCGGCGAAGTCCGAGCGCGTCGAGCGCGAGCGCCAGGTGCCGCTCTTTACCGACTTGCCGGGCGATTCGACGCTGCCGCCGGTGTCGCTGCTCGACCCGGCACCGAAGACGCAGGAAGCGATTTCCGCCGATACGCTCGAATTCACGTCGCGCCTGATCGAGAAGAAGCTGAAGGACTTCGGCGTCGAGGCGAGCGTCGTCGCCGCGTATCCGGGCCCGGTCGTCACGCGCTACGAGATCGAGCCGGCCACCGGCGTGAAGGGCAGCCAGATCGTCAACCTCGCGAAGGATCTCGCGCGTTCGCTGTCGCTCGTGTCGATCCGCGTGGTCGAGACGATTCCCGGCAAGAACTACATGGCGCTCGAGCTGCCGAACCAGCGCCGGCAGACGGTGCACCTGTCGGAGATCATCGGCTCCGAGGTGTATGCGGCCGCGTCGTCGGCGCTGACGCTGAGCCTCGGCAAGGACATCGGCGGCAAGCCGGTGTGCGCGGATCTCGCGAAGATGCCGCACTTGCTGGTGGCCGGTACGACCGGTTCGGGCAAGTCGGTCGGGATCAACGCGATGATCCTGTCGCTGCTGTACAAGGCCACCGCCGAGCAGGTGCGCCTGATCCTGATCGATCCGAAGATGCTCGAAATGAGCGTCTACGAAGGCATTCCGCACCTGCTGTGCCCGGTCGTCACCGACATGCGCCAGGCCGGCCATGCGCTGAACTGGACGGTCGCGGAGATGGAGCGCCGCTACAAGCTGATGAGCAAGCTCGGCGTGCGCAATCTCGCCGGCTACAACAACAAGATCGACGAGGCGGCGAAGCGCGAGGAGAAGATCCCGAACCCGTTCAGCCTGACGCCGGAAGATCCCGAGCCGCTCGGCCGCCTGCCGAACATCGTCGTCGTGATCGACGAGCTGGCCGACCTGATGATGGTCGTCGGCAAGAAGGTCGAGGAGCTGATCGCGCGGATCGCGCAGAAGGCGCGTGCGGCCGGCATCCACCTGATCCTCGCGACGCAGCGTCCGTCGGTCGACGTGATCACCGGCCTGATCAAGGCGAACGTGCCGACGCGGATCGCGTTCCAGGTGTCGTCGAAGATCGACTCGCGCACGATTCTCGACCAGATGGGCGCCGAGTCGCTGCTCGGGATGGGCGACATGCTGTACCTGCCGCCGGGCTCGGGGCTGCCCGTGCGCGTGCACGGCGCGTTCGTCGCCGACGATGAAGTGCATCGCGTCGTCGAGAAGCTCAAGGAGCAGGGCGAGCCGAACTACGTCGAGGGTCTGCTCGAAGGCGGCACCGCCGACGGCGACGAGGGCTCGGCCGGCGCGGGAACCGGCGAAGGCGGCGGCGAGTCTGATCCGCTGTACGACCAGGCGGTCGAGATCGTCATCAAGAACCGCCGCGCGTCGATCTCGCTCGTGCAACGCCATCTGCGAATCGGCTACAACCGCGCGGCGCGGCTGCTCGAGCAGATGGAGCAGTCGGGGCTCGTGTCGGCGATGTCGTCGAGCGGCAACCGCGAAATTCTTGTGCCGGCGCGCGACGCGGAATGAGTCCGCGGCGCCCGCCGCGCCGGCCACCCAGGGAGAAAACCGCAATATGCAGCAACTTTCGTTCGCCCCTTCCCTTCGTTCGACGCGGCGCTGGCTCGGCGCGGCGCTCGCCGGCGCATCGCTGATGCTCGCGGCGACGCACGCGTTCGCGGGCGGCACCGAGCAACTGAAGGCCTTCGTGTCGCAGGTGCGTTCGGCGAAGGGCGATTTCACGCAGCAGATCGTCAAGGCGCCGGCCAAGGGCGCGAGCGCCGCGCAAGCCGCGCCGAAGCCCACCGACAATTCGAGCGGCACGTTCGTGTTCGCGCGGCCGGGCAAGTTCATCTGGACGTACCAGAAGCCGTACCAGCAGGTGCTGCAAGCCGACGGCGACAAGCTCTACGTGTACGACCGCGACCTGAACCAGGTTACCGAGCGCAAGCTGAATGGCGCGCTGGGCGCGAGCCCCGCGGCGATCCTGTTCGGCAGCAACGATCTCGACAAGAACTACACGCTGCGCGATGCCGGCGAGAAGGGCGGCATCGAATGGCTCGAGATGCTGCCGAAGGCGCAGGACACGCAATTCCAGCGGATCGGCATCGGTTTCCGCAACGGCACGCTTGCTGCGATGGAGCTGCACGACGTGTTCGGCAACGTGACGCTGCTGACCTTCACGAACATCCAGACGAACCCGTCGCTGAAGGGCGATACGTTCAAGTTCGTCGTGCCGAAGGGCGCGGACGTGATCAACGGCTGACCTTCGCTGCGCCGTTTTCCCGACACGGGCCTGCCGGCGACGGCAGGCCCGTGTTGTTTGGGGACGCGTGTAACGGACGCGTGTAACGGACGCGTGTAACGGACGCGTGTAACGGACGCGGATACCAGGCCCGGCGGCGCGCTCGCGCGGCTGTCATAATGTCAGGTCCGGCGGCCGGTTCGGCCGCGACCGTTTGATGTGGAGCGAGGGTTCATGTCCGACCTGTTTCAAGTCGAGCCGCGCCGCCCGCTCGCCGAGGCGCTGCGGCCGAAGACGCTCGCCGAGGTGATCGGCCAGACGCATTTGCTGGGCGAAGGCAAGCCGCTGCGGCTCGCGTTCGAATCGGGCAAGCCGCATTCGATGATCCTGTGGGGGCCGCCCGGCGTCGGCAAGACGACGCTCGCGCGGCTCACCGCGCTCGCGTTCGACTGCGAGTTCATCGCGCTGTCCGCGGTGCTCGGCGGCGTGAAGGACATCCGCGAGTCGATGGAGCAGGCGAAGGACACGCTGAACCGTACCGGCCGCCACACGATCCTGTTCGTCGACGAGATCCACCGTTTCAACAAGGGGCAGCAGGATGCGCTGCTGCCGTTCGTCGAATCGGGCCTCGTGACCTTCATCGGCGCGACGACCGAAAACCCGAGTTTCGAGGTCAATTCGGCATTGCTGTCGCGGGCGCAGGTGTACGTGCTGAAGTCGCTGAACGATGACGAGATGCGCCAGTTGCTGAAGCGTGCGCAGGAAATCGCGCTCGACGGCCTCGCGTTCGACGACAAGGCGATCGATACGCTGGTCGGCTACGCGGACGGCGACGCGCGCCGCTTCCTGAACCTGCTCGAACAGGCGCAGACGGCGGCGACGTCGGCCGGGGTCGCGACGATCGATGCCGATTTCGTCAGCAACGCGATGACGCTGAACGCGCGGCGCTTCGACAAGGGCGGCGACAACTTCTACGACCAGATTTCGGCGCTGCACAAGTCGGTGCGCGGGTCGAGCCCGGACGGCGCGCTGTACTGGTTCTGCCGGATGATCGACGGCGGCGCGGATCCGAAGTATCTCGCGCGGCGCATCGTGCGGATGGCGTGGGAAGACATCGGCCTGGCCGACCCGCGCGCGTTGCAGGTGGCGAACGACGCGGCCGAAACCTACGAGCGGCTCGGCTCGCCGGAAGGCGAACTCGCGCTCGGGCAGGCAGTGATCTATCTCGCGTGCGCGGCGAAGAGCAACGCCGGCTACAACGCGTTCAACCAGGCGATGGCGTTCGTGAAGCAGGACAAGTCGCGCGAGGTGCCCGTGCACCTGCGCAACGCGCCGACCAGGCTGATGAAGGAACTCGGCTACGGCCACGCTTATCGTTACGCGCACGACGAGCCGAACGCGTACGCGGCCGGCGAGACGTACCTGCCGGACGGGATGCGCGAGCCGCGCTGGTATCAGCCGGTGCCGCGCGGGCTCGAGTCGAAGATCGCCGAGAAGCTCGCCTGGCTGCGCGAGCTCGATCGCGAGGCCGGCAAGAAGGATTGACGGCGCCGCGCGCGCCGGTTCGATCCGCGCCGCCGCTCAGGCGTCAGCGCTTGCGGGCGGGCTGCTGTTTCTTCCAGTATTCGAACGGCTCTTCGTGGCATTCGATGTCGAGTTCGGCGACCCGTGCATGCAGGCGTTCCTGCGCGTCGGCGATCGCGAGGTTGTAGATCGCCGGCGCGACTTCCTGAATGAAGAAATGCAGCAGCGCGCCGGCCTGGATGTTGCCGATCGGCTCGTCCATGTTTTCTGTGAAATAACGTTGCAGCGACGCGATCGCGCGGTCGCGGACATCCTTGTCGAGTTCGATGGTCATCGGATTCCTTGGGAGCTGTGACGCGGAGCCGGCGCTCCGCCCGATTCGGTTGCCGCCGGCCGGCGCGGGCGTGGTGCGATCCGTCATGGCCACGCGCGCAGCAATTCGCCGGCTGCCGATGCGGCGGACCGCGAATGCGATACTGCCATGGCTGCCCATTTGCGGCATTGTCCGTCCGGCCGACGCCGTGGCGGCCGCGCGGTGCGTTAGAATTCCCGTCTTACACAACGATTTTCCAAGTCCTCCCATGCTCGACATCCAGTTGCTGCGCAAAGACCTCGACGGCGTCGCCAAGCGCCTCGCCGATCGCGGCTACACCCTCGACGTCGCCGCGTTCTCCGCACTCGAAGCGGAACGCCGCGCGATCCAGACCCACACCGAAGAGCTCCAGGCGCGCCGCAACAGCCTGTCGAAGCAGATCGGCGCGATGAAGGGCAAGGGCGAGGACACGTCGGCCGTGATGGCCGAGGTCAGCGGGATCGGCGATGACATGAAGGCGTCGGAAGCCAAGCTCGGCGAGATCCAGGCGCGCCTGTCCGACCTGATGCTGGGCATGCCGAACGTCGCGCACGACAGCGTGCCGGTCGGCAAGGACGAAGCCGACAACGTCGAGGCGCGCCGCTGGGGCACGCCGCGGCAGTTCGACTTCGCAGTGAAGGATCACGTCGACGTCGGCACCCCGCTCGGCCTCGATTTCGAGACGGGCGCGAAGCTCGCCGGGGCGCGCTTCACGATGCTGCGCGGCCCGATCGCGCGCCTGCACCGCGCGCTCGCGCAGTTCATGATCGACACGCACACGCAGCAGCACGGCTATACCGAAACGTATACGCCGTACATCGTGAACCCGGAGATCCTGTACGGCACGGGCCAGTTGCCGAAATTCGCGGACGACATGTTCCGCGTCGAGAAGGGCGGTGCGGAAAACACGGTCACGCAATACCTGATCTCCACGTCCGAGATTTCGCTGACGAACACCGTGCGCGAGTCGATCGTCGACGCGTCGGCGCTGCCGATCAAGCTCACCGCGCATTCGCCGTGCTTCCGCTCGGAAGCCGGTTCGTACGGCCGCGACACGCGCGGGATGATCCGTCAGCACCAGTTCGACAAGGTCGAGATGGTGCAGGTCGTCGCGCCGGAAACGTCGTACGCGGCGCTCGACGAGATGGTCGGCCACGCGGAAGCGATCCTGCAGAAGCTCGGCCTGCCGTACCGCGTGATCACGCTGTGCACGGGCGACATGGGCTTCTCGGCCGCGAAGACGTTCGACCTCGAGGTATGGCTGCCCGCGCAGAACACCTATCGCGAGATCTCGAGCTGCTCGAACACCGAGGCGTTCCAGGCGCGCCGGATGCAGGCTCGGTTCCGCAACGCGCAGGGCAAGCCGGAGCTCGTGCATACGCTGAACGGTTCGGGCCTGGCGGTCGGCCGCACGCTCGTCGCGGTGCTGGAGAACTACCAGAACGCGGACGGCTCGGTCACGGTGCCGGAAGTGCTGCGTCCGTACATGGGCGGCATGGAGCGGATCGACGCGCCGGTGCAGGCGTCGTAACGCCGGTCTTTCGCGCCCTCGCAAAAAATTTGCAGAAAGGGCTTGTCAGCCGCGAATCGATCGTCTTATAATCTTTTTCTCGCGGAAACGACCAGCCGCGAAATGCAGTAAGGAAGGAGAGGTGGCAGAGTGGTCGAATGTACCTGACTCGAAATCAGGCGTACGGTTTCCCCGTACCGTGGGTTCGAATCCCACCCTCTCCGCCAAAATACGAAGCCCCTTGATCCGAAAGGATCAAGGGGTTTTTCGTTTTGGGTCGTCGGTGCAGTGCGTCGATTGCGGATGCGGTGACGACAGGCGGCTACGGGCGCATCGCGTCGTGCCGGACGATAGCGGCGCGATCGTGCCGCCTCTTCGATGCAGGCTCGCTGCATGACGAATACGGTCGCCCGTGCGGCACTGACTGTCGGAAGTCCTGAAGGTTTTGCATTGCTGACCGGCCGATTGCCGTCGTCACCGGGCCATGTTCGCGTTGCCGGAAATCGGGTGACGGCGTCGCTGCCGCACCGTGCGCCTGCGAAACCGGATGCCGGCGCGCCGACCGTCTGAAGCAGCGCTCGCCGGCTTCTACACAGTGCTGCCGACCCATCAGCCCGCCGCCGGATACTGCGCCAGCACCCTGTCGCGGATCGCCGGCTTGATATTCGATTGCGCCATGTCGCCGCGATAGTGCGCGACGACCCGCGGGTTCATCACGCGATACCAGAGCGGCGGCACGTACGCGAACAGGATCATCGTCGCGTAGCCGGCCGGCAATTGCGGCGCATCGTCGAAGTGGCGCAGCGCCTGGTACGAGCGCGTCGGATTCGCGTGATGGTCGGCGTGCCGCTGCAACTGGTACAGGAACAGATTCGTGACGACGTGATTGCTGTTCCACGAATGCTGCGGCGTGCAGCGTTCGTAGCGCCCGTTCGGCAGCTTGCGGCGGCCGAGCCCGTAGTGCTCGACGTAGTTCACCACTTCGAGCAGCGACGCGCCGTAGACGGCCTGGATCACGAGGAACGGGATCACGACCTTGCCGGCCATCGCGATCGCGATGCCCCACACGACGGCGGTCATCGCCCATGCATGCAGTACTTCGTTGCGCCAGGTCCACGGCGAATGCCCGAGCCGTTCGAGGCGCGCCTGTTCGAGCCGCCACGCCGAGCGGATGCTGCCGGTCACCGTACGCGGCAGGAACGCCCAGAACGACTCGCCGTAGCGCGCGCTCGCCGGATCCTCGGCCGTCGCGACGCGCACGTGATGGCCGCGATTGTGCTCGACGTAGAAGTGGCCGTACGCGACCGGCGCGAGCGTGATCTTCGCGAGCCAGCGTTCGAAGCGGTCGGTCTTGTGCCCGAGCTCGTGCGCGGTGTTGATCGAGATGCCCGTTGCGGCGCCGAGCGACAGCGCGAAGCCGACGTAGTCGTACCACGCGAGCGCGTGCGTGCCCACGATCCACACGCACATGAAGAACGCAACGTATTCGACGAACGTCGCGAGATAGACGATGTATCGGTAATAGCGCGCGCGTTCGAGGTGCGGCACGACCGCTTCGGGCGGATTGTCGCGATCGTCGCCGATCAGCGTGTCGAGGATCGGGATCACGCCGAACGCGAACAGCGGGCCGAACCACCAGAACACGTGAAGGCCCGTCGCCAGCGCGAGCTGCGCGGCGAGGATCGGCAGCGTGATCGTCAGCGCGCCGAGCAGCCACAGGTAACGCTTGCCATCCGACCAGCCCGAGGCCGATCCGTCGGTCATTGTCATTGTCTCCCTCCAGTCGGCCGGCCCGCAGGTGACCGCATGCAAGATTGTTCGAATCCTCGTGGTCCGCGACGCGCGCGGCAGCGCCGGATCGTTGCCCGGTTCTGCCTGTTATACGACTGGTGCGCGCACTTGCCAAACCCCCGCGCTAGGCGTGGCGCTCCAAACGACGAGGTGCGCGGGCCGGAGGGCGGGAGGGGCCGCTACGCGCCGATTGAAACGTGCTGACGACGGCGCATCGATCCGCGCGGCGGCGCCTTCGTCGGACGATTGGCTCGGCGTGCGGCGCGCACAGGCCGGTGTGACGGGGCTGCAACGAATGTTGCATCGCAATAACGAGGCCGCCGAAGCAGGGGCGCCGCGCGCTTTTCTTTGGCTTATATTACGTAGCATTACGACCACGGCGACACGTTCCAACGCAGTGCCAAACCGGTCGGCCGCGCATCGCAAGGAGAACGACGCAAAGCGCCGGATCACGCGATCGCGCCCACCGTCCCGTCGTCGCGCGCGTCGATGCCCCGATGCCCCGATGCTGCACCTGCACACCGGGCGCCGCGAGTCGTCGCTGATGACATCTGCCGCCTTTCGATCCGCGCTGCCATTTGAAAATTACGATTTGACTCATGCCCCGCTTTCGGTTGAAGCTACTAGCTTGCTGTCCGAAGGGGGCTGTGCCTGCATGAGTTCGACCTTGACCGTTCGTCGTATCGCTGCCGATCAGGGCGGCGTGTATCGCGAACTCCGCGCCGCATCGCTGCGTGAGCCCTATGCGCCCGGCGAAGCGCCGGAGGCCGAATTGCTGACAGTCGAAACGGACGCGGCGTCGGCGATCGCCGCGCAGCGCGCCGTGTCCGACGAGTCGACGACTTTCCTGCTGTACACCGAAGGCCACCCGGCCGGCATGATCGGCGCGTATTTCGACAACACGCCCGATCGGCGCGCGTTCGTCAGCGAACTGTGGGTCGCGCATGCGGTGCGTCATCTGCGCGGCGGCGTGCTGCTGCTGGAGACGGCCACCGCATGGCTCGCCGAGCGCGGCGCCACCGACGTCTACGCGTGGATCGCCGATGCGAACCGCAACGCGATCCGCTTCTACGAGCGTGCCGGTTTCGGCAACACCGGTGAACATGCGCCGATCGCGCGGATGCCCGGCGCGATGAAATCGCTGTTCGTGTCGCAGGTGAAGCACTGACCCGACCTCGAAATAGCCCGCCGCGCGGCGCGACGAAAGCCCGATCGCCCGCCGGCCTGCCCGCCTGCCGATTGCGCGTCCGCCCGGGCCGCCGCAATCCCGAGTCCCAAAAATAATGGCCGCTCGCGTGGACGCCTGTAAAATACGCAAAAAATTTTTGCAGAGTGTCCATGTCGCTTAAAAAATCGCCATTCTTCGAGCTGCGCAGCGGATCGGTCGATACGTTGCTGTTCACCGTGAAGACGACCGATCTCGACGCGTTGCGTACCGAACTGGTCAAGCGCTTCGAAGCGACTCCCGAGTTTTTCGCCGACGATGTCGTCGCAATCGACGTCCGCCGCCTGGCTGACGGCGAGCGCGTCGCGCTCGCGGACATCCGCCAGATGCTGAACGACGTGCGGATGCGTCCGGTGGGCGTCGTCGCACTGGCAACGCAGGGCTGGGCGGGGGAAGCCGGCCTGCCGTTGCTGGAGGCGCGCGATCGCCGCGCGCCGGCCGCGAAACCGGCCGACGAAGCGGAACCGGCGGCCGTGCCAGCCGTCGAGCCCGCCGCCGCTGCGGCAGCCGCAGCGGCGCCCGAACAGCCGTCGGAACCCGCGCCGACACTCGTGCAGGCCGGCGGCCAGACGCTGGTGATCGACCGGCCGTTGCGTTCGGGGCAGCAGATTTACGCGAAAGGAGACCTCGTGGTGCTCGCGCCGGTCAGTCACGGCGCGGAAATCATCGCGGAAGGCAATATCCACATCTACGCGCCGTTGCGCGGCCGCGCGCTCGCGGGCGTGCACGGCAATCACGACGCGCGCATTTTCTGCACGTGTCTCGAACCGGAACTGATTTCGATCGCGGGTATCTATCGAACGACCGAGAACCCGCTGCCCGCCGACGTACTGGGCAAATCGGTACAGATCCGGCTCGAAGAGGAAAAACTGATGATCGAACCGCTGCGCCTGACGTGATTCACGCGGTGCGCTCCGGATCGATCGGCTCTCATTGACGAACACAGGGTATTGGGTAAATGGCAAAAATCATCGTGGTGACCTCGGGCAAGGGCGGCGTGGGCAAGACGACGACGAGCGCGAGCTTCGCGTCGGGTCTCGCGCTGCGCGGCCACAAGACGGCCGTGATCGACTTCGACGTCGGCCTGCGCAACCTCGATCTCATCATGGGCTGCGAGCGTCGCGTCGTGTATGACCTCGTGAACGTGATCCAGGGCGAAGCGAACCTGAACCAGGCGCTGATCAAGGACAAGAAGTGCGAGAACCTGTTCATCCTGCCGGCGTCGCAGACGCGCGACAAGGATGCGCTGACGCGCGACGGCGTCGAGAAGGTGCTGAACGACCTCGTCGCGATGGACTTCGAATACATCGTCTGCGATTCGCCGGCCGGTATCGAGGCCGGCGCGCTGCACGCGATGTACTTCGCGGATGAAGCGCTGATCGTCACGAACCCGGAAGTGTCGTCGGTGCGCGACTCGGATCGCATTCTCGGCATCCTGTCGTCGAAGACGAAGCGCGCGACCGAAGGCAAGGAGCCGATCAAGGAACACCTGCTGATCACGCGTTACAGCCCGAAGCGCGTGAGCGAAGGCGAGATGCTGTCGCTCGAGGACATCAGCGAGATCCTGCGCATCAAGCTGATCGGCGTGGTGCCCGAATCGGAAGCCGTGCTGCATGCGTCGAACCAGGGTCTGCCGGCCGTGCATATCGACGGCACCGACGTCGCGGAAGCGTACAAGGACGTCGTCGCCCGCTTTCTCGGCGAGGACAAGCCGCTGCGCTTCACCGATTACCAGAAGCCGGGCCTGCTGCAGCGCCTCTTCGGCAGCAAGTAACGGAGGCCGCCCATGTCCATCCTTTCGTTTCTCCTCGGCGAGAAGAAGAAGTCCGCATCGGTCGCGAAGGAGCGCCTGCAGCTCATCATCGCGCACGAGCGGGTCGGCGGCCGGCCGCCGGCCGATTACCTGCCGGCGCTGCAGAAAGAGCTCGTCGCGGTCATCTCGAAGTACGTCCATATTTCGGACGATGACATCCGCGTGAGCCTCGAGCGCCAGGACGACCTCGAAGTCCTCGAAGTGAAGATCGAGATCCCGCAAGCCTGACGCTCAGCGTGTGTCCTTCCGCACGGCGGCGCCCGCCGCCGTGCGCGTCTTACGCCCTGTTGCACTTTCGGGCACGCCGTAACACGACGCCTGTCGGCCGTCATCGCCCCTCCCGCATTGAACGAATACGCTCACGTGTGTTGTTCAACCAGGAGGTTGTGATGGCTGTCTCTACCGTTTCACGTCGTATCGTTTCGCTCGCGCTGTTCGCCGCGGGCCTGTCAGCCGTCGTCGCACCGTTCGCCGTGCACGCGGACGAGATTCTCGTCGGCACGCCCGTGATCGCGCCGCAGGGGCGCATGGTCATCGCGGAGCCGGTCGCCGTGCGCCCTGAGGAAATCGTCGTCGTCGCGCCGAATGCGCCGCCGCCCGTGCGCTACGAGGTCGTACCGGCCACGCGCGTCGGCTACGTGTGGGACCGCGGGCACTGGCACTGGGACCATGGCCGCTACGTGTGGATCGGCGGCCACTGGGAGGCCGAGCGCGTCGGCATGCAATGGGTGCCCGGGCATTGGGACCAGCGCGGTCCGAACTGGTTCTGGACGCGCGGCCACTGGGCTTGAGGCAGGCGCGATGAAAAGAACCGCAATCGCCATCGCGCTCGTCGCGATCACGCTGGCCGGGTGCATCGTCGTGCCGGCGCGGCCGGTCTACTACCGGCCGGCGCCCGTCGTGATCTACTGAGCGTCGCGCGGGCCGTGCTGTTGCGTCGGGCCGTTTGCATCGGTTGCAGCCGGCCCGGCATCGTGCGGCGCCGCCGTGTCCGCGGCGCTGTCGCCCGGCGCCGCAGCGGCCGGCTCGTCGCCGCCTTCGTCGCGCAGCGTGTCGAGCGGATCGGCGGGGGCCGCGGTTGCATCCCGCGGTTCGGTCACGTCGGTCATGTTGCCTGCCGCGGCCGCAGTGGTTGCCGCGGCCGGCGCGGCGGGCGGCGCGAGATAGCGCTGCGCGAGCGTTTCGTACAGCGGCGGCGCAAAAAAGCGCGATACCCGGCTCGATACCAGTGCAGTCGCCATCAGCGAAATCACGAGCGCATGACCGTTGATCATTTCCATCACGATCACGAACGACGTGATCGGCGACTGCGTGACGGCGGCCAGATAGCCGACCATTGCGAGCGCGATCAGCATCGGCAGGCTCATGTTGCTGAACACGGCATGCAGCACGTTGCCGAAGCCGGCGCCGATCGACAGCGACGGCGCGAAGATCCCGCCCGGGATGCCCGGCAGGTACGACGCGACCATCGACACCATCTTCAGGAGCGGATAGAACACCGACAGCTGCTGACTGCCATCGAGCAGGCCGCGCGCCTCCGCATAGCCGCTGCCGAACGTCGTGCCGCCGGACACGAGCCCGACGACGGCGATCGTGAAGCCGCACAGCGCGGCGAACGCGACCGGCCGCTCGCGATACAGGCCCAGCAGTCGCGCGGGCAGCCAGCGCCCCGTGTTCAGCAGCAACCAGCAGAACAGGCCGCCCGCGATGCCCGTCACGATCGCGGTGACCAGCACCGCGACCGCCAGCAGCTTCGGGAAATGGAGCCCGGCGTTGATCGTGCCGAAATACGTGTAGTTGCCGTTCAGCCCGAGCGCGACGACGCCGGCGAGGATGATCGCGGTAATCAGTACGCCGCTGGCGCGCGCGGAGAAGCTGCGGGTCAGTTCCTCGATCGCGAACACGATGCCTGCGAGCGGCGTATTGAATGCGGCCGACAGCCCGGCCGCCGCGCCGGCCAGCACGAGCTGGCGTTCGATCTGCGCGTTCGAGCGCGGGTAGAAGCGCCGCAGGTTGAACATCAGCGCCGCACCGACTTGCACGGTCGGCCCTTCGCGGCCGATCGTGAAGCCGCCGAGGATGCCGAGGAACGAGATCAGCACCTTGCCGAACAGGATGCGCAGCGTCAGCAGCCGGGCGCCGAATGCGCTCGGGCGCGCATGCAGCGTCGCGATCACCTGCGGGATGCCGCTGCCCTCGGCGCCGCGGAAAAAGCGGCGCGTGATCCATGCCGACAACGCGGCGATCGCCGGCGTCAGCAGCAGCGGCAGCCAGACGGCGTGATCGCGCATCGCGCGGAAAGTCTCGTAGCCCCAGTCGATCAATCGGGCATACAGGACGGCCGCGAGGCCGACGACGATCGCGCCGAGCCAGAAAACACCATACTGGCGCCAGATTCGCAGCGAGCGGCGGGTAAGGGCGGGAAACAGCGCGGGAAGGACGGGGCGCGGCATGGGCTCGGCCGGAGGGCAAAGAGTGGATTATAAAAAGGAACCGATGCCAGCGGGGCCGACGACGCGCCGCGCAGGACGACAAAAATTCACAAAAGAGATGCAATTTGTTGCAAATGTAATGTTCGCGTAATGTCTGGACATAGCAACCGTCGTTAGCATGCCAAGATGGCCAGTCGAGAATTCCCGCAAATCGTGAAACGAATCCTTATCGTGAAAGTGACGTCGCTCGGCGACGTCGTCCAGACGCTGCCTGTCGTCGCCGACCTGCATCGCGCGTTCCCCGGCGTGACGGTCGACTGGGCCGTCGACGAATCGTGCGCGGAGGTCGTACGCTGGCATCCGGGCGTGAGCGCCGTTCTGTGCGCGCCGCTGCGCCGCTTCAAAAAAATGCGCAACGCAGGCGACCTGAAGGCGATCTCGGCATCGATCGGCGCGCTGCGTGCGCACCGCTACGACGCGATCATCGATCTGCACGGCGTGTACAAGAGCGCGATCATTTCGTCGCTGGCGCGTGGCGCGCGTCGCTTCGGCTACCAGACGCAGGATCTCGGCGAAACGGGCGCGCGCTTCGCGTATTCGCACCGTTTCGGTCCGCGGCCGGACTGCGACGCATGGCACGGGATGCGGGTGAGTGCCGGCGAAGCGCTGGGCTACGTGCCGGAAGGGCCTGCCACGCACGGCATCGTCGCGCCGCAGGATGCGAGCCTGCCCGCCGCCGTGACCGACGGCGGGCCGTTCATGCTGCTGTTCCATGCGACGTCCAATCCCGACAAGAAGTGGCCGCCCGGACACTGGGCCGCCCTTGCGACGCAGATGATGGCGCGCGGCGTGCGCGTGCTGGTGCCGTGGGGATCGGCGGCCGAGCACGACGATGCACGGGATATCGCCGCGCGGGCGCCGGGCGCGATCGTGTTACCGGCGATGACGGTGCGTGAGCTCGGCGCGGCGCTGGGTCGGGCCGCGCTCGTGGTGGGCGTCGATACCGGGTTCGTGCACATGGCGCACGCACTGCAGCGGCCCACCGTGATGATTTTCGTCGCGACGTCGCGCCACCATTGCGGGATCGGCGGCGTGCCGAATGCGCTGTCGATCGGCGAGCCGGGCGCGATGCCGACCGTCGACGAGGCGCTGGAGGCGATCGATACGGTCTGCCCCGCCTACGGCACGGTGCGCGCGCGGCTGTCCGCCTGACGCGGCGCGGCGGCCGCGGTCAGGCGAGCAGCGCTTCGACCGTGACGACGGCGGCGATGGCCGCCAGATTCGCCAGCAGCGCCTCGAACACGAGGCCGCGCCAGGTTTTCGGCCGAAACCGCAGCGCGAGCAGCAGCGCGCCACCGAGCGCGAGCGCAAGGATCAGCACGAGATCGGCATTGGCAAGGCGGATATTCATGGCGGCGGCTCCTGTCGGGGCGGGATCTCCGGGCGCGCAACGACGCGCCCAGGATCGAGTATAGGCAGCGCCCGCCGTCGTACAACCCGGGTCGCCCCGAAGGGTCAGACGAGCGACGCGTCGCGCGTCTCGCGCATCAGCAGCACGCCGATCAGGCTGATCGCCGCCGCCACCGACACATAGCCGCCGACCCACGACAGCCCGCCGCGCGCAACCAGCAGTTGCGCGATATACGGCGCGATCGACGCGCCGAGGATTCCGCCGAGGTTGTACGCGACGCCCGCGCCCGTGTAGCGGACGTTGGTCGGGAACAATTCGGGCAGCAGCGCGCCCATCGGTGCGAACGTCACGCCCATCAGGAACAGCTCGATCGTCAGGAACAGCGCGACGAGCGGCATCGAGCCGCTGCCGAGCAGCGGTTCCATCGCGAACCCCGACAGCAGCGCGGCGATCGCGCCGACGACCAGCACCGGCTTGCGGCCGAAGCGGTCCGACGCCCATGCGGACAGCGGCGTCGCGACGCCCATGAAGACCACCGCGAAACACAGCAGGCCGAGGAAGCTCTGGCGCGGAATATGCAGCGCCGACACGCCGTACGACAGCGAGAACACCGTCGAGATGTAGAACAGCGTGTAGCAGACGACCATCGCGAGCGCGCCGAGCAGCGTCGGCCGCCAGTGCTGCGTGACGAGCGTCGCGACCGGCACGCGCACGCGCTCGTTGCGGTCGAGCGCTGCCTGGAACGCGGGCGTTTCGGTGATCTTGAGCCGCACGTACAGGCCGAGCGCGACGAGCACCGCGCTGACGAGGAACGGGATGCGCCAGCCCCAACTGCGGAACTGCGCGTCGGACAGCGACAGCGCGAGCGCGAAGAACAGCCCGTTCGACATCAGGAAGCCGACCGACGGCCCCAGTTGCGGGAACATCCCGAACCAGCCGCGCTTGCCTTGCGGCGCGTGCTCGGTCGCGAGCAGCGCAGCGCCGCCCCATTCGCCGCCGAGGCCGATTCCCTGGCCGAAGCGCAGCACGCACAGCAGCACCGGCGCGAGCGCGCCGATCGCGTCGTAGCCGGGCACGAAGCCGATCGCGGTAGTGGACACGCCCATCACGAGCAGCGATGCGACGAGTGTCGACTTGCGGCCGATGCGGTCGCCGAAGTGCCCGAACAGGAACGAGCCGATCGGACGCGCGATGAACGCGATCCCGAACGTGACGAACGCGGACAGCGCTTGCGCCGTCGCGGAGCCGTGCGGGAAGAATACGGGGCCGATGACGAGCGCGGCGGCCGTCGCGTACACGTAGAAATCGTAGAACTCGATCGCGGTGCCGATGAAGCTCGCGAACACGATGCGCCGGTGGCTGACGGCGCCGGCCGAACCGGTTGCGTGTGCAACGGTTGCGGGGGATGCGGACATGGATGTCTCCGTTTTGTCGTTGGGGCAGCCGGCTGGGCGTGCGCTGGGGCAGGCGACTGCCTGCCGGGCGCAGCCGGGCAAATGATTGATGCGGATGACGCGGTGGCGGCGTGGACGCGCGCCGTGGCGCGGACGTCACCCGCCGGTCGACGATGGAGACGGATACGTCGCCGCCGCCCGGTGCCGGCGTGGTCGGCTCGCTTGCCGGGTGGGGCGCGCGAACGCGCGCGCGGCGTGATGGCCGCGCGAGTGCGGAAAATTATAGCCAGCGCTGCCGCCCCCCGGCAATCGGGCCGCGGCGGCGCGTCAGTCGATCGATTGCGCCTGCGCGGACGCGGTGCTTTGCAGCTGGAAGTGGCCGTCGTCGTTGAAGAGCCAGCCTTCCATCAGTTCGAGCCGACCGTTGCCGTCGAGCAGCCGCGACGGCGGCGCCGGCAGCGGCGCCGAGCGGCGCAGCGACGCGAGCGCGAGCGCTTCCGCCTCGCTGTCGCCGTTGCTGCGATAGACGGATGCGTTGATCACGCGGCCGTTGCCATCGACGGTGAAGGCCACGACGACGAGCGAACGCAGCATGGCCTGCGGTGTGCCGTGCAGCATGCCGGACGGATTGCGTTCGGCGACGCGGTGCGCGACCTCGACGCGATACTGGTCGAGATTGCCGCTGCGTATGACCGACGGAATCGTCACGACCGAGCGTAACGACGAAGGCGGCGTGATCGTGCACGCGGCGAGCAGGGCGACGACGGCCAGCGCGGCAACACGCAGCCGGGCGACGCACGGACGGGGAAGGGGGCGCATGACGTGATGGCCGGGAGGGACGATAAAAAAATGATAGGCGTACCGACGCGAGGCGATATGGGGGGAAACGCATAGCGCACGGGACCGGTCGTTGCGCTCGCAGATGATACCGGCCGGACGCCCCGTCGAGCCACGCGCGTCGTGCACCGCGATGTGACGCGACATGTGGCGGCGTCCGCAGCGGACGCGTGCTGGAAGGTTGAAAGTCGCGGCACGCTGCAATCGTCCGGCCGCGCGGCGCGGTCAGCCGATGCGGCCACCTCGGCAGCCTTCCGGGGAATCGTCGGCGATGCGTTCCGGCCGCGTCAGAAGCCGTGCGTCACGAGCGACAGGACCGACAGGTCGGGGTGCGTGCCGTCGATGATGCTCTTGCCGATGTGCACGGCTTCGTGGGTCGCCTCGTCGACGCTCGCGAAGCTTTCTTCGCCATCCGCGTGGAACGGCACCGCGTGGCCGGGCAGCGCGGGATTCACGCCCGGATGGCACACGTAGCCGGTGTAGGTATAGCGCGTGTCGCTGCCGGGCATCGCGGCCGGCACGACATGGATCTCGAAGCCTTCGTAATCGACGTGGTCCGTCGCGGTCGACAGGTCGGTCATGGCGATCTCCGTGTGCCGCGCGCAGGGGTGGCGCGTGCGGCATCGAATACATCGAATACGCGGCGGCGTTCGTGTCGCCGTGTTGAACGAATTCTAGGCGATGACGGGGCGGGCCGGGAGGCGTCAGGCGGTGTGCGACGGCAGGCGTCCGGGACGCTCGCACCCTGTCGCTTCGACGCGTCGACGATCCGGCGCCGATTCCATCAGCGGGCGACGGAAACGGGGATCATCGTATTTTTCGCATCATTGCTTGCAGCGCGCGTCCTTGCGCTGCACGACGACGATCACCGGATACTTCTGGCCATGATCGAGTTCCACACGCGCGACGACGGTCAGCGTCGCCGGGTCGGAATCGTCGTACACGCTGACCTGTTCGTTGCGCAGGTAGGTCACGCCGGTGCAGTTCGACGTGCGTCCGTCGTCGCCCACCTTGCACTGAAGCTCGTTGTCCTTCAGGTAGTTGTATGGCGACGGGCTCGCGAGATACTCGCTCAGGCCGCGCGGCGAACCGCCGACGCCGGTCACGTACGCGATCGCGCACGACGCCTGTGCGTCGCTGCCGGAGGCGGTGTCGGCCGCCGCATGCGCGCTGACGGCGGCCAGCACGGCGACGAGCGACGAGACGAGGAAGGGCTTCATGACGTGGATTTCCCGTTTCGCGAATCGGAGCGCGGGATTGTAACGGCATCCGGCGCGATGCGTCGGAACGTGCGGGGCGCACGCGTGCGGACAAACAAAAACCCCGTCATTCTGCGAATGGACGGGGTTCGGCGAACTTCCTGGCGGAAGCGGTGAGATTCGAACTCACGGACAGTTTCCCGTCGCTGGTTTTCAAGACCAGTGCCTTAAACCGCTCGGCCACGCTTCCACACGAGGCGGCATTGTAACCGAAATGCCGCCGCGTTCATCCGTTCAGTCGTCGCGCAGGAACAATTCCTGCAGGTCGTTGAGAAAACGCTGGCCGAGCGGCGTCGGCGCGATTTGCGTGAAATCGCGCGTGATCAGCCCACGCCGTTCCGCTTCCTTCAACGCCGGCTCGATCGTGCTCATCGGCAGGCCCGTGCGTTCGACGAAGCTGTGCACGGGAAAGCCCTCGACGAGCCGCAGCGTATTCAGCATGAATTCGAACGGCAGGTCGCGCGCGCCGACTTCACGCTCTTCCTGCACGGCCGTGCCGGCCTTCGCCTGTTCGATGAAGGTTGCCGGATGCTTGTAGCGCGCTTGCCGCAGGACCCGGTTCGGGAACGACAGCTTCGTGTGCGCGCCCGCGCCGATCCCGAGATAGTCGCCGAAGCGCCAGTAGTTCAGGTTGTGCTTGCACTGATGATTCGGCTTCGCGTACGCGGATACTTCGTAGCGCCCGTAGCCGGCGTCGGCCGTGCGCGCGTGGATCCATTCCTGCATGTCGGCCGACGCGTCGTCGTCGGGGACGACCGGCGGAAACTTCGCGAACAGCGTATTCGGCTCGAGCGTCAGGTGATACAGCGACAGGTGCGGCGGCGCGAACGACAGCGCGGTCTCGATGTCGGTGCGGCATTCGTCGAGCGTCTGGTTCGGCAGCGCGAACATCAGGTCGAGGTTGAAGTTGTCGAAGTTCTTCGCGGCGATCTCGACGGCCGCGCGGGCCTGCGCGGTGTCGTGAATCCGGCCGAGCGCCTTCAGGTGCGCTTCGTTGAAGCTCTGGATGCCGACCGACAGGCGGTTCACGCCGCTTGCGCGGAACTGCGCGAACTTCGCGGCTTCGAAGGTCCCCGGGTTCGCCTCGAGCGTGATCTCGGCATCGGCGTCGAGCGGCAGCAGCGCGCGCACGTCGGACAGCATCCGGTCGAGGCCGGCCGCCGACAGCAGGCTCGGCGTGCCGCCGCCGATGAACACGGTATGCACCTGCCGACCCCACACGAGCGGCAGCGCCTGCTCGAGGTCGGCGCGCAACGCGTCGAGATAGTCGGCTTCCGGAAACCGTTCGCCTTTCCATTCATGCGAGTTGAAATCGCAGTACGGGCACTTGCGCACGCACCACGGGAAATGCACGTACAGCGCGAGCGGCGGCAGCGACGTGAGGCGCACCTGGCCGGGCGACGTGAAGGTCGCGACGACGCGCGCACCGGTGTCCGAAGCCTGGCTCATGCTTCCTCCGCGAGCCGCGCGAGCAACGCCTTCAGCGCCAGCGCGCGATGGCTGTGCGTGTTCTTCACTGCAGGCTCGAGTTCGGCGGCCGTCGCGCCGAGCGACGGCAGGTAGAAATACGGGTCGTAGCCGAATCCGTGTTCGCCGCGCGGCGTATCGACGATCTCGCCGGCCCAGCGCCCTTCGGCGAATAGCGGTTCCGGATCGTCCGCATGGCGAACGAGCGCGAGCACGCAGCAGTAGTACGCACGCCGGTCGGCGACGCCGCGCAGCTGCTCGACGAGATACCCGTTGTTCGCCGCGTCGCCCTTGTCGCGGCCCGCGCGCTGCGCATAGCGCGCCGAATAGACGCCCGGCGCGCCGCGCAACACGCGCACGCACAGGCCGGAATCGTCGGCGATCGCCGGCAGTCCGGTGAGCCGCGACGCATGGCGGGCCTTGGTCAGCGCGTTCTCGATGAACGTACCGAACGGCTCTTCCGCCTCCGGCACCGCGAGGTCGCCCTGCGGGACGATCTCGATGCCGACCGTCGAGAACAGCGCGGTGAATTCGCGCAGCTTGCCCGCGTTGTTCGACGCGAGAACGATGCGCGACAGCGGCGCGACGGTGCGGTCGTCAGGCATGGCTCGCACCCAGGACCTCTTTCTGCAACCGCACGAGCTCGGCGATCCCGCCCTGCGCGAGGTCGAGCAGCGCGTTCATCTCGGCGCGCGAGAACGGCACGCCTTCGGCCGTGCCCTGGACTTCGACGAAGCCGCCCGCGCCGGTCATCACGACGTTCATGTCGGTGTCGCAGCGCGAATCTTCCGCGTAGTCGAGGTCGAGCACGGGGGCGCCTTCGTACACGCCGACCGAGATCGCGGCGACGTGGTCGGTGATCGGCGAGCGCGTGAGCTTGCCGGCCGCGATCAGCTTCGACACGGCGTCGTGCGCGGCGACGAACGCGCCGGTGATGCTGGCCGTGCGCGTGCCGCCGTCGGCCTGGATCACGTCGCAGTCGATGTGGATCGTGCGCGGGCCGAGCGCCTCGAGATCGAACACCGCGCGCAGCGCGCGGCCGATCAGGCGCTGAATTTCCTGCGTGCGGCCCGTCTGCTTGCCGCGCGCCGCTTCACGGTCGCTGCGCGTGTGGGTCGCGCGCGGCAGCATCCCGTATTCGGCGGTCAGCCAGCCTTGCCCGCGCTCGCGCAGGAACTCGGGCACGCGCTCGGCGACGCTGGCGGTGCACAGCACCTTGGTGTCGCCGAATTCGACCAGCACGGAGCCTTCGGCGTGTTTCGTGTAGTGGCGCGTGAGGGCGACCTTGCGCAGTTCGTCGGCGCGGCGGCCGCTCGGGCGGGAAACGGAAGACGTCATGGGGAAATCGCGGAAGGAGAGGAAACCCCGATTTTAGCGCCGAACGGCGGGTGTCCCCGGCGGGGTGGTCCGCAAAAATGGGATAATGCGCGCTTCCCGCCCCGCGCTTTCCGATGCGCCGGGCGCCTCGATGTATTCCCGCCCGCGAGGGCACCAGACGGCGAGACGAACCATGATCTACAGCATGACGGGCTACGCGAGCGCGACGCGCGAACTCACGACGGCCGCCGGCAACGGCGGCACCAGCGTGTCGGTCGAACTGCGCACCGTGAACTCGCGCTTCCTCGATCTCAATTTCCGGATGCCGGACGACGTGCGCGCGTGCGAACCCGCGCTGCGCGAAATGCTGATGAACAAACTGTCGCGCGGCAAGGTCGACGTGCGCATCAACCTGCAGCGCGGCGAGCAAAGCATCGGCGCGGGCGCGCTGAACCAGTCGGCGCTCGGCCAGCTTGCCGATCTCGAACGCGCGGTGCTCGATTCGTTCCCGGGCGTCGGCCGTCTGCGCGCGGGTGAAATCCTGCGCTGGCCCGGCGTGCTCGCCGAGGCCGGCGTGTCGGCCGACGCGATCCGCGACGCCGTGCTCGCCTGCGGCAAGGAAGCGATCGGCGAGCTCGTCGTCGTGCGTTCGCGCGAAGGCGCGCAACTGGCGACGATGCTGCTGTCGAACGTCACCGAGATGGAGGCGATCGTCGCGCGCATCACGCCGCTCGTACCGGAGCTGATCGCGAAGCACCAGCAGAAGATCGTCGAGCGGCTGCAGGAAGCGCTCGGCCTCGCGGCGCCCGAAGGCGGCTCGACGGTCGTCACGCGCGAGGAAGCCGCGGAGCGCATCCGTCAGGAAGTGACGATGTACGGGATCCGGATCGACATCGCGGAAGAACTGTCGCGGCTCACCGCGCACCTGAACGAAACGCGTCACGTGATCGAGAAGGGCGGCCGCGTCGGCAAGCGTCTCGATTTCATGATGCAGGAACTGAATCGCGAAGCGAACACGCTCGGCTCGAAGGCGGCGGCGAAGGAATTGGCCGACGCGTCGATGGCGCTGAAGCTGCTGATCGAGCAGATGCGCGAGCAAGTGCAAAACCTGGAGTAAAGAGATGAAACGACCCCCACGCTCACTACGTTCGCTTGGGGGGGCGCAGCCCCCCCATCCTTCGAAAGCCGATTCATGCGGATGTGGCCAGGCCCGGCGGAGGCTGTCATGACCGAATCCACCCGCGACGGCCACGCGTCGCATTCGCTGCACGGCGGCGTCTATCCCGGTAACCTGTTCATGGTCGTCGCGCCGTCGGGCGCCGGCAAGTCGACGCTCGTGAATGCGCTGCTGTCGAAGGACAGCGACATCTGCCTGTCGATCTCGTACACGACGCGCAAGCCGCGCCCGGGCGAGCAGGACGGCCAGCACTACCACTTCACGACCGTCGACGATTTCCGCGCGCGTCACGCGGCGCACGAATTTCTCGAGAGCGCGGAAGTGCACGGCAACTACTACGGCACGTCGCGCGTCTGGATCGAAGAGCAGATGAAGAACGGCCACGACGTGCTGCTCGAAATCGACTGGCAGGGTGCGTTGCAGGTGAAGAAGCAGTTCCGCAACGCGGTCGGCATCTTCATCCTGCCGCCGTCGCTCGACGCGCTCGAGGAACGCCTGAAGAAGCGCGGCCAGGACGAGCCGAACGTGATCACGCGACGCCTGCTGGCCGCCGGCAGCGAGATCGCGCACGCGTCGGAAGCGGAATACGTGGTGATCAACGAGAATTTCGAACGCGCGCTCGCGGAACTCGAATGCATCGTCGCGGCGACGCGCCTGCGTTTTGCTTCGCAGTACGCGCGACACGCGGAGCTGTTCATCGAGCTCGGCATCCATCTGCCCCACGCGGAATGACGCGGGGCACGAGGGACATAAGGTAGAATAAGGACTATATTCAGAAGGAATTACCAACATGGCTCGCATTACCGTCGAAGACTGCCTGAAGCAAATCCCGAATCGCTTCGAACTGGCGCTCGCCGCCACCTATCGCGCGCGGCAGCTCGCGCAAGGCCATACGCCGAAGATCGAAAGCCGCGACAAGCCGACCGTCGTCGCGCTGCGCGAAATCGCCGCCGGCCAGGTCGGCGTCGAGATGCTGAAGAAGGTGCCGGTGTAACGCGCATCCGGCCCGTTCCAGCCATGTAGTCCACGCGCGCAACGACTCGACCTGGAGGCGAATATGAGCACCACCCCATCGTCCGCCTCCGCGGATTCGACCACCGAAGCCACGGCCCAGTCGCCTGCGCGCCAGTACATCGACGCGGTCCTCGAACAGTCCTTCCGGCATCTGTTCGGGCCGACCGCCACGCCGGAGCAACCGCGCAAGCACGGCGTCGTTTCGATCGCGAAACTGACGGCCGCGCTTGCCGAGTATCTCGCTCCGGACGAAATCAAAGAGGTCAAGGCGGCGTTCCACTTCAGCGACGAAGCCCACCTCGGTCAATATCGCCAGAGCGGCGAACCCTACATCACCCATCCCGTCGCCGTTGCGGAAATCTGCGCCGGCTGGAAGCTCGACGCACAGGCCGTGATGGCCGCGTTGCTGCACGACGTGATGGAAGACCAGGGCGTGACCAAGAACGAGCTGGCCGAGCGGTTCGGCCCGAAGGTCGCCGAACTGGTCGACGGCCTGTCGAAGCTCGACAAGATGGAATTCCGCAGCCGCGAGGAAGCGCAGGCGGAAAACTTCCGCAAGATGCTGCTCGCGATGGCGCGCGACGTGCGCGTGATTCTCGTCAAGCTCGCCGACCGCCTGCACAACATGCGCACGCTCGGCGCGGTGCCGATGGAAAAGCGCCGCCGCGTCGCGCGCGAAACGCTCGACATCTACGCGCCGATCGCGCACCGGCTCGGGTTGAACAACACGTATCGCGAGCTGCAGGACATGAGCTTCGCGAACTTCAACCCGCATCGCTACGCGACGCTCGAGAAGGCCGTGAAGGCCGCGCGCGGCAACCGCCGCGAAGTGATCAGCAAGATCCTCGAGGCCGCGCAGCGCGCGATGGCCGACGCGAAGATCGACGCCGAGATCACCGGCCGCGAGAAGACCATCTACAGCGTCTACCGCAAGATGCGCGACAAGCAACTGTCGTTCTCGCAGGTGCTCGACGTGTACGGCTTTCGGGTCGTCGTCGACAGCCCGCTCGACTGCTACACGTGCATCGGCGCGCTGCACGCGCTGTACAAGCCCGTACCCGGCAAGTTCAAGGATTACATCGCGATCCCGAAGATCAACGGCTATCAGTCGCTGCACACGACGCTCGTCGGCCCGTTCGGCGCGCCGATCGAGTTCCAGGTACGCACGCGCAAGATGCACGAGATCGCCGAGGCAGGGGTCGCCGCGCACTGGCTGTACAAGAACGGCAGCGCCGATCTCAGCGACGTGCAGAAGCGCGCGCACCAGTGGCTGAAGTCGCTGCTCGACATCCAGAGCGAAGCGGGCGATTCGAGCGAATTCCTCGAGCACGTGAAAATCGACCTGTTCCCGGATGCGGTCTACGTGTTCACGCCGAAGTCGAAGATCATGGCGCTGCCGCGCGGCGCGACGGCGCTCGATTTCGCGTATTCGATCCACAGCGATCTCGGCAACCAGTGCGTGGCCGTGAAGATCAACAACGAGCTGCTGCCGCTGCGCACCGAGCTGAAAAGCGGCGACATCGTCGAGGTGATCACCGCGCCGTATTCGAAGCCGAACCCCGCGTGGCTCGGCTTCGTGCGTACCGGCAAGGCGCGCTCGGCGATCCGCCACTACCTGAAGACGATGCGCCTGAACGAGTCCGTGCAACTGGGCGAGCGGCTCGTCGACCAGAGCCTGAAGGGCTACGGTCTCGCGCTGGCCGACGTCGAGCCGGAGGTGTGGGAGAAGCTCGTGCAGTGGACGGGCAACAAGAGTCGTCAGGAAATTTTCGCGGATATCGGCCTCGGTCGTCGCGTCGCCGCGGTGATGGCCAAGCGCATCGAAGTGTTGATGAGCGGCCGCGACGCGGACGACGATCTGCCGAAGTCCGAGCGGCATCCCGCGCATCATGCGCCGCCGGTCGTGATTACCGGCACCGAAGGGATGTCCGTGCAGTTGTCAGCATGCTGCCGCCCGATCCCGGGCGATGCGATCATGGGTTACATCGGCATCGGTCTGGGCATGGCGATTCATACGACGGATTGCCGTGTCGCGCAGCGCATCCATCGCCGCGATCCAGGCCGCTGGATCGACGTCGAATGGGCGCCGCAGCCGGGCCGCCTGTTCGATGTCGCGGTGAAGGCGCTCGTGAAGAACACGAAGGGCATCTTCGCGCGCGTCGCGGCGGACATCACGTCGGCCGACGCGAACATCGTTCATATCGCGATGGACGAGGATCTGACGCACGAGTCGACGGTGCTGCGCTTCGTGATCCAGGTCAGCGACCGCGTGCATCTCGCGAACGTGATGCGGCGCGTGAGAACCAATCCGGACGTGATGCGGATCATGCGCGAGCGTTCGACCGACGACGGCGCGCATGCACGCCATGACGGCGGCATGCGTATCGAGCGCGAGCGGCAGGATTACTGACGTTGACGCGCGCGGCGGTGGGCGCGGGCGGATTCGATGATCGACGGACGGCGGCTTATGGCCGCCGTTTTCATTGGGGCTGTCGAAAGCGCGTGCGATGATGCCGGCGCTTTGCCGAGCGCGTGCGGGGTGAGGGTGCGAACGAGGGAGGCGGGCGCAAAAAGAAAAAGGGCTTTCCCGGAGGAAAGCCCTTTTAAGGTGGCGCGGCTGGCAGGATTCGAACCCACGACCCCTTGGTTCGTAGCCAAGTACTCTATCCAACTGAGCTACAGCCGCACGCAACAACAAACTTCTACTGCTTCGAACTGAAAGGGCCTTCGGTTCGGAAGGCCCTCGAAAAAGTGGCGCGGCTGGCAGGATTCGAACCCACGACCCCTTGGTTCGTAGCCAAGTACTCTATCCAACTGAGCTACAGCCG
>NZ_JAGIQE010000016.1:0-67270 GCF_017815075.1 Burkholderia sp. AcTa6-5 | reverse complement strand
CACGCAGAAGCGGAAGTATAGCAGAGTCGTATAAAAAGGGAAGCCTTATTCGCGAATTTGGTGCCATGGCCTTGGCCGGCCGCCCATCGTGTACCCTTGGGGGATCAGTCATCCACGTTGAATCTGCATCATGAACAAGGCGTTTGTCAAAGAGTCGGACGGTGACGACGACGATCTCGACCAGGCTCAACCCGCGATTCCGGCGGGCGCGAAGAACTACATCACGCCGGCCGGCCACAAGCGGCTGAGGGACGAGTTGCTGAACCTGATCGACGTCGAACGTCCCGAGGTCGTGCGGCTCGTGTCGTGGGCGGCCTCGAACGGCGACCGGTCGGAAAACGGCGACTATATCTACGGCAAGCGGCGGCTTCGCGAGATCGATCGCCGCATCCGCTTCCTGACGAAGCGGCTCGACCTTGCGGAAGTCGTCGACGCGAGCCGGCAGGAGAACGTCGACCAGGTGTTCTTCGGCGCGACGGTCGATTACGAGACGCCGGACGGCGCGGATCACACGGTGACGATCGTCGGGATCGACGAGGTCGATCTCGACCGCGGCTGCGTCAGCTGGATCTCGCCGGTCGCGCGTGCGCTGATCAAGGCGAAGATCGGCGACACCGTCACGCTGATGACGCCGGCCGGCCCGCAGCCGATCGACATACTCGACGTCCGGTATCCGGCGCGGGGCGACGCCTGACTGGCGGCCCGCGCCGCGAGAAAGAAAAAGCGCCCCGATGGGGCGCTTCGTCTTTCGGCGTATGGCGAACGGGCCGGTCGCTCAGAAGCGGTGACGCAGGCCGGCCGTGACCGCGATCTGCTTGTTGGTCGACGACGCGGCGCCCAAGCCGTTGATGTTGGCGCCGAGGTCCAGTCCGTCGGTGTTGACCTTCTGGAACTCGCCCTGCAGGTACACGTCGGTGCGCTTCGACAGCGCGTAGTCGGCTTGCAGGTTGAACTGGTGCCAGGTCGGCTTGTCGCCGGACAGGCGGCCCTGGGTGTACGTGTAGGAGCCGGCGAACGACAGGGCCGGCGTCAGCGCGTAGCGGCCGTTGACCTCATAGTTGCTGAAGCGCCCGGTATCGCCGAGGCCCGTGATGCCGCCCGCCACGCCCGATTGGCCGGCGCTGATCGCGCGAAGGCCGGTCAGGCGCGTCTGGGTGAACACGAAGCCGACCGTGGCGGGGCCGAACCCGTAATTGAGGCCGGCGCCCCAGGTGCGCTGCACGCGCGACGCGAAGGTCCAGTCGCCGGTGACCGCGCCCGGATCGGACGCGGCCTGCGCGAGCGCGTTCACGTCGCTGTTCAACTGCAAGTAGGCCGCGGCAAGGTTGAAGCCGAGGTAGCTGTACGACACGCCGCCGCTGTACGCGCGGTTGTTCGCGAACGCCGACGAGTTGGAGAATCCGTACAACGCACCGAACTTGAGGCCGCCGTAGTTCGCGCTCTGATACTTGACCGAGTTGTTGATCCGGAACGAGTTGTTGAGGTTGTCGTTGTCGAACGGGTGGGCAAACTGGGTGCCGCCATACTGGGTACCGGTCAGCGACAGCGGCCCGAGATAGTCGACGACGCTGTCGTACTGCCGGCCCAGCGTCAGCGAACCGTAGGTGTTGTGCGCAAGCCCGACGAACGCTTGCCGGCCGAATTCGCGACCGTTCTGCTTCAGCGCGCCGTTGTTGATGCCGAAACCGTTTTCCAGCGTGAAGATGGCTTTCAGGCCGTCGCCGAGATCTTCGGTGCCGCGCAAGCCCCAGCGGCTGCCGTTGATCGAACCGCTCGTTTCCTGCCAGGCGCTGTGGCCGCCCTGATTGTTCGTGTAAGTGATGCCTGCGTCGATCAGGCCGTACAGCGTCACGCTGCTTTGTGCATGGGCGGCGGTAACGAATACACCCGACACCGCGGCGACGATCAGGGTCTTGTTCATGGATCTGTCTCCAAACACGATGATGTCGATCGAACCTGGTGCGGACGGCCGTGCTTTGTTTGATGCTGTAGCCGGCGCCGCAGAACGGCGGTGCGCGTATCAGAAATCCAATTGCAGTGTACGAAGTGTGCGGAGCGAGGGCGGTTCACGCTTTAAGAAACAGTGTGTTTTGAAATCCGCAAAAATCGGGAAAGTCGCGCAACCGATTGCCACGCAAGGGTTCGCTGCGGCGCAGCAAATGGAAATAACGATCAGGACTGCGTAGAGGGCGTTGCGCGTTTGCGACGGACGGTCAGAGGCCAGCGGGAGCGGCTATAGCCCGATTATTGACACATCGGCAATAGAGGTTTGTGTGGAGCATGGATAATGAAAGGTGGTTCTCTCGCTATACTGCGATCTCTGCTTTCCGAAGCAGACTTTTTCGTTGACGGAAAAGATCTCCAAACCTTTGTCGGCGCGACTTCCCAGTCGCGCTTTTTTTTTGCCCGGCCGCTCAGCGCGCTACGACGTGTACGAGCGGCGCTTGCGCTGGCGCTTGCCCGCAGGCGCGGCATCCTCTGCTTCGATCGGCGGCGGCGTGTTGGTCCAGTCTTCCATCACGTAGTGACGGGCATCCAGAGGCGATGCGAGCAGGTTCTGCCAGTGATCGCCGTGCCACGTCATATCGAACTCGGTATCGCACGGCGCTTCGCGCGCGGACTCGGCCAGGGCGCGGGACTTGCGACGTACGCGTCCGAGCCGGCTCGCGAAGCGCTTGATTCCGTCCAGCCACATGACCCTCTCCTTCCTTTCAGCGTTGATTCAGGATCGCAACGTCGCCCGACTTCTGCAACCCGAAAAAACCCGAGGATTTTACCGGGTCGATTTGTCCCCGGTAGAAATTTCGCTTCCGGCGATTATTAGCGATCCGATCCCGGTAATGTTGACAGGTTTTTGATGCGAATCAATTAATCATCGGTGACGGTGTACCGATTCCAGTGGTATTAGCGTCTTTTCAAGAAAGCAGTGGCTAAAAATTTTCTTGACGCACCCGGATTGTCCAATTTATAAAGTGAGCACTCCGTCCTCGGGCGGCGTGCTGGTGTGGGTGCTGGCGCAATGTTTCGGGATTTCGGGAAACGGCTATAAAAATAGCTTTTTTGATCTTATCGAGTGGGGAAAGAAGACATGGATACCGGTATCGTGAAATGGTTTAACGATGCTAAAGGTTTTGGCTTTATTACGTCGGACAATGGCGGTGAAGATTTGTTTGCGCACTTTTCCGAAATCCGGATGGACGGCTTCAAGACGTTGAAAGAAAACCAGCGTGTTTCGTTCGAGGTCAAAGTCGGACCGAAAGGCAAGCAGGCAGCGAATATCCAGGCGGTCTGACGCGCCACGCATTGCCGATCACGTCCGGCCCCCGCATCGCGGGGGCTTTTTGTTTTCGGGGGGACGGAGCGAGCCGGTCCGGGCTGGCCCGAGTACGCATGCCGGTGCATACTCACGGAAGCATCGTTTCCCTGTCTTTTCATGTCCGATTCCGTTCCGTCCGATCCCGCCAGCGAGCAGCCGCTCGTCTTCGTCGACCTTGAAACCACCGGCGGCTCGTCCGCCGACCACCGCATTACCGAAATCGGCGTGGTCGAAATCGGACCGCTCGGCGTGTCGACGTGGACGAGCCTCGTCAATCCGGGGCAGGCGATTCCGCCGTTCATCCAGCAACTGACGGGCATCTCGGACGCGATGGTGCGCGATGCGCCGACGTTCGCATCGCTCGCGCCGGCGCTGTTCGAGCGGCTCGACGGGAAGCTGTTCGTCGCGCACAACGCGAGCTTCGACCGCGGCTTCCTGCGCGCCGAATTCGAGCGCGCCGGCCTGGCGTTCAATCCCGATGTGCTCTGTACGGTGCGGCTGTCGCGCGCGTTGTTTCCGCGCGAATCGCGGCACGGGCTCGATGCGTTGATCGAACGGCATAGGCTCGTTCCGGCCGCGCGTCACCGGGCGCTGGCCGATGCCGACCTGATCTGGCAGTTCTGGCGCCAGCTGCACGACATCGTGCCGCTCGAGCGGCTGCGCGACCAGATCGCGCGCACGACGCGCCACTTCCGTCTGGGCGGCGATCTGACCGAGGCCTGGCTGGATACCGCGCCGGCAGGGTGCGGCGCGTATGCGCTGTTCGGGGAGCGTGACGAAGCGCTGTATGTGGGTCGTAGCGTGCGCGTGCGGCAGCGGCTGCGCGCGCTGCTGACCGGCGAGCGCCGCTCGTCGAAGGAAATGCGGCTCGCGCAGCAGGTGCGGCGCGTCGCATGGCGCGAGACCGGCAACGAGCTGGGGGCGATGTTGGCCGAAGCGCAATGGATCGCCCGGTTGCGCCCGTCGTACAACCGGCGCCCCACGGCCGACGCCGTCCGGGCGGGCGGTGCGCCCTGGCCGTTCGACGGCGCGGTCGCGTTCGAGGCGGACGGCGAGCGCCGCCTGTTTCATGTGATCGATGGCTGGTGCTATCTCGGTTCGGCGGACTCGCTCGATGCGGCTGCGCGGCTCGCGGCCGACGCGGCGGGCGGCGTGTTCGAACCCTTCACCCATCGCCTGCTGCAGACGCATCTCGCGCGCGGCCTGCAGGTGATTCCGCTCGCGGCGCTGACCGCCGCGGACTGAGCGCTGCCGGGCGATCCGTGCCCGCCGCGTCAGCCGATCGCGCTGGCCCCGCCGGCGGAGCAGACATGCGACAGCGCGGTATCGAGTGCCCGCGTCTGCGTGGAATCGTAGCGCGTGAGCGTCTTCCAGTTCGCGATGCTGCGCGCGAGCCGCGCCTGGCAATCGGGCGCGTCGCGCAGCGGGGCGACCTGCGCGAGACCGGCGAGCATTTTCTGCGTCAGCCGATCGAGTGCCGGCCGCGTGCTGGTCGCGAGATCGGGCGGCGTGCCTTCCGGCGGCCGCGTCGCGCGCCAGGTCGCGAACAGTGCGTTCTGCACGTCCTTGCTTGCGGTGATCTGATCCTCGAAGAATGTGCGGGCGAAGGCGGGATCGACGCCGGCCTCGGCCGCGCGCTTTTCGACGGCAGTGAGCAGGGCCGCTTCGCGCGGCTGGTCTTCGATGGCCTTGTGATTCGCCCATTTCCATCGCGCGACCGGTTCGGCGAGCGCGAGGCGCTGCGACGCGAGCGCAACGACGTTGGTGAGGGCGGTGTCGTCGCCGTCTGCGCGGACGGCAGGCGACGAAAGGAGGGCGACGCCGAGTGCGGCGACAGCGACGCTGGCACGAATGGCTTGCTTCATCGGAACGATCAGGAGAGCCGGGCGGGCCGGACGTGGAAAACCAGAAGGATAGACGAAGACAGTCGCGCGGCGTAGCGTCGCGACAGGAGAATCAGCAGGCGAGCCGACCCGGCACCGTCAGGCTGTTGCGGCCCGGGTGCGAAGCGAATTGCGCGCGAAGCGCTAGGATGAACCGCACGATAGCGAGGGTCGACACGTGGCGGTTACAGAACCGGACCGGCGTTCACTTCGGCGAGTACAGCTTGTGCTGCTCGTCGAAGAATGCCCGAACGTGCTCGGGCAATTCGGCGAGGAATTCCACGCCGACGGGTTCCGGATCCGGGCTCATCACTTGCTCGGGCGGTGGCATGCGAGTGGGTCTTTCGTCCATGATCGTTTCTCCAGCAGGTTCAACGATTATCAACCTCGCGCTCGGATTTGTGCCAGCGGCGAATCGTTAGATTTTGTCTCTGTTGTATTAACGGCACATGCGCTCCGGCGCGAAGTGTGATGCCCGCTATCGCGCGCCGCGCGACGGCGACAATCGGGCCGCTTGCTATACTTGCGCGCACTTTTTCCTGGACCGCGATGAGACGAACGACGCGATGGATCGGCCTCGTATGGCTGGCGCTGGTACTGAACGTACTGTCGCCCGTCGTCGGCTACGCGCGTGTTGCGTCGAGCGGTTCCGGCGCGCTCACGCTCGAGTTGTGCAGTGCAGCGGGCGCGCGTCGGGTCGTGCTCGCGCAAGCGGGCGACGACCGCGACAGGTCGTCGCTCGACCACGCCGGCGTCCCGCATTGCGTGTACTGTCCCGGCTTCGCGGCGAACGTCGCGCTGGGCACGAGCCTGCCTGCGATGCCGGGCTTCGTGCGCACGTTCGCGTATCGGATGGTCGCCCCGATCGTTCTCGATGTGCCCCGCAGGGGCATCCGTCTTGCGCAGCCGCGCGCCCCGCCTGAAAACGTTCCGGTCTGATTGATGTCCTTCGCGCGCCCCGGTGGCGCGTGAGCCGCCTGCGGCCTCGGCCCGCGCGTCGCGCCGTGCGTGCGTGCGTGCGCGGCTCGCGCCCCGTACCCGGCGGCGTCCGATCACGTTTTCAGGAAACCACTCATGTCGTCTACCCTTGCCGCGCGGTCGTCGCGCGGCCGGCTCGCGCTCGCCTGCGCGGCCGCTTTCGCATGGCCGGCCGCCCACGCGGCTTCGACCGACGATGCCCGCGCCGACGCGGCCCATGGCGGTGGCATCGATCGTCCCGCCGCCGCCGCGGCGCCGGCGGCCGTCGGTGTCGCTGCAGCGGCCGTGGCGGTCGGCGATACGTTGACCGCCGTCAGCGTGACTGCGCAGCGGCAACCGGTCGACCCGGATACGCCGGCCGTCGTCGCGTCGATCACGCGCGAGCAGATCGATGCGCACACCAACGTCACCACCGAGGACGCGTTGAAGTACGCGCCGAACCTGATGGTCCGCAAGCGCTACATCGGCGACCGCAACAGCGTATTCGCGGGCCGCGACTTCAACGAACTACAGAGCGCGCGCGGGCTCGTCTATGCCGACGGCGTGCTGCTGTCGAACCTGCTCGGGTCGAGTTATGCGTACCCGCCGCGCTGGTCGCTGATTCCGCCCGACGACATCGCGCGCGTCGACGTGCTCTATGGCCCCTTTTCCGCGCTGTATCCGGGCAATTCGATCGGCTCGACCGTGCTGCTCACCACGCGCCGCCCCGAACAGCTCGAGGCGTCGCTGTCGACGCAGTTCTTCACGCAGCGCTACCGCGACGGCTACGGGTTCGCGGACAGCTTCGGCGGCAATCACCAGACCGCGCGGATCGCGAACCGCGTCGGCCGGTTCTGGCTCGCGCTGTCGCTCGACCGGCTGGAGAACGACGGCCAGCCGATGCAGTACGCGAGCCCCAATTCGGCCTACAACCCGAAACGGGGCGCCGCCGTTCCCGTGACGGGCGCAGCGACCGACATCGGACCCAACGGCAAGCCGCGGACGATCGTCGGCGCGCAGACGATCGAGCGGACCGAGCAGCTCAACGAGACGGTCCGGATCGGCTATGCGTTCACGGATCGTGTCGATGCGACGCTGACGCTCGGGCATTGGGAGAACCATTACCGGCAGCACGGCGAGACCTTCCTGCGCGATGCGACGGGCAATCCGGCGGCCGGCGCTCCGGTCTACGGCGGCAACGTGTCGATCGGCGGCCAGAACATGACGGTCGCGCCGAGCGCATTCGCGCCGCAGCGCGGCGACCAGGAGAACTGGCTGTATGCGCTCGGACTGAACGGCCGGCTCGAATCCGGCTGGCGGCTGTCGGGCGTGGTGTCCGCGTACGACGTGTCGCGCGACGTGCTGCGCGCGGCCTCGACCGTGCAGGGCGGGGCGGGCACGCTGTTCCAGGGCGACGGCACCGGCTGGCGCACGCTCGACCTGAAGGCCGAGGCGCCGGCAGTGAAGGGCCATACGTTCACGTTCGGCTATCACTACGACAACTACTTCCTGCGCAACGTCACGTACAACACGGCCGACTGGCTGGCCGGGCCGATCACTTCGCTCGCGAGCGTCTATCGCGGCGACACGCGCACGCAGGCGCTGTTCGGGCAGGATGCGTGGCGCTTCGCGCCGGGCTGGCTTGCGACGCTCGGGCTGCGCTACGAGCGCTGGGACGCGTACGGCGGCGCGCTCGGCAATGCGAACGGCACGCTCGGCTACGCGGACCGCGGCGCGAATGCGCTGTCGCCGAAAGTCGCGCTGCAGTGGGATGCGACGCAGGTCTGGCGCTTCCGGCTGTCGTTCGCGACCGGCACGCGGTTCCCGACGGTCGGCGAACTGTTCCAGGGCACGATCTCGAACAACGCGATCGTCAACAACAACGCGAACCTGCGCCCGGAAAAGGCGATCGACTGGGACTTCACGGCCGAACGCGACGTGGGCGTCGGTGTCATGCGCGCGAGCGTGTTCCAGAGCGACCTGCGCGATTCGATCTACAGCCAGACGACGGTGTCGGGCGCGAGCACCGTCACCAACATCTCGAACGTCGATCGCGTGCGGGTGCGCGGCGTCGAACTTGCGTTCAGCGGCGAAAACGTCGGGCTGCGCGGGCTCAACGTCGACGCGAACGTATCGGCGAGCAACGCGCAGATCCTCGCCGATGCCGCGAATCCGGCCTATGTCGGTTCGCGTTTCCCGCGCATTCCGCGCATGCGCGCGAACCTGCTCGCGTCATATCGCTTCGACGAGCACTGGCTCGCGAGCGTCGGCGTGCGCTACTCGGGCCGCCAGTTCAACACGCTCGACAACAGCGACGTGAATCCGGACGTCTACGGCGGCACGAGTTCGTTCACGGTCGTCGATCTGAAGGCGCGCTACCGCTTCGATCGTCACTGGACCGCGTCGGCCGGCATCGACAACCTGACGGACCGCCGCTATTACGTGTTCCACCCGTATCCGGGGCGTACTTTCTATGGAGAACTGAAATGGTCGCTGTGAAATCGCACGCGGCAGGCTACGCGCGGTGGCTTGCGGCGCCGTCGGCGGCCGGCGGGCACGAGGCGTCCGGCGTGCCGAACGGCACGGGCCGTGCGGATCGGGCGAGATGGAGTGCGTGAAGCGCGCAGTGGATTGCTGACGGCCGACGTGCTCGACGGCGGGTTGCGGCACGCGAAGGGTTGACGGGATCGGCCGCGCGCGGCGAACGAGCCGCGCGCCGGCCCGATGCTAAAACGCGCCCGAAGGCGCGTGGAGAGAAACGTCAGGCCGCGCGTCTGAACAGCCGGATCACGAACAACAGAATCACCGCGCCGATGACCGCGACGATCACCGAGCCGATGAAGCCGCTGCCGATGCTGATGCCGAGCAGCCCGGCAAGCCAGCCGCCGATCACCGCGCCGACGATCCCGACGATGATGTCGACGATCAGCCCGAAGCCGCCGCCCTTCACGAGCAAGCCGGCGAGCCAGCCGGCGATCGCGCCGATGATGAGCCACATAATCAAGCCATGAGTCATGGTGGTCCTCTCCTTGGGTTGAGTCGAAATGACCGGGCACCGGCCGTTGCACGCCGCAAGCTGGTGGGTAGCGGCATGCGGCCGTCGCGCCGCCCACGCAATGTAACGCGATAGACGGGTCAGGATCGTTAAGTAATGTTATGCACCCTTAAGCAGATTTTCCAGGGGATTCGTCTGCTCAGCGCATGTTCCGTGCGCGCTGGACGCATGGCGAAATGAGTCTGTAAGGATTGGCTATCGCTGAAGTCGTCCGTCGGGCACGTCATCGCTCGAGCGTTGTCGCTGGCAACGTGGCCTCGGGGCAGGCCGTCTACTGCATCGGCGATCAGGCGTCCCGATGGTCACGGCATCGCGAATCGCGTCGATCGACAGCCGTACGAAACGGGCGGGAAGCGCGGCGCATCGCGTCGCTGATGCGGGGCATCGTATGGCACCGATTGGGGTAGCGCGTGACGTATCCGACGTCCACCCTCATTCGGTATCCTGATGGATTGGCTTCGGACGATGCGTGTGGATGGAGCGGGAGATGGAGCGGGAGATGGAGCATGGCATCCATGTCGTCGGCGCGCGCGTCGTGCCGGCGGCTGGGCACGTGCCGGTCGGGACGCACGACAAAGGCGGTGCCGTTGCGTGGGCTGTCGAGGTCGGGCAAGTCGGTCGTCGTCGTCATGGCCGCCGCAGGCCGTGCGGCTACGCACGGCAAGGGGTGGTCGATACGATCGGCCGACGGCCGTTGAGTGCGTGGAAATGTCGAGCGGATGTTGGGCAGATAACCGCCGCCGCGATGATTGGCGCCGGACAGCTTGCGCGGGCGATTGCCGAATCCGTACGCGAAGATCGTACACGGCGTGATCGGCCGTGCGCGCCGTCGAACGACTACAGGATTTCGACGCCGGAAAAGAGAAAAGGTCTGACAAGCGATGCTTGTCAGACCTTTATGTCTTGGTGCCGGAGATAGGAGTCGAACCTACGACCTTCGCATTACGAATGCGCTGCTCTACCAACTGAGCTACACCGGCAGCAGAGAAATGAAATTATATGGTGAAATCCGCGATCTTGGCAATAGGTTTTGCGAAATTTTTTTTCAGCTTGTTGCGGCTGCTTCGCGAAACCCTCGATCCGGCGGACTTTCCGCTTTCACTTCACCGCGACGCGACCCGTTGGGGTCACATCGCGAAGGCGCGATTGTACTGAGGTCTCGCACCTCCGTCCAGTGCTGCAGTGCAATTATTTTGCTTCGTCGTGATAGCCGGTCACGCGCTCGACTTCGTTCTTCGAACCGAGGAACACGGGCACGCGCTGGTGCAGGCCGGTCGGCTGCACTTCCATGATCCGCTGCGTGCCGGTCGTCGCGGCGCCGCCTGCCTGTTCGACGATGAACGACATCGGGTTCGCTTCGTACATCAGGCGCAGCTTGCCCGGACGATCGGGCGTGCGCTTGTCGGCCGGGTACATGAAGATGCCGCCGCGGTTCAGGATCCGGTGCACGTCGGCGACCATCGACGCGATCCAGCGCATGTTGAAGTTGTCGCCGCGCGGGCCGTCCTTGCCGGCGTTCAGCTCATCGACGTAGCGCTTGACCGGGTCGTACCAGTGGCGTGCGTTCGATGCGTTGATCGCGTATTCGCGCGTGTCGGCCGGGATCTGCATGTTGCTCTGCGTGAGCACCCACGAGCCGACTTCGCGGTCGAGCGTGAAGCAGTTCACGCCGTTGCCGGTCGTCAGCACGAACACCGTCTGCGGGCCGTACACCGCATAGCCGGCCGCGACCTGCTCGGTGCCGGGCTGCAGGAACGATTCCTCGGTCGCCTGCTTGCCGTCCGGGCAGCGCAGCACCGAGAAGATCGTGCCGATCGACACGTTCACGTCGATGTTCGACGAGCCGTCGAGCGGATCGAATACGAGCAGGTATTCGCCGCGCGGGTAGTTCGCCGGGATCGGGAAGAACGTCTCCATTTCTTCCGACGCCATCGCGGCGAGGTTGCCGCCCCATTCGTTCGCGTCGAGCAGGATTTCGTTCGACAGGATGTCGAGCTTCTTCTGCACTTCGCCCTGGACGTTCTCGCTGCCGGCGGTGCCGAGCGCTTCGCCGAGCGCGCCCTTCGACACGTTGTAGCTGATCGCCTTGCACGCGCGAGCGACGACTTCGATCAACAGGCGCAGGTCGGCGGGGAGGTTGTTGGTCTCACGTTGCTGTTCGATCAGGAACTTCGACAGCGTGGTGCGGCGGGCAATGGACATGACAGACTCCGAAAGGCCAAAGAATCCTTGAATGGCCGCAATTTTACCCGTCGCGCCTCCGCTGCCGCCGGCTTTTTTCGTCCGGTTACATGGGCGGGGCGCCGAATCGGCCCGGTATCGGGCGGCGATGACGGGGCGGGGCATGCATCACCGCGGAGACAGGCCGAGCGGTCCGACCCCGTGCGCGCGGTTTCGGCCGCGCGCGTGCAATAAAAAAGCCGGCGCCGCGTGAGGCGGCGCCGGCTCGATCGCGCGGACGCGACGGGACGATCGCGCGACTTACGCGAGCGCCTTCTCGACGATCTCGCGCACGTCGCGCGATTTCGCGCCGGCGGCGACCTGTTCGAGCGCTTCGCGCATCCGGTCGCGCAGCGCCGGCGTGAAGCGGCGCCACAGTTCGAGCGAGCGCGCGAGGCGCGCCGCGACCTGCGGGTTGATCGCGTCGAGCGCGAGCACCTGTTCGGCCCAGAACGCGTAGCCCGAACCGTCTGCCGCGTGGAATTGCGCGGGGTTCGCCGCGCAGAAGCTGAAGATCAGCGAGCGCGCGCGGTTCGGGTTCTTCAGGTTGAACGCGGGGTGCGCGAGCAGCTTGCGCACCTTCGCGAGCGTCGGCTGCGCGGGCGTACCGCGTTGCGCAGCCTGCATCGCGAACCACTTGTCGATCACGAGCGCTTCCTTCTCGAAGCGACGGTAGAAGTCGTCGAGCGCATGCTCGGCCGGCCCGTTCGCGCCTGCGGCCGCCGCGGACAGCAGCGCGCCGAGCGCCGCCGCGCGATCGGTCATGTTGTTCGCCGCGTCGTACTGGGCCGTGGCGATGCGTACGGCATCGGCCGGATCGTCGAGTTCGGCGAGATACGCGAGCGCGAGGTTCTTCAGCGCGCGGCGGCCCGACGCTTCCGGCGTCGGCTCGTAGGCGCCGGGCGTCTGGTGCTGCTCGTACGCGGCGAGCCACTCGGCGCGCAGCGCGGTCGCGAGCTGGCGGCGCACGAACTGGCGCGCGCGATGCACGGCGGCCGGGTCGGCCTCGGCCATCTGATCGGCGAGGTAGGTTTCCGACGGCAGCGTCAGCGCGAGTTCGCGGAACGCCGGCGACAGGCTTTCGTCGGTCAGCACGCGGCGGAACGCGGCGACGAAGTTCTCGCCGAGCGCGAGCGGCGCGTCGGCGGCGGCACGGGCGGCGAGCGTCAGCAGCGCGCGCGTCGCGAGGCGCTGGCCGGCTTCCCAGCGGTTGAACGGATCGCTGTCGTGCGCGAGCAGGAACGCGAGATCGTCGTCGCTGTAGTCGTACTCGACGATCACCGGCGACGAGAAGTTGCGCAGCAGCGACGGCAGCGGCGCTTCCGGCACGTCGACGAACGTGAAGGTCTGCTCGGTGTCGGTGAACACGAGCACGCGCGTCGTGCCCGATGCGGCGGCTTCGCCGTCCAGACGCAGCGGCAGGTCGCGGCCGTCGCGGCCGATCAGGCCGATCGCGAACGGGATCAGCAGCGGCCCTTGCTGCGTTTCGCGCGCGGCCGGCGACGCGTCGCCGTAGCCTTGCGCGAGGGTGACCGTATAGCGGCGCGCGGCTGCGTCGTACGCGGTGCGCACCGACACGCGCGGCGTACCGGCCTGGCTGTACCAGCGCTCGAACTGCGCGAGGTCGCGCCCGTTAGCGTCGGCCATCGCGTGACGGAAGTCGTCGCAGGTCACCGCGTGGCCGTCGTGGCGCTTGAAGTAGAGATCCATCCCCTTGCGGAAGCCGTCGCGGCCGAACAGCGTCTGGTACATCCGCACGACTTCCGAGCCTTTCTCGTAGACGGTCATCGTGTAGAAGTTGTTGATCTCGACGTAGCTTTCCGGGCGTACCGGGTGCGCCATCGGGCCGGCGTCCTCGGCGAACTGCAACTGGCGCAGCACGCGCACGTCCTCGATGCGCTTGACCGCGCGGGCCGCCGATTCGACGTCGTCGCCTGCGGCCATGTCGGCCGAGAATTCCTGGTCGCGGAATACCGTCAGCCCTTCCTTCAGGCTCAGCTGGAACCAGTCGCGGCAGGTCACGCGGTTGCCGGTCCAGTTGTGGAAGTACTCGTGGCCGACCACCGACTCGATGTTCGCGAAATCGGTGTCGGTCGCGGTCTCGGGGTTCGCCAGCACGTACTTCGTGTTGAAGATGTTGAGTCCCTTGTTCTCCATCGCGCCCATATTGAAGTCGCCGACCGCGACGATCATGAAGCGGTCGAGATCGAGCTCGAGGCCGAAGCGTTTTTCGTCCCAGCGGATCGAATGGATCAGCGAATCCATCGCGTGACGCGTCTTGTCGAGATCGGCCGGTTCGACCCATACCTGCAGCAGCTTTTCCTTGCCGGAGCCGGTCGTGATCGTTTCCTCGATCGCGACGAGCTTGCCCGCGACCAGCGCGAACAGGTAGCTCGGCTTGCGGAACGGGTCTTCCCACTTCGCGAAGTGGCGGCCGTCGGGCAGGTCGCCCGAATCGACGAGGTTGCCGTTCGACAGCAGCACCGGGTACGCGGCCTTGTCGGCGCGCAGCGTGACCGTGTACGACGCCATTACGTCGGGGCGGTCGAGGAAGTAGGTGATGCGGCGAAAGCCCTCGGCCTCGCACTGCGTGAAGAAGTTGCCGCTCGACACGTAGAGGCCCGACAGCGTCGTATTCTGGTCGGGCGCGCACGCGCTTTCGAGCGTCAGCTCGAACGCGTCGGGCACGTTCTCGACCGTCAGGCCGTGTTCGTGCGCGCGCACCGCGCCGTGCGGCGCGCCATCCAGCCGCGCGCCGAGGAAGTCGAGCGCCTCGCCCATCAGCTCCAGGTGCGGGGTGGGCGCGGCATCCGGATTGCGGCGCACGCGCATCGTGTTCCTGACGATCGTGCGGGCCGGCGCGAGATCGAATTCGAGTGCGACGGAGTCGATGAGGAAGGCCGGCGGCGTGTAGTCGGCGCGGCGGATCACGGTGGAGGAGGCGTTGTCGGACATGGTCGTCGAGATCGGGTGGAGTGGGGGACGGGCCCGTCGCGCGGGCCAGGCGAACCGGGCCATTGTACAAAGGCTTGCGGCGGTGTGCCGGGCGAACTTTTTACCGCTTCCGGGAGTCCGCGTATTATCGGCATCCCGTTGTGCTTCGCGCGGTGCGACGAACGGGTGACGGATCGACGAGGATCAACATGAAACGCGAATGGATTTTTCGCGGTGCGGGCTGGGCGGCGGCGCTGTGCGTCGCGCTGCTGACGGGCTGCACCAGCTACGTGACCACCCGGGTCACGGCCTTCTCCGACTGGAGCGGCAGCGACGCGACCCGCACCTATGCGTTCACGCGCACGGACGCGCAGAAGAACAGCATCGAGCAGTCGACCTACGAGCCGATCGTCGCGAACGAGCTGTCCGCGTATGCGTTCCGGCAGGTGCCGCAGTCGCAGGCCCGCTATCTGGTCGGGCTGACCTATTCGGTCGGCAGCGATCTCGTGACGGTGCCGCAACCGGTCTACTATGATCCGTGGTTCATGGGGCCGGGGCCGTACTGGCGAGGCGGGCCGTGGAGTCCCTGGGGCCCGTGGGGTCCCTGGGGGCCGATGCCGGCCGGCTATGTCGCGCAGACGTACCAGGTGTTCGACTACATGCTCGGCATCCGCATCACCGAGCGCGCGACGGGCAAGGAGGTCTACAACGTGTCCGCGCGCACGACCGGCGACAACGGTACGCTGCTGTACGCGATGCCGTTCCTCGCGCGCAGCGCGCTCGCCGATTTCCCGTTGTCGAACGGGGCGGTCCGCACGGTCCGGCTGCCGGTCGACAAGCGCGGCGGGCCGGCGGCGCCGGCCGCCAACGAGCGCGCGGTGCCGGCGGCGCCCGCGTCGGGCGCCGCCGTCGCGAAGTAACGCGGCATTCCACCCTGGCGCGGCCGCCCGGCCGTGCCGTCAGTTTCCTTTCCGTCAGACTCCGACACCCAGCAGCGCCAGCGCGCCGAGCACGACGAACAGCACGGCCGCGATCCCGTGCACGAGCTTCGTCGGCAGACGGTGTGCGAAGCGGTCGCCGAGCAAGATCGCCGGCACGTTCGCGAGCATCATCCCGAACGTCGTGCCGGCCACGACGCCGATGTAATCCTGGAAGCGGGCGGCCAGCGCGACGGTCGCGATTTGCGTCTTGTCGCCCATCTCCGCGAGGAAGAACGCGACGAGCGTCGTGCCGAACACGCCGAGCCGCGAGCGCGTCGTATTGGCTTCGTTCTCGTCGAGCTTGTCCGGCACGAGAATCCACAGCCCCATCGCGATGAACGAGAACGCGAGCGCCCAGCGCATGATCGACGGCGTGACGAGCACGCCCAGCCATTCGCCGAGCGCGCCGGCAAAACCGTGGTTGACGAGCGTCGCGACGAGCACGCCGAGAATGATCGGCACCGGCTTGCGATAGCGCGCGGCCAGAACGAGGGAAAGCAGTTGGGTCTTGTCGCCGATTTCAGCGAGGGCGACGGCGCCGGTGGAGATCAGGAAGGCTTGAGACACGAATGGGGTTCCACGGGCCGTTGTTGTGCGTGCGAGCGACGATCCACCGCGCGCCGGGCCCTGATGCGGCGCGCAATGAACCATCGGTCTCGCCAGGCCAACGTGGCTGCGTCCGCCATGGCCGAACGGCCAAGTCTGTTGACGGACGCCTCCGTCACGATGCGCGCCGGGAGCGCGGGACATCGAGCGGAGCGGCTACTCCCCAATGAGCGGCGAATTCTAGCACGGTGCATCGCGCGCGGGAAAGCGGCCGGGGCCGCCGTGCGGCGCGCTGGAGCGGCTTCGATGTCCGGCGCATGCACGACGGCGAAGCTGCCGCGCATGCCGGAACGGGGCCTCGCGGGGCGTTACGCGGCGGCCGGGGGGCGCGCGGTGCCGCGTTGGTGCACGAGTGCGCCGGCCGCATAGGTACGGTACACCGCGCGGTCGTCGCCGAGCAGCGCGAACGCGAACAGCAGTTCCTCGAGCGAATCCGCGCGCTGCGTGCGGCGCGCGAGCAGCGGCGTCGCCCGCGGATCGAGCACGACGAAGTCGGCCTCGGTGCGCGGCTTGAGCGTGCCGACCGTGTCGGCGAGGTCGAGCGCCTGCGCGGCGCCGGCCGTCGCGAGCCAGAACATCCGCGTGGCGGTCAGGTGATGGCCCGACAGCCGCGCGACCTTGTGCGCCTCATTCATCGTCTGCAGCATCGAGAACGACGTGCCGCCGCCGACGTCGGTCGCGAGCGTGACCGGCACGTCGTATTCGCCGGCCTTGTCGAAATCGAACAGCCCGCTGCCGAGGAAGAAGTTCGACGTCGGACAGTGCGCGACGACGGTGCGCGTCTCGGCCATCCGGCGGCGATCCTCGTCGTCGAGATGAATGCAGTGGCCGTACACCGCGCGCGGCCGCAGCAGCCCGTAGCGGTCGTAGATGTCGAGATAGCTGCGGTGGCCCGGGAACAGCTCCGCCACCCATTTCACCTCGTCGACGTTTTCCGCGACGTGGCTTTGCACGAACACGTCCGGATGGCGGCGCGCGAGTTCGCCGCATGCCTCGAGCTGCGCCTCGGTCGACGTCGGCGCGAAGCGCGGCGTGAGCGCGTACATCTGGCGGCCGTTGCCGTGCCAGCGGCCGATCAGCTCGGCGCTGTCGTCATAGCCCGACTGCGCGGTGTCGCGCAGGAATTCGGGGCAGTTGCGGTCCATCAGCACCTTGCCCGCGATCATCCGCAGGTCGCGCGCGTCGCTCGCCGCGAACAGCGCGTCGGCCGACTGCTTGTGCACCGTGCAGTAGACGAGCGCGCTCGTCGTGCCGCACGCGAGCAGTTCGTCGACGAAGAAGTCGGCGACTTCGCGCGCATGCTCGGGGTCGCCGAACTGGCGCTCGGTCGGGAACGTGTACTTGTCCAGCCACGGCAGCAGGCCGGGCGCCGGCGACGCGATCATGTCCGTCTGCGGATAGTGGATGTGCGTGTCGATGAAGCCGGGCACGATCAGCTTGTCGCGCAGATCGTGGACCACTGCATCGCGCGCGAGCGTCGCGGCGAGCGACGCATACGGGCCGGCCGTGACGACCTTGCCGTCGTCGACGATCAGGAGCCCGTCGGTCTCGTAGTTCGCGGCCTGGCTCGATTGCGCCGGGTCGCCGTTGAAGGTCAGCAGTTGGGAACGGAAAGCGGTTTGCGTCATGACGAAGGGTCCTGCATCAAGGTAAGGCGAACAGAAGAAAACGATCGGCGCCGCACGGGGCGGCACGGTGCTTCGCGAGCGGCGGCCGCACGTGATGTGCGGCACGGCCGCACGCGATGGCGCGGGCGAACGTGGCGGCCGAAGCCGCCCGCGAGTGGTTGCGGGCGCACCTCGCGGCCGTTGAGCGCTCAACCGATACGTCCGCAATCCATACGACGGCGAACGGCACGGCAAGCCGCGACGGCCGGTGCGTGCGAGCGACGTCGTACCGCGCGATCGCGCCGCATGCACGCACGCCACCAGCCCGGCGCAAGGCCGAACAGGGAATCGCGAAGCGGATGCCGTTGCCGTGTTTCATCTGTCTAGCGTGCCTCGATGCGGGCCGTCACGCGGCCTGCCAGTACGCGTCGAGGCGCGCGTACAGTGCGTCGCGCTGCGCCGGTTCGATGAACGACGCCTCGAAGCCGTTGCGGATCACCGCATGGACTTCGGCCTCCGTGAGTTGCAGCCCTTCGACCGTCGCGAAGTAGTTTTCGTTGACGTAGCCGCCGAAATAGGCCGGATCGTCGGAGTTGATCGTCACCGCCACGCCGCGGTCGAGCAGCGCCTTCAGCGTGTGCTTCGCCATGTCGTCGAACACGCACAGCTTCAGGTTCGACAGCGGGCACACGGTGAGCGCCGTGCGCGTTTTCGCGAGCCGCTCGACGAGCGCCGCATCCTCGATGCTGCGCACGCCGTGGTCGATCCGGTCGACCTTCAGCACGTCGAGCGCTTCGTAGATGTAGGCGGGCGGGCCTTCCTCGCCCGCGTGCGCGACGAGCTTCAGCCCGAGCGCGCGTGCCTTCTCGAACACGCGGGCGAACTTCGTCGGCGGATGGCCGAGCTCGGACGAATCGAGGCCCACGCCGATCAGCCGATGGCGATAGCGCTCGAACAGCGGCAACGCGGATTCGAACGTCGCGAGCGCGTCCTCTTCGGACAGATGGCGCAGGAAGCACAGGATCAATTTGCTCGACAGCCCGCGGGGCTCGGCATCGGCGAGCGCGCGCTCGATGCCCGCGACGACCGTCTCGATCGGCACGCCGCGCTCGGTGTGCGTCTGCGGGTCGAAGAACAGTTCGGAGTGGACGACGTTGTCGGCGAGCGCGCGCTCGCAGTACGCGGCCGTCATGTCGTAGAAATCCTGCTCGGTGAGCAGCACGCTCGCGCCGGCGTAGTAGATGTCGAGGAACGACTGCAGGTCGGTGAACGCGTACGCGGCGCGCAGCGCGTCGATCGAGTCGTACGCGAGCTTCACGCCGTTGCGCTGCGCGAGCGCGAAAATCAGTTCGGGCTCGAGCGAGCCTTCGATATGAATGTGCAGCTCCGCTTTCGGCGCGCGGGCGATCTTGTTCTTGAATGTCGGGGTCATGGCGTCGTTTTTGGTCGGTCAGTAGGTAGGGGAAGCCTGTGCGGATGCATTCGCCTCGACGGCCTGCAGCAACTGCGCGGCCACCGAGATCGCGATCACTTCGGGCGCCTTGTCGATGATGCCTTCGACGCCGATCGGGCAGCGCATCCGCGCGACCTGGGCCGGGTCGATGCCGATCGCGGCGAGGCGGTGATCGAACTGTGCGCGTTTCGTATGCGAGCCGGTCATCCCGAAGTACGCATAGTCGCCGCGTCGCAGGATGCGCTCGGCCAGCACGAAATCGAGTGCGTGGTCATGCGTCATCACGACGAAGTAGGACTGCGGCGGCGCCGCGTCGACCGCGTCCGCCGGGGAAGCGGCCGCGTCGATCGCGAGATTGCCGATGCCGGCGAGCGCGTCGGCCGGCGGGAACGCCGCATCGGGCCGGTCGATCCAGCGCACGTGGCACGGCAGCGTCGCCAGCACCTTCACGAGCGCGGTGCCGATGTGCCCCGCGCCGAACAGCATGACGGGGAACGCATACGGCGCGATCGTTTCGGTCATCAGCGATACGCCGCCGGTTTCCCACAGCAGGCAGTCGGCGCGCGCGGCTTCCGATTCGGGCTCGCTCAACAGCGGCGCGCCCGGCGAGGGGCCGAATGATACGCTACGCACGGTCGCGGCGCCGGCCGCGACGCGCTTCGCGAGCGACATGATCCAGCCGAGGTCGCCGACGTCGAGCCGCTCGAACGCGAGCACCACGGCGCCGCCGCAGCACTGGCCGAGGCTCGGGCCGAGCGCGAGCCGCTCGAGCCGGCGCGCGTGCGGCACGTGCGCGCCGTCCTTCAGCAGGTGCCGCGCGATCTCGATCGCCTTCCATTCCAGATGACCGCCGCCGATCGTATGGCGGGCCGTGTCGCGCGTGACGAGCATCTTGGTGCCGGCCTCGCGCGGCGCGGAGCCGTCGGTATGCGCGACCGTCACGAGCACGGCCGCTTCGCCGTGCGCGAGCAGTTGCTGCAGATCGCCGAGCCAGGCTTCCATCAGCACGCTCCGTTCGGGACGACGCGGCACGACGCGCGGCGCGCTCTGGCGGGCGCGGCGGCAACGAGGGCGGACAGGAGCGGGGCTGGCCGGCTGCACGGCCGATGCCGTGCGGCGGCCGCGGACCGACGGCGTGCGCGACCGGCGCCGCCGGACGCGTGGACGCCATGAGGGTGACGGATGCGGATGGTTTGCGTTGTCATGATGAATCCAGTCGACATTGCGGATCGGGCGCGCGTTACGCAGGCAGCGGTGAGACCGCCTGGCCTCGCGCACGTAGATCGCCATCCAGCCCCGAAGATAGCACCGCCACGCGGCGGGAACATGGCCGGGCGGTGATCCGGGCTATCAGGCGGCGATCATGTCGATCATAGGCCCGCCGCGCGGAATCGGGGGACCGATGCATGTACATCGGGCCGAAACGCATGTGGGGCGGGGCGGGGGCGCGGCGATCGCGCGACGCGCGCCAGCCCGGAACGCCGGGCGGCGGCGGGATAGGTGTTTATACGCGGCGACCGGGCAAGGCCGGCGCAGGCCGCAGCCGGGTGACGACTCGCCGGCGGCGCGCGGCCCATTCGGTCGGGCCGCGCATGCGATGGGCCGGCACCGCGGCCGGTGGGTCAACCCGCGAGCTTGCGGCGATGGCGCCAGAGGCTCGCGACGACTGCAATCAGGATCGCGGCGAAGCCGATCAGCGCCCAGCCGGGCAGCAGGATGCCCAGGATCGGCGGGTAGACGGTCTCGCACAGCCCGGCGACCTTGAACATGCCGGGGAACCACTGCGCGGGCGGCAGGCTGTCGACGATCGGCTGCAGCGTGTCGAAGCCGCAGCTGAAGCCCGGATTCATCTGGATCGACAGGTGCCGCGCGGCCGTGCCGACACCGCCGGCCGCGGCGATCGCGATCAGCAGTTCGAGCACCCAGACGCCGCGCCAGTTGCGGATCCCGGCAGCCAGGAACGCGAAGATCCCGATCGCGCAGAAGAAGTAGCGCTGGATGATGCACAGCGGGCACGGGTCTTCGTTCTTCACGTACTGCAGGTACAGCGCGCCGGCCAGCAGGGCGATGCACACCCATCCGAGCAGCATCAGCAGGCGGCGTTCGCGGCGGAGGGCAAGCGTGTAGTCGTTCATGTCGGCGGGATTCCTCGTCGGTCGGTCCGGAAAACAATCGCGCGATTTTAGCGCGAATGATCTGGCACGAAACTGACAGCGCGCGTGCGGCAACCTGCCGCACCGCGCGCGGGCCGCCGGCGATCGGCTCGCCATCGGCTTGCGATCGGCCGGCGCGGTCAGCGGATCGTGTTCAGTACGGCCTCGACCGACTGACCGATCGCAAGCAGCGCGTCGTCGCGATGCGGCGCCGCCGCGAGCATCAGGCCGACCGGCGCCGCGTCGCGCGGATGGCACGGCAGCGACAGCCCGCACGCGTCGAGGAAGTTGAACGCGCTCGGGTTGCGCAGGATCAGCGCGTTGGTGCGCGTGAACGCGTCGTCGTCCGTTTCGAGTTCGGCGATACGCGGCGGCACGACCGGCACCGTCGGCGCGACGAGCGCATCGAAGCGCGACCAGACCGTGTGCGCGGCTTCGTCGAGCATCGCGGCGCGCGCGGCCAGCAGGTCGAGATAGTCGGCCGCGCTCGCGGGTTCGCCCTTCAGGATCCGCGTCAGCACGCGCGGGTCGTACTGGTCGCGATGCTTCGCGAGCAGCGGACGGTGCCACGCGTACGCCTCGATCGGCGAGAAGCCGAAACGGTTGATCTCCGGCAGCCGGTCGAGCGCGGGGAAGCGCACGTCGGTGACGATCGCTCCGGCCGCTTCGAGATGCTTGAGCGCGGTGTCGAGCGCGGCCGCGACGTCGGCATCGACGCCGTCCGTCACGTAGTTCGTCAGCACGCCGAGCCGCACGCCTTCGAGCGGCCGCGCGGCCGGTACGTGCGGCTCGAGCCCCGCGAGCATCCGGTCGACCAGCGCGCAGCACGCGACCGTCAGGCCGATCGGGCCGAACGAGTCGAGCGTCGTCGACAGCGGCACGCCGCCTTGCGTCGGGATCCGGCTCGCGGTCGGCTTGAAGCCCGTCAGCCCGCATAGTGCGGCCGGAATGCGGATCGAGCCGCCGGTGTCGGTGCCGAGCGCGACGGCGGCCATCCCGTCGGCGACCGACGCGGCCGCCCCCGACGACGAGCCGCCCGAAATCCGCGCATCGCCCGGCACGTCGCGGTGGTACGGCGAGCGCGGGTGGCCGAAGTGCGGATTCAGCCCGAGCCCGGAAAACGCGAACTCGCTCATGTTGGTGCGGCCGACCAGCACCGCGCCCGCGCGCTTGAGCCGCGCGACGGCGACCGCATCGGTGTGCGCGGCCGGCGCGCCGTCGAGCACCCGCGAACCCGCGCGCGTGACCTGGCCCGCGACGTCGAACAGGTCCTTGACCGACACCGGAATGCCCGCGAGCGGCGACAGCACCGTGCCCGCGGCGCGCAGCCGGTCGTGCGCGTCGGCGGCCGCGCGGGCGTTGTCGGCATCGACTTCGGTGAAGACGACGGCGCCCTGGCCCGACGGATCGGCGATCCGGTCGAGCGCGGTGTCGACGAGCACGCGGCTCGTGGTCCGGCCGGCGGCGAGGTCGGCGGCGAGCTGGGCGAGCGGGGGGAAGGGCGTGAAAGTGGTCATGGCGGCTCAGGGGCGAAGATGTTGAAGAAGCGTGGAGCGGAACGAATCGATATGGCTTTCGACGGCCGCGCGCGCACCGGCGGCGTCGCGCGCGGACAGCCGGTCGAACAGCGCGCGGTGCTCGTGCTGGACGTCGGCGAGATGGTGCGGTTCGGACAGCGTGACGAACCAGAAGCGCAGCGAGCGCTCGTGCAGCGCGCGCAGGATGTCGGCGAGGACCGCATTGCGCGCGGCCGCGGCGATCGTCTGATGAAACGCGCGGTCGAGCTCCATCATGCCCTCGACGTCGTGCATGTCGACGCAGGCCTGCCCGTCGTCGAGCAGCGTGGCCAGGCGCGCGAGATCGTCGGGGGTCGCATGGCGCGCGGCGAGTTCGGCGCAGTGCGCTTCGTTGACGCGCCGCACGTCGATCACCGCGACGATGTCGTCGAGCGACAGCGGCTGCACCATCAGGCCCTTGCGCGGCATCACGGACAGCAGCCCTTCGAGCACGAGCCGATGCACGGCCTGATGCACCGGCGTGCGGCCGATGCCCGTGCGTGCGACGAGGTCGGCTTCGTTCAGCGCGGCGCCCGGCTTCAGGCGCATCGTGATGATGTCGCGCTGGATCAGCGCGTACGCGCGGTCGGCGAGGCTGGCTGGCGACGCGGCGGCCCGGTCGAGGGTGAGGTCGGTCACGGTACTCATGCCGGTGGCGGCGCGGCGGCCGGGAGGGGCGCGATCATGGCGCGGAGGCTCCGGAAGCGTGGACGATCGCTGGATATTATTGTGATATATCAGTAGTGTCCAGTGCCGGCGAGGCCGGGCAATCGGTGCCGACGCGCGAACGGCGTCGTTCTGCGGCGTGCGTGGCCGCCGACTTGCAACAATATCGACAGGATGTTGCAGGTTTGCCGCGCGATCGTGCACTGAAGCATAATGAATCCTCGTCTATCCCTACGCGCGAGCGACGCATCAGACTATCGTCATGAGCGAAAACACGCCTTCCCCGGCCGGTCTGCCCGGCACCTCTTCCGCTTCTTCCGATTCCCCCCGTCCCGATCCGGCGAAAACGCCCGATGCGCCGGCCACGCAGGCCGCCGCGGAGCATGTCGCCGATGACGGCGCGTCGCCCGTCACGGCTGCATCCGAACCCGGTGCGCCCGGTGCGGCAGGCGCCGTCGGCGACGGCGCGGCCGCGCCCGCGCCGCTGAAGCCAGGCGCACCGCCGCCCGGATTCGGCGCGCCGCCCGATTTCGACACGCCGCGGCCGCCGCCCGCGAGCGCGCAGAATGCGCCGCCCGCCTATCTGAAGCAGAGCGACACGCCGTGGTCGGTGTTCGGCCGGATCGTCGCGGCGCGCGCGCGGCGGCTGTTCGACCGCGCCGGCCAGCGCATCACGCAGCGCACGCTGCGCATCGGCGTGTCGGCGCGGATCTTCCATCCGGAGCCGGGCGCGAAGGGGCTGCGCGGCAAGACGCTGCAGTATCTCGAGGAATCGATCGCCCACTGGGTGATGTCGCGCGACGTGCTCGTGTTCATGATTCCGACCGTCGGTCATCAAGGCATGATCCATCCGAGCAACATCCGCCTGCGCGATTACGCGAAGCATCTCGACGGCCTGCTGCTGCAAGGCGGCGCCGACGTGTCGCCGCAAACCTATGCGGCGTCGGATGCGCGTCCCGAATGGCCGGGCGATCGCGTGCGCGACATGTACGAGCTCGAACTGCTGCACGAATTCGTCGAGTCCGGCAAACCCGTGCTCGGCGTATGTCGCGGCTGCCAGCTGATCAACGTCGCGTTCGGCGGCTCGCTGTACCAGGACATCGCGACCGACGTGCCGACCGCGCACGCGCACGTGAGCGAGCATTACGACCAGCATCGTCACGCGATCCGCTTTCCCGATTCGTCGACGCTCGCGAGCATGTTCCCGGGGCGCAGCGAAGCGATCGTCAACTCGATTCACCACCAGGCGATCCGCGATCTCGGCCGCGATCTGAACATCGAGGCCGTGTCGGCCGGCGACGGGATCATCGAAGGCATTCGCCATCGCCGTTCGCCGTTCGTCGTCGGCGTGCAGTGGCATCCGGAGTTCCATCGCGCGGGCGGTTCCGAACTGCTCGACTGCACGCCGCTGCTCGACGCGTTTCTGCGCGCGGCGCGCGAAACGCGTCTGTAGCACGCCGTATTTTCCGTGCTGAACGAAGGCCGGCCGCATCCCGATTAATTCGAGATGCGGCCGTTTCGTTTTGCACGATAATCGCCAGTTCCGATTCGTTCGCCGGAGTCTGACGTTGGCTTTCCGAAATTTCTCCCCTGCACGATGCGCAACGTGGATCGTTGCGCTGGCTGCCTGCGCGCAAGCGGGCACGGCCTGGTCTACCGACGCGACCGCACCCGTCGCCGGTACGCGTCCGGCGGTCACGAGCCTGAGCGGCAGCGCGGCGCCGGCGCCGGCGGCGTCGGCGTCGGCCGCGACGGAGGCCGCCGTGCAAGGCAACGTCGCCGAGCTGACGCAGATGCTGCACGACGGCCGGATCGTCGAGATGCGCACGACGTACAACGGCAGCTACGGTGCGAGCCTGATGTTCGATCCGCGCGAGATGACGTATTACGTCGCGCTGTTCCAGGACAAGAACCTGTGGCGCGTGATTCGTTCGCAGGAAAAGACGCGCGCGGAGATGGTGTACGCGAATTTCGTCCAGCAGACGGCGCAGCTCGCCGAGATCGAGATCCGCCGGACCGAGCTGCAGGCGCAGAAGGCATTTCTCGAACGCGTGATCGCGCTGCAGGCGAATCGTGCGCAGCAGTTGCAGGCCGATCTGAGCGTCGCGCGCAGCCAGCAGGCCGAAGTCGCGCAGCGGCAGAAATCGGCGCAGGAGCAGGCGCAGGCGCTGCAGGTCGAGAAGCGGGCGGCGCAGTTGCAGTTGCGCGATCTGCAGGAGCAGGTGCGGCAACTCGAGAAGCAGACCGAGACGGGGCTGCCCGTGCACAAGTAACGTGTCGTCGAGCGGACGAAACGAGACGAGCGAAAACCCGGCGAAGCGATCTTCGCCGGGTTTTTTATTGCGCGGGCGTCAATGCGCGAACGCGTCCGGCACGTCGGTCACGCGGCGGTGCGACAGGTGCGACGTCCAGTCGACGCCGGCCGGCGGGTGCGCCGGCCGGGCCGGCTGCGCGGCGCGCAGCGCGTTCGCCATGGCGATTAGCGCGGCCGGAGCGTCGAGCGAATCGCGCGTATCGCGCGTGCCTGCGATTTGCGGCGGCGGAGCGAGCCGGTCGCGTGTGCCGGTGTGGGTCGCTGCGCGCAGGAGCGGCGCACGCTGGAGCGGCTGATGTGCGGCGAGCCGCGGCACGACCGGCGTGCGGGTCGGGGCGTTTGCCGTGCGCTGGCCGGTTGCCCGACGTGGCGAAGCAGGGGCGGCATGCCGCACGTCGGCCGTCGCTTGCGGGCGAAGCGTTGCGGGTCGAAGCGCGACGCGATGCTTGGCTGGCGGCGATTCGACCGTGTTCGCGACAGGCGTCGCCACCTTGTGCTGCGGCATCGCATGCGTCGACGTATCCGGTTGCGCCGCCGCGATACGTATCGTGCCGGTCGATGTCGCGGCGTGATCGGGCGTACTGCCGGCCGCCTGGATCGCGTACGCGGGACCGGAACCCGCGGGCCGGTCGTACGTCCCGATCAGCCAGCCGATGATGCCGAGCGCGCCGATGCTCCAGCAGACGACGTACATCGCGCGCCGGTCGCGAGCGTGGCGCGCGGAATGGCGCAAGCGCCGGCCCGGGACAACTGCCGACGGGACAGGCAGCCCGGCCGAAGCCGGCAGCGACGCCGCCACGGATAGCGGCTGCCATCGGCACTCGCGGTGCGGTCGGTCGACATCGATGCAGGACGTCGTCAGCGTCGCGAGGCAGTTCCTGCCGGGCCCTGCGCCGGGTGCGCCGCGAAATCGCCATTCGCGGCCGAACGGCGGGACGTGGTCGAGCGGGGTGGCGCGAGGGCGGGCGAGCGCGCCTTCGACCGGGACGAGGGGCGATGGGATCATGGCAGGGGCGTCGTGCGACACGGGCATCCGTGCCGGCGCGGCGTGAAAATGTCGTCGCAAATCGTGACATTGTGGTCAGCCGGCGAAGGTCGGTCGATCAGATCGATCTGATTCTTGTGTCCGCTTCGGGGCGACTTGTACGAGGCGGACATCGCGACGTCGGTGACAGGGGCGCTACAAGGCAAATGTCGGGTTGCCGTGGCATGATTCGCGGATCATGCCGGCGGCGCGCCGTTACGCGCCGTGCCGCCGGCGGGCAGCGATGCCCGTGCGCGTCGGCCCGACCCGGCGCGGCGCGCGTCGCCGGATCCATGCGGCGCGGTATTCGCGCCATCCGAGCTGAGCGAGAAACCATGTCCACAGCGTCGCCTGCCATCGCGCAGGAATCGAAAGTCCGCACCGTCTTCCGGGTCGTCAGCGGCAACTTCCTGGAAATGTACGACTTCATGGTCTACGGGTATTACGCGTCGGCCATCGCGAAAACGTACTTTCCGAGCGGCAACGCGTTCGCGTCGCTGATGCTGTCGCTGTCGGTATTCGGCGCGGGCTTCCTGATGCGACCGGTCGGCGCGATCGTGCTCGGCGCGTATATCGACCATCACGGCCGCCGCAAGGGGCTGATCCTGACGCTCGGGCTGATGGCGATCGGCACGCTCGCGGTGGCCGCGATACCGGGCTATGCGACGATCGGCGTGCTCGCGCCGGTGCTCGTGCTGCTCGGCCGGTTGTTGCAGGGCTTCTCGGCGGGCGTCGAACTCGGCGGCGTGTCGGTCTACCTGTCGGAGATCGCGACGAAGGGCCACAAGGGGTTTTATACGTCGTGGCAGTCGGGCAGCCAGCAGGTGGCCGTCGTGTTCGCCGCGTTCGTCGGCGTCGTGCTGAACCGCGCGCTGCCGGTCGAGGAAATGACCACCTGGGGCTGGCGCATTCCGTTCCTGATCGGCTGCCTGATCGTGCCGTTCCTGTTCCTGATCCGCCGTTCGCTGAAGGAGACCGACGAATTCCTCGCGAAGCGCCACCGCCCGACGATGGGCGAGATCATGCGCTCGATGCTCGACAACTGGGGTGTCGTGGTGGCAGGCATGGGGATGGTGATCATGACGACGGTGTCGTTCTACATGATTACCGCGTACACGCCGACGTTCGGCAAGGAAGTGCTGCATCTGTCGTCGCTCGATGCACTCGTCGTGACCGTCTGCGTCGGGATCTCGAATCTCGTGTGGCTGCCGCTGTCCGGTGCGCTGTCCGACCGTATCGGCCGCCGCCCGGTGCTGATCGCGTTCACCGTGCTGACGCTGCTGTCGGCTTACCCGGCCGTGCGCTGGCTCGTCGGCGATCCGTCGTTCCTGCGGCTGCTCGCGGTCGAGCTGTGGCTGTCGTTCCTGTACGCGTCGTACAACGGGGCGATGGTCGTCGCGCTCACCGAAGTGATGCCGGCCGACGTGCGGACGGCCGGTTTCTCGCTCGCGTACAGCCTGGCCACGACGATCGGCGGCTTCACGCCGGCGATCTCGACGCTGCTGATCCACCAGACCGGCAACAAGGCGGCGCCGGGGCTGTGGCTGAGTGTGGCCGCGATCTGCGGCTTGATCGCGACGCTCGTGCTGTACCGCACGTCCGACGCGCGCAACCAGTACAAGTCGGCCTGACGGCGGCCGGCATAGCGCGCGACGTCGGCCGCGGATCACCTTGAACAAGGGAGCGCAATGCGCTCCCTTGTTCGTTTGCGGTCATGCTTCGCGCAGCATGTCGGCCACCGTGGCCGCCACGTGGGGCCACGCGCCCGGCGCAGGCTGGCGCGCGATGCTGGCGCGCGCATACCACGGACAGTCGTCGCCGGTGAACCAGCGCCAGTCGGGAGCGAACGGCAGCATGACCCACAGCGGCTTGCCGAGCGCGCCCGCGAGGTGTGCGACCGCCGTGTCGATCGTGACGACGCCGTCGAGGCGCTCGACCAGCGCGGCCGTATCGGCAAAGTCGTTCAGCCGGCCGTCGAGACGATGCACGCGCGGATGCGCGTCGACGCGCGCGCGTTCGTCGTCGTCGAGCGCGGGCTGCAGCACGATCCAGTCGATGTCCGGCAGCGCGAGCAGCGGCGCGAGCGCATCGAACGGCATCGAGCGGTTTTCCTGCGCCTGTCGGCGCCCCGACCACGCGAGGCCGAACTTGCGCTTCGACTGCCCGCCGAGCGAGCCGCGAAAGCGCCGCCGGGCGCCGTCGGGTGCATCGAGGTAGCGCGAGCCGACGATGTCTTCCGGCTGAAGCCCGAGCAGGAACGGCAGGCTCATCAGCGTGCAGGCGACGTCCGCGGCCGGCGGCTTCGCGGCGCCTTGCGGGACGAGCGTCACGCGCCAGCGCGCGGCGGCCGGCGTCAGCAGCGCGACGAGTTCCGGCTGGACTTCGAGCACGACGCGCGCGCAGCGTGCGCGCACCTGCGGCACGAAGCGGACGAACTGCAGCGTGTCGCCGAACCCCTGTTCCGCGCGGATCAGCAGCGTGCGCGACGTAATCGGCTCGCCTTGCCAGCGCGGCAGCGCGCCGAGCGGCGTCGCGCCGGGCGTCTCGTGACGCGCTTCGTACGCGGGCAGGCCGCGCGTGAAGTCGCGCAGCGTCAGCAGCGTGACCGCGCGATGCAGCCGCGCGAGCGTGAGATCGGGCGCGACGCGCAGCGCCTGGTCGAATGCGCGCAGCGCCATCTCGTGCGCGCCGAGCGCGTGATGTGCGTTGCCGAGATTCAGCCACGCGAGCCCGAACGACGGATCGAGCCCGACGGCGCGCTCGTAGTAGGGCAGCGCGTCGCGGTGGCGCGCCTGCGCGCAGAGTGCGTTCGCGAGCCCGAACAGCGCGAGCGGAAACGGCGGGTGCAGTGCGAGCGCGGCTTCGAACGCCGCGGCCGCCTCGGCATGCCGGCCGACCGCATCGAACGTGTTGCCGAGATTGAAATGCGCGGCGACGAACCGCGGCTGCGCGGCGATCGCAGCCTGGAAGTGCGCGATCGCATCGTCGGCGCGACCCATCGCGCTCAGCGCCATCGCGAGGTTGTTGTGCGCGCCCGCATGGCCGGGCCGTAGCTCGAGCGCGCGACCGAACGCGGCGAGCGCGTCGTCGTGGCGGCCGAGCGCGTTCAGCGCGTTGCCGAGATTGTTGTGGATCGATGCGTCGTCGGGCGTGAGCCGCAGCGCACGGCCGAACGCGTCGATCGCATCGTCGTGACGCTGCAGCGCCGCATACGCGTTGCCGAGGTTGTAGTGCGCGAGCGGGAATTCGGGCGCGAGCGTCAGCGCGTTGCGGAAGCGGTCGATCGCTTCGTCGAGCCGGCCCAGCGCTTTCAGCGCGTTGCCGAGATTGAGCTGCAGCGCGGCATCGTCCGGACGCAGCGCGACGGCGCGGCCGACGAGGTCGGCTGCCTCGGCATGCTGGCCCTGCTGGTGCCGCAGCACGCCGAACAGGTGCAGCGCGTCGGCGTTGGCGGGGTTGGAGGCGAGTGCGTGGCGATAGCCGTGCTCGGCCTCGGCGAGGCGGCCCGCGCGATGTGCGGCGTACGCCCGGTCGAATGCGGAATCCATGACGCGAAAAGGGGCGGAAAGCGCGTATTTTCCCACACCGCGCGGCGAGGCCGCGCATCGGCCGGTCGGCATATGGCCCCGTCACGCGGAGCGGCGTAGACTGGCAGGGTCGCGTGTCATCGAGGTCTCCATGGCTGACACACTATCCGATATCCCGCCCGTGCTGATCGTCGGCGCGGGGCCGACCGGCCTTGCCGCGGCGATGAGCCTCGCGCGGACTCGCGTGCCGGTGCGCATCATCGATCGTCTCGCCGCACCGGCGCCATTTTCGCGTGCGATCGGCATCCAGGCGCGCACGCTCGAACTGCTGGAGCAGCATCGCGCGGTCGAACCGTTTCTCGCGCTCGGCCATCGCGCGCATGCGGCCGAGCTGCATGCCGACGGCCGCGTGATCGCGCGACTCGATTTCGATCCGCTGCAAACGCGCTATCCGTATCTGATGTTTCTCGACCAGAGCGTCACCGAGCGGCTGCTCGCCGAGCACCTGGCCGGAATGGGCGTGACCGTCGAACGCGGTACGGCGCTGACCGCGTGCGACACGGGCGCTACGTCGCTCGACGTGATGCTGCGCCGCGCCGACGGCCGCGACGAGTCGTTCGCGCCGTCATACCTGATCGCCGCCGACGGCGCGCACAGCACGGTCAGGCACCTGCTCGGCCTGGGCTTTACCGGACATGCATTCGAACAGACTTTCCTGCTGGCCGATTTCGCGGCGATACCCGACTGGTCCGACGAGGAGATCCACCTGTTCACGACGCCCGCGGGCATCGCGGGCCTGTTTCCGATGGGCGGCGGCCGTTACCGGCTCGTCGCGGACCGGCCGCCTGGCAGCGGCGCGTCGCCCGACTCGACGCCGTCGCTCGACGAATGCGACGCGATCATCCGCGCGCGCGTCGGCGCATCGATCTCGCCAAGCGATCTCGCGTGGTCGTCGTATTTCCATCTCCACAGCCGGATGGTCGACCGGCTGCGTCACGGCCGCGTGTTTTTCGCGGGCGACGCCGCGCACGTTCACAGCCCGGCCGGCGCGCAGGGCATGAACACAGGCATCCAGGAGGCGTTCAACCTCGGCTGGAAGCTCGCGCGCGTGCTGCGCGCCGGTGCGCCCGAGCGGTTGCTCGACACGTATCACGCGGAGCGCCATCCGATCGAGCGCGACGTGTTGCGGCAGACCGGTTTCGTCACGCAGGTGGTCGAAGCCGAGCGCGGCGCGATGAAGCTGCTGCGCGATCACGTCGTGCCGCTGCTGGCATCGTTCGGGCCGATGCGCGACGCGCTCAGGCGCACGGTCAGCGAGCTCGGCGTGCAGTACCGGAAGAGTCCGCTCACGCTCGAGCGTGTGCTCGACGGCGGTCCGCGCGCGGGCGAGCGCGCACCCGACGCGCTCGTGCACGTGCTCGACGGGCCGCTCGGTCGCGCGCCCGGCACGGCGCGGCTATACGATCTTCACGATCCGGCGAGTTTCACGCTGTTGCTGCTGGAAGAGCCGGCGAATACCGACGCCGGCGAGGTGCCGCCGATCCCGGCCGATGCGCAGGCGCTCGTGCAGGGGCTCGAACGGATCATGCCGGAAGCGGTGCGCGTGTGGCGCGTCGCCGATGCCGAAGGCGACGGCGCCGCGGGGCTCGCGCAGGAATACGGCCGCTCGCGGCCGTCGTTCTATCTGCTGCGGCCGGACGGCTATGTCGCCGCGCGCGGGCGCACGGCGACCGACGCGAACGCGCTGCTGCGCCACTGCGAAAGCTGGTTCGCGGGCATGCCGGTATCCGCGTAGCCGCGCGCTCAGGCGGGCGCCGCGGCAGGGACGAGCGACGCGCGATGCGCGGCGATCGCATCGCGCACGATCGGCGCCGCGCGCTGTCCGGCTTCACTCGACGGATCGTCGAGCGCGGCGAGCAATGCGCGACGCATCCGCGGCTCCCAGAAGCGCCGGATATGCTCGGCGATGCCGGCCAGCGCTTCGTCGCGATCGGGCATCGATTCGAAGAACGCGCCGATCTGGTTGGCCATGTCGATCAGGTGGTCGTGGTCCATGGTTGCCTCACTTGCCCGTCGTCGCGGCGGCCGGCTCGGCGGCGCGGCGCTCGAGCAAATCGAGCTGCTCCGAGTTGAAGCGCGCATACGCTTGTTGCCAGTCGGACGGTTGCGCCACCGGCAGCACCTGCACGGCCGTCACCTTGTATTCCGGGCAGTTCGTCGCCCAGTCGGAGCTGTCCGTCGTGATCACGTTCGCCCCCGATTCGGGGAAGTGGAACGTCGTGTACACGACGCCCGGCTGCATGCGCTCGGACACCAGCGCGCGCAGCACCGTCTGCCCCGCGCGCGATTCGATGCCGACCCAGTCGTCGGTGCGGATCCCGCGATCCTCCGCGTCGTGCGGATGGATCTCGAGGCGATCCTCTTCGTGCCACCGGACGTTTTCGGTCCGGCGCGTCTGCGCGCCGACGTTGTATTGCGACAGGATGCGGCCCGTCGTCAGGATCAGCGGATAGCGCTGTGTGACCTTCTCCGGCGTCGGAATGAACTTGGTGATCACGAACCGCCCCTTGCCGCGCACGAACGTGTCGATGTGCATGGTCGGCGTGCCTTCCGGCGCGTGTTCGTTGCACGGCCATTGGATGCTGCCGAGCGCGTCGAGCTTCTCGTACGACACGCCCGAGAAGGTCGGCGTGAGTCGCGCGATCTCGTCCATGATTTCCGACGGATGCGTGTAGTGCATGTCGTAGCCGAGCGCCTGCGACAGCAGCAGCGTGACTTCCCAGTCCGCGTAGCCCGCGAGCGGCGGCATCACCTTGCGCACGCGCGAGATCCGGCGCTCCGCGTTCGTGAACGTGCCGTCCTTTTCGAGGAACGTCGAGCCCGGCAGCAGCACGTGCGCGTATTTCGCGGTTTCGTTCAGGAAGATGTCCTGCACGACGATGCATTCCATCGCCGACAGCGCGGCCGCGACGTGCTGCGTGTTCGGGTCCGACTGGACGATGTCCTCGCCCTGGCAGTAAAGCCCCTTGAAGCTGCCGTCGAGCGCCGCGTCGAACATGTTCGGGATGCGCAGCCCCGGCTCCGGCTGCAGCGTGGCCGACCACGCCTGTTCGAACTGCGTGCGCACGACCTCGTCGCTGATGTGCCGGTAGCCGGGCAGTTCGTGCGGGAACGAGCCCATGTCGCACGAACCTTGCACGTTGTTCTGGCCGCGCAGCGGATTGACGCCGACGCCTTCGCGGCCGACGTTGCCGGTCGCCATCGCGAGGTTCGCGATGCCCATCACCGTCGTCGAGCCCTGCGCGTGTTCGGTCACGCCCAGGCCGTAATAGATCGCGGCGTTGCCGCCCGTCGCGTACAGGCGTGCGGCCTCGCGCACCAGCTCGGCCGGCACGCCCGTCACGTCCGCGGTCGCCTCGGGCGAATTGTCCGCCTGCGCGACGAAGTCGCGCCATTGCTCGAACGCGCGCGTGTCGCAGCGCTCGGCGACGAAGGCGTCGGCCACCAGCCCTTCGGTAACGATCACGTGCGCCAGTGCGTTGACGATCGCGACGTTGGTGCCGGGGCGCAGCTGCAGATGATGCGTGGCCTTCACGTGCGGGCCGTCGACGACGTCGATGCGGCGCGGGTCGATCACGATCAGCTTCGCGCCTTCGCGCACGCGCCGCTTCAGCCGCGAGCCGAACACCGGATGGCCGTCGGTCGGGTTCGCGCCCATCACGACGATCACGTCGGCCTGGCCGACCGATGCGAACGTCTGCGTGCCGGCCGATTCTCCGAGCGTCGTCTTGAGGCCATAGCCGGTCGGCGAGTGGCACACGCGGGCGCAGGTATCGACGTTGTTGTTGCCGAACGCCGCACGCACGAGCTTCTGCACGAGATAGGTTTCCTCGTTCGTGCAGCGCGACGACGTGATCCCGCCGATCGAATCGCGGCCGTACTTCTGCTGCAGCTTGCGGAATTGCGTCGCCGCGTAGGTGAGGGCCTCGTCCCAGCTCACTTCGCGCCACGGGTCGGTGATCTTCTCGCGGATCATCGGCTTCGTGATGCGGTCCTTGTGCGTCGCATAGCCCCACGCGAAGCGTCCCTTCACGCACGCGTGGCCTTCGTTCGCGAGACCGTTCTTGTGCGGCGTCATGCGCACGACCTGCGTGCCCTTCATCTCGGCCTTGAACGAGCAGCCGACGCCGCAATACGCGCAGGTCGTGACGACCGAGTGCTCGGCCTGCCCGAGCTGCACGACGGATTTTTCCTGCAGCGTGGCCGTCGGGCAGGCGGCCACGCACGCGCCGCACGACACGCATTCCGACGCCATGAACGATTCGCTTTCGCCGGCGGCGACGCGCGATTCGAAGCCGCGCGCGGCGATCGTCAGCGCGAACGTGCCCTGCGTTTCCTCGCACGCGCGTACGCAGCGGTTGCAGACGATGCACTTCGACGGATCGTACGTGAAGTACGGATTCGATTCGTCCTTCGTGTCCTTCAGGTGATTGGCGCCATCGAAGCCGTAGCGCACTTCGCGCAGCCCGACCACGCCGGCCATGTCCTGCAGCTCGCAGTCGCCGTTGGCCGGGCAGGTGAGGCAGTCGAGCGGGTGATCGGAGATGTACAGCTCCATCACGTTGCGGCGCAGGAACTGCAGCCGGTCCGACTGCGTGCGCACCTTCATGCCGGCTTCGGCCGGCGTCGTGCACGACGCCGGATAGCCGCGCCGGCCTTCGATCTCGACGAGGCACAGCCGGCACGAGCCGAACGGCTCGAGCGAATCGGTCGCGCACAGCTTCGGGACGTTGACGCCGGCTTCGATCGCCGCGCGCATCACCGATGTGCCGGCCGGCACCGTGACCGGCTGGCCGTCGATTTCGAGCGTGACGTCGGTATCGGCGTACCGTTGCGGCGTGCCGTAGTCGGTCTCGTCGTGCGGATCGCGTGCGTGCGCCTGGGCGGCGCTCTTGCACGCGCATTGGCCCGAGCCGCAGCCGCCTTGGCGGACGTTGTTCGTGTCGAGGGACATGCAGGGCTCCTTCTGGGTCAGGCCGCAGCCTTGACCGGGCCCGACGCGGCATCCTTGCCGGCAGCGAGCCCGAAATCTTCGGGGAAATGGTCGAGCGCGGACAGCACCGGGTACGGCGTCATGCCGCCCATCGCGCACAGCGAACCGGCGAGCATCGTGTCGCACAGGTCGCGCAACAGCGTGATTTGCCGCTCCGACGTGTCGCCGTCGCGGATCCGCGCGATCGTCTCGACGCCGCGCGTCGAACCGATCCGGCACGGCGTGCACTTGCCGCACGATTCGATCGCGCAGAACTTCATCGCGTATTCGGCCAGCTCGGCGAGATTCGACGTGTCGTCGTGCAGCACGATGCCGCCGTGGCCGACCACCGCGCCGATCGCCGTGTACGCCTCGTAGTCGAGCGGCACGTCCCACTGGTGATCGGGCAGGTAGGTGCCGAGCGGGCCGCCGACCTGCGCGGCGCGGGCCGGCCGGCCGCTGGCCGTGCCGCCGCCGAAGTCGAACAGCAGCTCGCGCAGCGTGACGCCGAACGCGAGCTCGACGAGGCCGCCGTGACGGATGTTGCCCGCCAGCTGGAACGGCAGCGTGCCGCGCGAGCGGCCCATCCCGTAGTCGCGATAGAACGCGGCGCCGCGCGCGAAGATCACGGGCGCCGTCGCGAGCGTGATCACGTTGTTGATCACGGTCGGCTGGCCGAACAGGCCCGCGAGCGCGGGCAGCGGCGGCTTCGCGCGCACGACGCCGCGCTTGCCCTCGAGCGATTCGAGCAGCGCCGTTTCCTCGCCGCACACGTACGAGCCCGCGCCTTTCGCGACGTGCAGCTCGAACGCATGCGCGGAGCCCAGCACGTGCTCGCCGAGCCAGCCGGCTTCGCGTGCGCGGACGATCGCGGCTTCGAGCGTCGCGATCGCGTGCGGGTATTCGCTGCGCACGTAGATGTAGCCGACCGTCGCGCCGGTGGCGACGCCCGCGATGATCATCCCTTCGATCAGGCAGTACGGATCGCATTCCATCAGCAGGCGGTCGGAGAACGTGCCCGAGTCGCCTTCGTCCGCGTTGCAGACGATGTATTTTTGCGCGGCGCGGGCTTGCCGCACGGTACGCCACTTGATGCCGGCCGGGAACGCCGCGCCGCCGCGGCCGCGCAGCCCCGACTCGATCAGCGTTTCGCATGCGGCGTCACCGTCGAGCGCCAGTGCGTTCTTCAGGCCGGCGAGGCCTTCGTGTTTCAGGTAGTCGTCGATCGATAGCGGATCGGTCAGGCCGATCCGCGCAAACGTGAGTCGTTGCTGGCGGGCGAGATACGGCAGCGCGTCGACGAGGCCGACACCGCTCGGATGCGCGCCGCCATCGAGCCAGTCGGCGTCGAACAGGGCCGGCACGTCGGCGGCCGACAGGTTCGCATAGCCGACGCGGCCCGCGGCCGTCCCGACCTCGACGAGCGGCTCGAGCCACAGCAGCCCGCGCGAGCCGTTGCGGACCAGTTCGATCGCGACGCCGCGCCGTTCGGCTTCGGCCGCGATCGCGGCGGCCAGTGCGTCGGCACCGAGCGCGAGCGCGGACGAATCGCGCGGAACATAGATGCGGGTCGTCATGCGGCCTCCGGCGTGTGGGCGACCGCGTCGGCCAGCAGCGCGTCGAACTTCTCCGGCGTGACCTTGGCGTGGAGCACGCCGTTGACCGTCATCGACGGCGATTGCGCGCACAGTCCGAGGCAGTAGACCGATTCGAGCGCGACGTCGTCCGGCGTGTGGCCCGCGGCCCCGTCGCCGTGCGGGGCGTCGAACCGGCAGCCCGTGCGGGCTTCCGCGTGGGCAGCGAGCGTTTCGCAGCCCATGCTGCGGCACGCTTCGGCGCGGCACATCTGGATCGTCACGCGCGCGGGCGGCGCGGTGCGGAAATGGTGGTAGTAGGTCAGGACGCCGTGCACTTCCGCGCGCGACAGGTTCAGCGCTTTGGCGAGCGGTGCGACGCAGCCCGAAGGCACGTAGCCCGCGTCGTCCTGGATCGCGTGCAGGATCGCGACGAGCGACCGGCCGGCGCGCGCATGGCGCTCGACGAGCGCGTCGGGCGCAGGGGAATTCGGGGACATCGGTTATGCTCCTCCAAAGTCTCATATGCGCTCGGAATTCATATAGTGCGCAGCGTGACTTCGTTCTGATTGATTTTCACCAACGATAAGCGGAAGATTTCGCGGTCGCAATAGGAAATCGGAGTGCATAATTGATTCGGATCGAATGCGACGCGTATCTGACCGTGCGCGACACCGAAGGCCGGTCGGCCAGCCTGTCCGACGTCGCGCCGCTGCTGGAACTCGTGGCCGGGACAGGCAGCATCGCTCAGGCTGCGCAAGCCAAGGGGCTGTCGTACCGGCACGCGTGGGGCATGCTGCGCGCGCTGGAGTTGTGCGTCGGCGGCGCGCTGATCGAGACCGCGCGCGGCAAGGGGTCGACGCTGTCGGCGCTCGGGCAGGCGGTCGTCGATGCGCAGCGCCTCGCGCGCAGCCGCCTCGACGGGAACCTGCGCACGCTGGCGGCCGAGGTGGCCAGCGAGCTGAACCGCCGGCTCGCGCAGCGCGGCGGGGCCGTGCGCATTCATGCGTCGCACGGGTACGCGGTGGCGACGCTCGTCTCCGCGCTCGTCGATGCGCAGGCGGCCGTCGACATCAAATACCGCGAGAGCGTCGAGGCCGTGCAGGCGCTCGCGCGCGGCGAATGCGACCTCGCCGGCTTCCATTTGCCGCGCGGCGCGTTTCGCGCGCAGTGCGCGCAAATCTACCGGCCGTGGCTCGACGACACGCGCCACGTGCTGATTCACCTGACGCGCCGCCAGCAGGGATTGTTCGTTCCCCGCGGCAACCCGAAGCAGGTCCGCGGGCTCGCGGATCTGGCACGCAACGACATCCGCTTCGTCAACCGGCAGCCGGGATCTGGCACGCGCATGCTGCTCGATCTCGCGTTGCGCGCGATCGGCATCGATCCGGAGCGCATCGACGGCTATGCGTCGGCCGAACTCACGCATTCGGCGATCGCGGCGTTCGTCGCGAGCGGCATGGCCGATCTCGGTTTCGGCGTCGAGCCGGCCGCCCGTCATTTCGGGCTCGACTTCATCCCGGTCGTCGACGAGGACTATTACTTCGCCTGCGAACGCGCGCGGCTCGATGTGCGGCCGCTGGCCGATGTGCTGGCGCTGCTGCGCGACGCACGCTTCGTCGAGCGCGTCGCGCATCTCGACGGCTACGATCCGGCCGCGTGCGGCGCGCTGGAGCACATCGCGACCGGGCTGGCCGGCGGCGACGGCGCGCGCGCGCCGGACGGCAATTCCCGGTAACGCGGCGGCGATCGAATCGCGCTGCAGCAGCGGGGGATTTGCGCTACGCTTGCCGCTCGATCAACGTTCCAACAAGCACGCCGTTCAGGCGTCATCCCGACATGAAATTTTCCGTTCCCCTTGCCGCGGCAGCGTTGACCGCGGGGCTGCTGGTCGTCGCTTCGCCGTTTGCGTTCGCGCAGAATTCCCCGGGTGTGCCCGGCGGCATCCTGAGCGAACAGTTCCGCCTGAACGAACACCCGCAGATGCCGTTCGCGGCGTCGGCGCCGTCGGAGAAATATCAGAGCGGCAAGAAGTCGGCATTGCGCCGCAAGGGTGACCTGGGCGACCCGAACGGCTGCAACCTGAAGTGCCCGATGGATACCCGGTAACGGGCAGGCAGCGTGTCGGCGCCCGAGCGGGGCGCCTCTTCTGCGCCGCAGCGTGATCCACTGACGGACGCTGCGTACGTTCCCCCCCGATCTCGCTTGATTCGAGCCCCGCGAAGCCCGTCGCTTCGCGGGGCTCACGCTTTCTGGCGAGCGTTCATGTAATGCGGGATGGACGAAGCGGCCGTTCGCCCGCATGGGCCGCGCCGACGGTGATTAAGGGTTAACCCGTAAATCAGGAAGGATGTCTTCCTCAAACCTGCCTTATTCTTAAGCATCCACCTACATAAACTTCGGTTTGTCGGCGCTGATCAAGGTGTTCACCGCCGAATCAGACAAATCTGGAGGTAGGTCATCATGAAGTCGCTCGTTCAAGCCGTTGTCGTTGCCGCTGCTCTCGTTGCTCCGGTCGTGTCGTTCGCCCAGTCGGGTTCGACGATCACCCGTGCGCAGGTCCGTGCCGAACTGGTTCAACTCCAGCAGGCCGGTTACAACACCGCCCGCGGCGAGGACCCGCATTATCCGGAAGCGATCCAGGCCGCAACGGCGCGTGTCGCGGAGCAGCAGCGCAGTGCGCTCGCACAGGCTCGAGGCGCCGACGCCGGCGGCTACGGTGCGCAGGCGCAGGGCGCATCGGCGTCGGGTTCGCGCGCAATGGGTGTGCGCCCGGCCAGCGCGGAGGAAATGAAGTCGCTGTATCGCGGCAGCTAAGCGGCACCTCGCCCGGTATGGGCGGCGCGGGCCCCGGCGCGGCGATGCGTCGCGCGCTGCCCGAAGCCTGACCACCGGGCCGGCCGCCACCCGGCGCAATCGACGATGGCGCGGGCGCGGCAGAAACATCCGTCACCTCCGGCCGCCGAACACCGGCGGCATTCCGCCCGGCCCGTCCGTGGCTGGGCGCTTTTTCGGAAGGGAAGGGAAGGCGTGGGGCGTGCGCGTTACGCCGGCAACAAAAAACCCCGCAGACTGGCGTCATGCGGGGTTCGTGCGACGAGCGCGGAATTTGGTGGAGGCGGCGGGAATCGAACCCGCGTCCAGAAGCGCTCCACGACTAGTTCTACATGTTTAGTCCAGTCTTTTGATTTAACCGCAGCGACGCGGACGAACACGCTGCACTACGGCGATTCGCTAGATTTTCGACCCTGGCGTCGCGACGCCGACAGGGCTTAACTGACGTAAATGACCTCTGGCGGTATTGCTACCGGTCTTGCGACACTAGCCCGTCAGTGAACTAGGCAGAGGACGGCGGCCCTTAGGCTGCCAGTGCGAACGTATCGTCGTTTGCAGTTACGATTTTCCCATTGATTAACGAGGTGACGGGTCCTCGACATGCCCTAGCCGCTTCACAACCCCTGTCGAAACCAGGTCGCCCCCGCGGATAAGATCAATCATTATAGCCCAACATCGCGCAGCAGGTCCCGCAGTTCCTGCGTCGTATCGACGAGGTGCTGGGCCTGCCAGTCGGTCGGCGCGACGCCGTCGCCGCAATAGCCGTATGCGGCTGCGACGGTGGCCATGCCGGCGGCGCTGCCAGCCTGAATGTCGCGCAGGTCGTCGCCGACGTAGACGATACGCTCGGGCGCGAGCGTCAACTGGTCGGCCGCATGCAGCAGCGGGGCCGGATGCGGTTTCGGGTGCGGCGTAGTGTCGCCCCCGACGATGCAGGCGGCGCGCGGCGCGAGGCCGAGCAGCTCGACGAGCGGCGCGGTGAGCCGCATCGCCTTGTTCGTGACGATGCCCCAGCGTACGCCGCGCGCATCGAGTTCGTCGAGCACGTCGCCGATGCCGGGGAACAGCGTCGTATGCACGCAGAGGTCGGCTGCGTAGTTGGCCAGGAACTCGTCGCGCATCGCTTCGTAGCCGGCCGTGTGCGGATCGATGCCGAACGCGCCGCCGAGCAGGCCGCGTGCGCCGGCCGAGGCCAGCGGCCGCAGCACGTCGAGCGACGTTTCGGGCAGGCCGCGCGCGCGCTGCATCTTGTTGACGGCTGCCGCGAGATCGGGCGCCGTGTCGGCGAGCGTGCCGTCCAGATCGAACAGGACCGCATCGCAGTGCAGCAGGCGCGGTTCGTCTGCGATCCGCGCGGTCGAAAGGGGAGTCGTCATGCCGGTCAAAAGGTCATGCGCCGCGTCGGCATGCGACGAGGTAGTTGATGTCGGTGTCGTTCGACAGCGCGAAGCGCTTGCCGATCGGGTGATACGTGATGCCCTTGATCTCGGCGATGTGCAGATCCGTCGCGCGCACGAAGCCGGCCAGTTCCGACGGGCGGATGAAGCGCGCGTAATCGTGCGTGCCCTTCGGCAGCATTTGTGCGATGTATTCCGCGCCGATCACCGCGAACAGGTAGGACTTCAGGTTGCGGTTCAGCGTCGAGAAGAACACCCAGCCGCCCGGCTTCACGAGCGTCGCGCACGCGGCCACGATATCGGCGGGCGACGGCACGTGCTCGAGCATCTCCATGCACGTGACGACGTCGTAGCTGCTCGGTTCGCGCGCGGCGATCGCTTCGGCGGCGATCGCCTCGTAATCGACCGAAATACCGCTTTCGAGACTGTGCAGATCGGCCACGCCAAGCGCTTCGGTCGACAGGTCGATGCCTTTCACCTGTGCGCCGAGTCCGGCCATCGATTCGGACAGGATGCCGCCGCCGCAGCCGATGTCGAGCACGCGCTTGCCGGCCAGGTGCGCATGCGCGTCGATCCAGCCGAGCCGTACCGGGTTCAGGTCGTGCAGCGGTTTGAATTCGGCATTCGGGTCCCACCACCGATGGGCGAGGTCGCTGAATTTCTGGAGTTCGTGCGGATCGGCGTTGGTCATGTCGGCAAACGGGCTACGAGGGGGGGGCGGTGCGTCGGTGCGTCAGCCCCGAGTATATAAGCGGGCGGACGGCGAGGCCAGCGAGCGCCTGGACGGGCGTCAATGAAAAAGCCCCGCCGGAGCGGGGCTTTGAAGCAGTCGAAAACCGCGGCTTAGTTTGCCGGAACGGTCGTCTTCTGGACTTCTTGCGTACCGACCACTTCGACTTCCACGCGGCGGTCCGGTGCGAGGCAGGCGATGAGTTGCTTGCGGTTCTTCTGGTTGCAGCCGGTCGTAACCGGGTTGCGCTTGCCCTTGCCTTCCGTGTAGATCTTGTTGGCCGGCACACCCTTGCTGACCAGGTACGACTTCACGGCTTGCGCGCGGCGCAGCGACAGACGGTCGTTGTACTTGTCCGAACCGATGCGGTCCGTGTAGCCCGTTGCGACGACCACTTCCGTGTTCATGCCCTGGATCTTCGACGACAGTTCGTCCAGCTTTTGCTTGCCCAGCGGCTTGAGCGTTGCCTTGTCGAAGTCGAACAGTGCGTCAGCTTGATACGTGATCTTCTGGCTCGTGATGGCCGGAGCGACCGGAGCGACCGGCGGCTGCGGTGCCTGGGCGACCAGTGCGCCATCGCACTTCGCGTTGGCGGTGGCCGGCGTCCAGAACGCATCGCGCCAGCAGAGCTCGTTCGTGCCGTTCATCCACACCCATTCGCCCGTGCCGTTCACCCAGTTGTCATTGACGGCTTGACGCGACGCCGGCACCGACTGTGCCGAAGCGGATGCAGCCATAACTGCGGTAGCTGCAATGAACGCGAGCTTTGAAAGTTTATTCATATTTCTCCTCTCGAAATTGAGATTACCGCAGGTTTACTGCGAGCCTGTTGACGGTGACAAGTCATACATTGCTCGAAGTATAACATTGGTGCGGCACAAAAAACGCGGCACCGCTCTGTGTAGACTTCGAGCAGCGTCTAACTTTCAGTGCGTTGGCATTTTGCCATATCGTTCCCTTCCTACGAAAAAAAATCCTCCCCACCCCAAGATCGCTTCAACTTTGTGGTGCATGCGCAACACCCGCCTGCCGTAACTTTTAGAGATTGTCAAGAGCGGGGCGGCGAAATTGCGCGATTGCATGCGGTTGTTTACTCGCGCGCAGGAAACGCGGCGGATGCGATCGCCTGCGACGTCGCGTCGCGTCCCCGCGTACCCTTTCGTCGGCCCGATTTCGACCGAGGATTTCGGCCGATTCGCCGCGGCCGCGATTTTTGCTGTTTACATATAGTGGGGGAGGCGGATTGGCGGCCGATGGGCGCATGTTAGAATCTCGCGTTGCGTTGCGCATGCAGCGCCCACGCGAAAGGCGTTCGCCGTCTTCGCTCCGAAACGATACGGATACATGGATCAATTCGCCAAAGAGACCCTGCCCACCTCCCTAGAGGAGGAAATGCGCCGTTCGTATCTCGATTACGCGATGAGCGTGATCGTCGGACGTGCCCTCCCGGATGTCCGCGATGGCCTCAAGCCCGTGCACCGGCGCGTGTTGTTCGCGATGCACGAACTGAACAACGACTGGAACCGCGCGTACAAGAAGTCGGCGCGTATCGTCGGTGACGTGATCGGTAAATACCACCCTCACGGCGATACCGCGGTCTACGACACGATCGTGCGGATGGCGCAGGATTTCTCGCTGCGCTACATGCTGATCGACGGGCAGGGCAACTTCGGCTCGATCGACGGCGACAATGCCGCGGCGATGCGTTACACCGAAATTCGCATGGCGAAGATCGGCCACGAGCTGCTCGCCGACATCGACAAGGAAACCGTCGATTTCGAGCCGAACTACGACGGCAACGAAATGCAGCCGTCGGTCCTGCCGTCGCGCATTCCGAACCTGCTGATCAACGGCTCGTCGGGCATCGCGGTCGGCATGGCGACCAACATCCCGCCGCACAACCTGAACGAAGTCGTCGACGCGTGCCAGCACCTGCTCGGCAACCCGGAAGCGACGATCGACGAGCTGATCGAGATCATCCCGGCGCCGGACTTCCCGACGGCCGGCATCATCTACGGCGTCGCCGGCGTGCGCGACGGCTACCGCACCGGGCGCGGCCGCGTCGTGATGCGTGCGGCCACGCACTTCGAGGAGATCGACCGCGGCCAGCGGATGGCGATCATCGTCGACGAGCTGCCGTATCAGGTGAACAAGCGCTCGCTGCTCGAGCGGATCGCCGAGCTCGTCAACGAGAAGAAGCTCGAAGGCATTTCCGACATCCGCGACGAGTCCGACAAGAGCGGCATGCGCGTCGTGATCGAGCTCAAGCGCGGCGAAGTGCCGGAAGTGGTGCTGAACAACCTGTACAAGGCGACGCAGCTGCAGGACACGTTCGGCATGAACATGGTCGCGCTCGTCGACGGCCAGCCGAAGCTGCTGAACCTGAAGGAAATCCTGCAGTGCTTCCTGTCGCACCGGCGCGAAGTGCTGACGCGCCGCACCATCTACGAACTGCGCAAGGCTCGCGAACGCGGCCACGTGCTCGAAGGTCTCGCGGTCGCGCTCGCGAACATCGACGAATTCATCGCGATCATCAAGGCCGCGCCGACGCCGCCGATCGCGAAGCAGGAACTGATGGCGAAGCCGTGGGATTCGTCGCTCGTGCGCGAGATGCTGACGCGCGCCGAGAGCGAGAACGCGGCGGCCGGCGGCCGTTCCGCGTACCGTCCGGAAGGCCTGAACCCGGCGTTCGGGATGCAGACCGACGGGCTGTACCGCCTGTCCGACACGCAGGCGCAGGAAATCCTGCAGATGCGTCTGCAGCGCCTGACCGGCCTCGAGCAGGACAAGATCATCGGCGAGTACCGCGACGTGATGGCGCAGATCGCCGACCTGCTGGACATCCTCGCGCGCCCCGAGCGGATCACGACGATGATCGGCGAGGAACTGACCTCGGTGAAGGCCGAATTCGGCGACGCGCGCCGCTCGAAGATCGAGCTGAACGCGACCGAGCTGAACACCGAGGATCTGATCACGCCGCAGGACATGGTCGTCACGATGTCGCACGCGGGCTACGTGAAGTCGCAGCCGTTGTCCGAGTACCGCGCGCAGAAGCGCGGCGGTCGCGGCAAGCAGGCGACGCAGATGAAGGAAGACGACTGGATCGAGACGCTCTTCATCGCGAACACGCACGACTACATCCTGTGCTTCTCGAACCGCGGCCGCGTGTACTGGGTCAAGGTCTATGAAGTGCCGCAGGGCTCGCGCAATTCGCGCGGCCGCCCGATCGTCAACATGTTCCCGCTGCAGGAAGGCGAGAAGATCAACGTCGTGCTGCCGGTCAAGGAATTCTCGGCCGACAAGTTCATCTTCATGGCGACGTCGCTCGGGACCGTGAAGAAGACGCCGCTCGAAGCGTTCAGCCGCCCGATGAAGAAGGGCATCATCGCAGTCGGCCTCGACGACGGCGACTACCTGATCGGTGCGTCGATCACCGACGGCGCGCACGACGTGATGCTGTTCTCGGACTCCGGCAAGGCCGTGCGTTTCGACGAGAACGACGTGCGTCCAATGGGGCGCGAGGCGCGCGGCGTGCGCGGCATGCAGCTCGAGGACGGGCAGCAGGTCATCGCGATGCTCGTCGCGGGCAGCGAGGAGCAGACCGTGCTCACCGCGACCGAAAACGGCTACGGCAAGCGCACGCCGATCACCGAGTACACGCGCCATGGCCGCGGCACGAAGGGTATGATCGCGATCCAGACGTCCGAGCGCAACGGCAAGGTCGTGGCTGCCACGCTCGTCGACGCCGAGGATCAGATCATGCTGATCACGACGGCCGGCGTGTTGATTCGCACCCGCGTGTCCGAGATTCGCGAGATGGGGCGCGCCACGCAAGGTGTTACACTCATCAGTCTCGATGAGGGTACGAAGCTCTCTGGCCTCCAGCAGATCGCCGAGGCCGAAGAGGGAGAGGGCGAAGCCGACGAGGCGTCGGACGGCGAAGCCTGAAGAACGGATGAGACTCTGGCCGCCGCGGGCGAAAAGCGCCGCGGCCGGCGAGCAACCATTCATATTTCCAAAAGGGAGTGATGATGCAAAAGCAATTCAAGCAACTGGTTCTGCTGGCTGCACTGGTGCCGACTTTCGCGATGGCGCAGGCGCTGTCGAATTCCGCACCGGCTGCTCCGGCGGCAGCTGCGCCGATCGACGCCGACAAGAAGGCAGCGATCAAGGATCTGCTCGACGCGATCGACGCGCCGAAGCTCGTGTCGGCAATCGGCAACAGCGCCGAAATGCAGGCCAAGCAGCTCGTGCCGGCCATCCTGTCGGACGCGCTGTCGGAAAACAAGACGCTGAACGACAAGCAGAAGCAGGCTGCCGTTCCGACGCTGCAGAAGAACGCGGTGCCGAAGCTGGTCGACGGCGCGGGCAAGGTGTTCGGCACGCAACAGTTCCAGAGCGACGCGATGTCGGCTCAGTACGACGCGTACGCGAAGTACTACAGCACGTCGGAGATCAAGGATCTGACGACGTTCTACAAGAGCCCGACGGGCCGCAAGTTCATCCAGGTTCAGGATCAGGTCGGTCGCGACGTGGTCAACGGCCTGATGCAGAAGTACATGCCGCAAGCGATCCAGGCAACGCGTACGCAGGCTGACAAGGAAGTCGCAGCAGTCAAGCCGGGCAAGTAAGCTGTCCGGGCGCGCGCCCCCGGCCGTTCGGCCGGGTTTGGCGGGAGCCTGACGACAGTGCGATAATGGCCGTTTGCGCGCGAGCGCAAGCGGCCATTTCTTTTCTGGCGCGTTTTGCCGGCGACAAGCCGGTCGCGTCCCTCCCGAGGTTTTCACGATGCGCGTCTTTAATTTCTCCGCCGGCCCTGCGGCGATGCCCGAGGAAGTGCTGCGGCAGGCCGCCGACGAAATGCTCGACTGGCACGGCAGCGGCATGAGCGTGATGGAGATGAGCCATCGCGGCAAGGAATTCATGTCGATCCACGAGGCCGCGCTGACCGACCTGCGCGACCTGCTAGGCGTGCCGGCGAGCCACCGGATCCTGTTTCTGCAGGGCGGCGGCATCGCGGAAAACGCGATCGTGCCGATGAACCTGCTGGGCGCGCGCAAGACGGCCGACTTCGTCGTGACGGGTTCGTGGTCGCAGAAATCGTTCGGCGAGGCGAACAAGTTCTGCACGCCGCATCTGGCCGCGAGCGGCAAGACGGAAGACGGCTTCACGCGTGCGCCCGTGCGCGCGGAATGGCAACTATCGGACGATCCGGCCTACGTGCATCTGTGCACCAACGAGACGATCGACGGCGTCGAGACGTTCGAGATCCCCGATCTCGGCGACGTGCCGCTGGTCGCGGATGTCTCGTCGCACATCCTGTCGCGTCCGATGGACGTCGCGAAGTACGGCGTGCTGTTTGGCGGCGCGCAGAAGAACATCGGGATGGCCGGCGTGACGGTCGTGATCGTGCGCGAGGATCTGCTCGATCGCGCGCTGTCGATCTGCCCGTCCGCGTTCGAATGGAAGACCATCGCCGCGAACAACTCGCTGTACAACACGCCGCCCACCTACGCGATCTACATCGCGGGCCTCGTGTTCCAGTGGCTGAAGCGGCAGGGCGGCCTCGAAGCGATCGAGGCCCGCAATATCGAAAAATCGAAGCTGCTCTACGACACGATCGACGCGAGCAGCTTCTATCTGAACAAGGTCGAGCCGGCAGCACGTTCGCGGATGAACGTGCCGTTTTTCCTGGCCGACGAAACGCGCAACGAAGACTTCCTTGCCGGCGCAAAGGCGCGCGGGCTGCTGCAGCTGAAGGGCCACAAGTCCGTCGGCGGCATGCGGGCGTCGATCTACAACGCGGTGCCGCTCGAGGGCGTGAAGGCGCTCGTCGAGTACATGAAGGACTTCGAGCAGCGCGGCGCCTGACGGCGGCGCGGTTCAAACAGCACGGCAAAACGCATGGACGACGAACTGAATTCCCGCCTGAAACCGCTGCGCGACCGCATCGACGCGCTCGACGCGCAGCTGATCGCGCTCCTGAACCAGCGCGCCGCGGTGGCGCTCGAGGTGGGCGAGGTCAAGAAGCATTTCAACGCGCCGGTGTTCCGGCCCGAGCGCGAGCTGCAGGTGATCGCGCGGCTGCAGGACATGAGCGCCGGGCCGCTCGCGAGCGAGCACATCAGCGCGATCTGGCGCGAGATCATGGCGGCGAGTCGTGCGCTCGAGCAGACGATCCACGTCGCGTTCCTCGGGCCGGTCGGCACGTATAGCGAGCAGGCGATGCTCGAGTATTTCGGCCAGTCGATCGAAGGGCTGCCGTGCCCGTCGATCGACGAGGTGTTCCGCTCGGTCGAGGCCGGTGCGTCCGCGTTCGGCATCGCGCCGGTCGAGAATTCGACCGAAGGCGCGGTATCGCGCACGCTCGACCTGCTGCTGCAGACCCAGCTCGTGATCAGCGGCGAACTCGCGCTGCCGATCCATCACAACCTGCTCACGCAGAGCGGCACGCTCGACGGCGTGACGCGCGTCTGCGCGCATGCGCAGGCGCTCGCGCAATGCCAGCAGTGGCTCGCGGCGAATGCGCCGCAGCTCGAGCGGCAGGCCGTGGCGAGCAACGCGGAGGCCGCGCGCCTCGCGGCGGCCGATCCGACCGTCGCGGCGATTGCCGGCGACCGCGCGGCCGCACACTATGGATTGCAGATCGCGTTCTCGCTGATCCAGGACGATCCGCACAACCGCACGCGCTTCGTGATCGTCGGCAAGCAGCCGGCCAGGCAGAGCGGTCACGACCAGACGTCGCTGATCGTGTCCGTGAAGAACGAGCCGGGCGCCGTGTTCAAGTTGCTCGAGCCGCTCGCACGGCACGGCGTGTCGATGACGCGCTTCGAGTCGCGTCCGGCGCGCGTCGGCACGTGGGAGTACTACTTCTATATCGACATCGAAGGGCACCGTGACGATGCGGCGGTGGCGGCCGCGCTCGCGGAACTCGGCCAGAAGGCCGCGTTCCTGAAGATACTCGGTTCGTATCCGCGCGCACGCTGACGCGCGGCGGCCGTCGCGTGCTTGGCGCAGGCGGGGCGGGCAGGGCAGGCCGGTCGGCGCTGCCGAAGGCGGGTTCGGGCGGTATCCGGCGCAGGTGGCGCCGGGTGCGGGCCCGTTGCCCGGAATCTGGAATTCCGCGTGCGGGGCGTCGTTTCGCGCGCGTAACTTGGCTCTTGTCGTGTCAGGCTTTGCATTCAACAAACTGGTCATCTTCGGCGTCGGCCTGATCGGCGGATCGCTGGCCCGCGCGCTGCGCGAGCGCGCGCCGGGCGGCGCGGGCGAGATCGTCGGCGTCGGCCGTTCGCGCGCGTCGGTCGAACGTGCGTGCTCGCTCGGCGTGATCGACCGCGCGGCGGCGCTCGACGACGACGCGCAATTGCGCGACGCGCTTGCCGGCGCCGATCTCGTCCTGCTGGCCGCGCCCGTCGCGCAGACGGGCCCGTTGCTCGCGCGCATCGCGCCGTGGCTCGACGGTGCGACGATCGTCACCGATGCCGGCAGCACCAAGTCCGACGTCGTCGCGGCTGCGCGCGACGTACTCGGCGCGCGGATCGCGCAGTTCGTGCCCGGTCATCCGATCGCGGGGCGCGAATCGAGCGGCGTCGAGGCGGCGTTGCCGGACCTCTACGTCGGCCGCAACGTCGTGCTGTGCCCGCTGCGGGAGAACGCGCCCGACGCGGTGGCCCGGATCGACGCGATGTGGCGCGCGACCGGCGCCGACGTGCGCATGATGAGCACCGAGCAGCACGATCGCGTATTCGCGTCGATCAGCCATCTGCCGCACGTGCTGTCGTTCGCGCTCGTCGAGCAGATTCTCGGCGAGGCCGACGCGGAACTGAAATTCTCGTACGCGGCCGGCGGTTTCCGCGATTTCACGCGTATCGCGGCGTCGAACCCGGAAATGTGGCGCGACGTGTGCGTTGCGAACCGCGCGGCGCTGCTCGACGAACTCGACGGCTACACGCGCGTGCTCACGCGGTTGCGTGCGGCGATCGACGCCGGCGACGGCGCGGCGCTCGAAGCCGTATTCACGCGCTCGCGCGCCGCACGCAAGGCATGGCAGGAGCGCGGCGGCGCGCCCGCTGCCGAACCGGTCAAGAAATAACAGGACGATTCCCATGGACTACCTCGATCTCGGCCCGTACTCCAGCGCTTCGGGTACCGTGCGCCTGCCCGGCTCGAAGAGCATTTCGAACCGCGTGCTGCTGCTCGCGGCGCTCGCCGAAGGCGAAACGACGATCACCAACCTGCTCGACTCCGACGACACGCGCGTGATGCTCGACGCACTCGGCAAGCTCGGCGTGAAGCTCGCGCGCGACGGCGACACCTGCGTGGTCACCGGCACGCGCGGCGCGTTCACCGCGAAGACGGCCGACCTGTTCCTCGGCAACGCGGGCACGGCCGTCCGGCCGCTGACCGCCGCGCTCGCGGTAAACGGCGGCGACTATCGCGTGCACGGCGTGCCGCGCATGCACGAACGGCCGATCGGCGATCTCGTCGACGGCTTGCGCCAGATCGGCGCGCAGATCGACTACGAGCTGAACGAAGGCTACCCGCCGCTGCGGATCAAGCCCGCGACGATTGCGGTCGATGCGCCGATCCGCGTGCGCGGCGACGTGTCGAGCCAGTTCCTCACCGCGCTGCTGATGACGCTGCCGCTCGTGAAGACGAAGGACGGCACGACCGTCGTCGAAGTCGACGGCGAACTGATCTCGAAGCCGTACATCGACATCACGATCCGGCTGATGGCGCGCTTCGGCGTGACCGTCGAGCGCGACGGCTGGCAGCGCTTCGTCGTGCCGGCCGGCGTTCGCTACAAGTCGCCGGGACGGATCATGGTCGAGGGCGATGCGTCGTCCGCGTCGTACTTCCTCGCGGCCGGTGCGCTGGGCGGCGGCCCGCTGCGGGTCGAGGGCGTGGGGCGCGCGAGCATCCAGGGCGACGTCGGTTTCGCGAACGCGCTGATGCAGATGGGCGCGAACGTGACGATGGGCGACGACTGGATCGACGTGCGCGGCATCGGCCACGATCACGGCAAGCTCGAGCCGATCGACATGGACTTCAACCTGATTCCCGACGCGGCGATGACCATCGCGGTTGCGGCGTTGTTCGCGAGCGGCACGAGCACGCTGCGCAACATCGCGAGCTGGCGCGTGAAGGAGACGGACCGCATCGCCGCGATGGCGACCGAGCTGCGCAAGGTCGGCGCGATCGTCGAGGAAGGCCCCGACTATCTCGTCGTCACGCCGCCGGAAAAGCTCACCCCGAACGCGGCGATCGATACGTACGACGATCACCGGATGGCGATGTGCTTCTCGCTCGTCAGCCTGGGCGGCGTGCCCGTGCGGATCAACGATCCGAAGTGCGTCGGCAAGACGTTCCCCGACTATTTCGACCGCTTCGCCGCGCTCGCCAAGGCCTGACCCACTGTTCCGATGAAATCGACCCGACCCTTTCACCCGACTCCCGTCATCACGATCGACGGCCCGACCGCTTCCGGCAAGGGCACCGTCGCAGCGCTCGTCGCCGCGCACCTCGGCTTCCACCTGCTCGACAGCGGCGCGCTGTACCGGCTCGCCGCGCTCGCGAGCGTGCGCTACGGGATCGCCGCGGAGGACATCGACGCGCTGGTGAAGCTGATCGACGATCTGCACATCACGTTCCGTGAAGGGTGCGCGCAGCTCGACGGCGTCGACGTGTCGAACGACATTCGTGCCGAAGCGGTCGGCAACCGCGCGTCGGCCATTGCCGTGCACGGCCCCGTGCGCACCGCGCTCGTCGCGCGCCAGCGCGCATTCCGCAAGACGCCCGGCCTCGTCGCGGACGGGCGCGACATGGGCACGGTGATCTTCCCGGACGCCGTGCTGAAGGTGTTCCTGACGGCCAGCGCCGAGGCGCGCGCGACCAGGCGGCATAAGCAATTGATGCAAAAAGGTTTTTCTGCTAATATAGATGACTTGCTCCGGGATCTTCGTGAACGTGACGCGCGCGACAGCAATCGCGCAGCCGCGCCGCTGAAGCCTGCGGCAGATGCCAAGCTGCTCGATACGTCGGCGCTTTCGGTCGATGAAGCGGTCGATCAGGTGCTGCAGTGGTACCGGGCGCTCGGCCAGCCCGCCTGAGAAGGCGGGCAGCGGTAGGTGCTCCGCGTCGCAAGCACGGAGCGTGTTTCGAACCCTTAACCCCGTGTGGTCCTCGATCTGGCCCTTTCAGCCTGCCATTCCGGCCGGCGTGGCACAGCGAGCCATGCACAATCAGATTTTTATGTCCGACCTGCAAACCTCCACCCCGAATACCGAATCCTTTGCGGCTCTGTTCGAAGAGTCGCTGACCCGCCAAGACATGCGCGCCGGCGAAGTGATTTCCGCCGAAGTCGTGCGCGTCGACCACAACTTCGTGGTCGTCAATGCAGGCCTGAAGTCCGAGGCTTACATTCCGATCGAGGAATTCCTGAACGATCAGGGCGAGGTTGAGGTGCAGTCGGGCGATTTCGTGTCCGTCGCGATCGACGCACTCGAAAACGGCTACGGCGACACGATCCTGTCGCGCGACAAGGCGAAGCGCCTTGCATCGTGGCTGTCGCTGGAAAAGGCCCTCGACAACAACGAACTCGTCACCGGCACGATCACCGGCAAGGTGAAGGGCGGCATGACCGTGATGGTCAACGGCATCCGCGCGTTCCTGCCGGGTTCGCTGGTCGACACGCGTCCGGTCAAGGACACGACCCCGTACGAAGGCAAGACGCTCGAGTTCCGCGTGATCAAGCTCGATCGCAAGCGTAACAACGTCGTGCTGTCGCGTCGTGCAGTGATCGAAGCAACCCAAGGCGAAGAGCGCGCGAAGCTGCTCGAGACGCTGAAGGAAGGCGCGATCGTCAACGGCGTGGTCAAGAACATCACCGACTACGGCGCATTCGTCGACCTCGGCGGCATCGACGGCCTGCTGCACATCACCGACATCGCATGGCGTCGCGTGCGTCACCCGAGCGAAGTCCTGTCGGTTGGCCAGGAAGTCACCGCGAAGATCCTCAAGTTCGACCAAGAGAAGAACCGCGTCTCGCTGGGCATCAAGCAACTGGGCGACGATCCGTGGGAAGGCATCTCGCGCCGTTACCCGTCGGGCACTCGCCTGTTCGGCAAGGTCACGAACATCACCGACTACGGCGCATTCGTCGAAGTGGAATCGGGCATCGAAGGCCTCGTCCACGTGTCGGAAATGGACTGGACCAACAAGAACGTCGCGCCGTCGAAGGTTGTCCAGCTGGGCGACGAAGTCGAAGTCATGGTCCTCGAGATCGACGAAGACCGTCGTCGTATCAGCCTCGGCATGAAGCAGTGCAAGCCGAATCCGTGGGATGACTTCAGCCGCAACTTCAAGAAGGGCGACAAGATCACGGGCGCAATCAAGTCGATCACCGACTTCGGCGTGTTCATCGGTCTGCCGGGCGGCATCGACGGCCTGGTCCACCTGTCGGACCTGTCGTGGAGCGAAGCCGGCGAAGAAGCCGTTCGCAAGTACAAGAAGGGCGACGAAGTCGAAGCAATCGTGCTCGGTATCGACGTCGAGAAGGAGCGCATTTCGCTCGGCATCAAGCAGCTCGAAGGCGACCCGTTCAGCAACTACGTTGCAATGAACGACAAGGGCTCGATCGTCGACGGCGTCGTGAAGACGGTCGATGCGAAGGGTGCGGTCGTCACGCTGACGGGCGACATCGAAGGCTACCTGCGTGCGTCGGAAATCTCGCAGGATCGCGTCGAAGATGCACGCAACGTGCTGAAGGAAGGCGACAAGGTCAACGCGATGGTGATCAACATCGATCGCAAGTCGCGCGGCATCAACCTGTCGATCAAGGCGAAGGATTCGGCTGAACAACAGGAAGCGATCCGCGGCCTGCAGTCGGACTCCAGCGCTGCTGCGACCGGTACGACCAACCTCGGCGCGCTGCTGAAGGCGAAGCTCGACGGCCAGAACCAGTAAGCCTTACGAGGTCTGCTGAAGTATGACCAAATCCGAGTTGGTCGCGCAGCTGGCATCGCGATTTCCGCAACTTGTCCTCAAGGATGCGGATTTCGCGGTGAAAACGATGCTCGATGCGATGTCCGACGCCCTGGCGAAAGGGCATCGCATTGAAATTCGGGGTTTCGGCAGCTTCGGCCTCAATCGTCGCCCGGCGCGCGTCGGACGCAACCCGAAGTCGGGGGAGAAAGTGCAGGTGCCCGAGAAGTTCGTGCCGCACTTCAAACCTGGCAAGGAATTGCGTGAACGCGTCGACGGCCGCGCCGGTGAACCGCTGAAGGCTGACGATCCGGACGACGAGCGTTGAGCGTCGTTCGGTGAGCCCGGAACCTGTCCGGCGAAGGCTGAAAAGAAAAGCGCCCCTTGTGGGCGCTTTTTTCATTTCCGGCGGCATGTCCGGCAACCGACCCGCAACGCCGCGCACAGGATCTGCGCAGCCGCGGAAACGCTTCCTTTACAATACGGGTCGATTCGGTGCGACGAAGGGGAGTCGCGCGCCGCGGCAAACCTCAACAAAGAGAGGGCTTCATGAAGTTTATCGTCTGGCTGATCCGGGTATTGGTGTTCGTCCTGCTGCTGGTGCTTGCGCTGGCCAATACACAAACCGCGACGCTGAATTTCGTTGCCGGCTATGCATGGCAAGCGCCGCTGATCCTGATCGGCCTGGCATTCTTCGCCGTGGGGCTGCTGGCCGGCCTGCTGTCCGCGCTGCCTTCGATCTTCCGGCTGCGTCTCGAGAACGGGCGCCTCAAGCGCGATCTGCGTGCGGCGCGCGAAACGCCTGCCGTCATCGACCAGCCGCCGATGCCGCCCGTCATTTAACCCCGGACGCCGCGCGATTCCTCGCGCGGTTTTCGTCTCTGCTTCGATATTTCGCATGGATCTGGATTTCTGGTGGTTGCTCGCGATTCCGGTCGCGTTCGCGCTCGGTTGGGCGGCGTCACGCTATGACCTGAAGAATCTCCTGTCGGAGAGCGCCAACCTGCCGCGCTCGTATTTTCGCGGCCTGAATTTTCTGTTGAACGAACAACCCGACAAGGCGATCGATGCGTTCATCGAGGTGGCCAAGCTCGACCCCGAAACGGTCGAGCTGCACTTCGCGCTCGGCAACCTGTTTCGCCGTCGCGGCGAGACCGACCGCGCGATCCGCGTGCACCAGAACCTGCTGAGCCGCACCGACCTGCCGGTCAACGAGCGCGACCACGCGCTGTACGAACTGGGTCAGGATTTCCTGAAGGCCGGCCTGCTGGATCGCGCCGAAGAGGCGTTCCACAAGCTCGCGGACGGCGACTACGCGCTCGGCGCACAGCGGGCGCTGCTGACGATCTACGAGATCGAGAAGGACTGGAACAAGTCGATCGATACGGCGAAACGTATCGAATCGATGAGCGACAAGCCGCTCGGCATCGAAATTGCGCAGTTTCACTGCGAACTCGCGCAGGACGCGCTGCAGCGCAAGCAGGCCGACGTGGCGGCCGAACAGTTGCGCCGTGCGCTGACCGTGAATCCGCAGAACGTCCGTGCGACGATCCTGTCCGGCGACGCGGCGCAAGCGGCGGGCGACCACGCGGCCGCGATCGAGCACTGGAAGCGCGTCGAAGCGCAGAACCCGGCGTATCTGCCGCTCGTCGCCGACAAGCTGATGAAGGCGTACGTCGCGCTCGGCAAGAACGTCGAAGGCGCCGAGCTGCTGATGGGGTACGTCGATCGCTATCCGTCGAACGACCTGCTCGACATCGCCTATCAGCATATCGCCGGGTTGCGCGGCCAGGATGAGGCGCACACGCTCGCGCGCACGCAGATGGAAAAGTCGCCGAACCTGTCGGGGATGCTGCACCTGCTCGATGCGCAGATCGCGGCGGCCGACGAACCGCGTCGTAAGGAACTTGAAATGATGCGTGCGCTGATCAAGCAGCGTACGAAAAATCTGCCGCGGTATACGTGCCAGAATTGCGGTTTCCGGGCACGGCTCTTCTACTGGCAGTGCCCCGGATGCAGCGGCTGGGAAACCTATGCGCCGCGCCGCGTCGAACCCGCGATGCCGGGCTGATCCCGGCACGCGGAGCCAACGCGCTGCGGCCAAGTTAGTCTATTACCGGGAAGTACCGGAACATCTATGAAAATCACCATCATCGGCACCGGCTATGTCGGCCTCGTCACGGGCGCGTGCCTCGCGGAGATCGGTCACGACGTCTTCTGTCTCGACGTCGATCCGCGCAAGATCGACATCCTGAACAACGGCGGGATGCCGATTCACGAACCGGGGCTGCTGGACATCATCGCGCGCAACCGCACGGCGGGGCGCCTGCGCTTCTCGACCGACATCGAGGCGAGCGTCGCGCACGGCGAGATCCAGTTCATCGCGGTCGGCACGCCGCCCGACGAGGACGGCTCGGCCGACCTGCAATACGTGCTCGAGGCCGCGCGCAACATCGGCCGCCACATGACGGGCTTCAAGGTGATCGTCGACAAGTCGACGGTGCCGGTCGGCACCGCGCGGCGCGTGCACGGCGTGGTCGACGAGGCGCTGGCCGCACGCGGGCTCGCGGGCAGCGTCGCGCATCGCTTCTCGGTCGTGTCGAACCCGGAATTCCTGAAGGAAGGCGCCGCGGTCGAGGACTTCATGCGCCCGGACCGGATCATCATCGGCGTCGACGACGACGAAACCGGCACGATCGCACGCGAGAAGATGAAGAAGCTCTACGCGCCGTTCAACCGCAATCACGAGCGCACGATCTACATGGACGTGCGTTCGGCCGAATTCGCGAAGTACGCGGCGAACGCGATGCTCGCGACGCGCATCTCGTTCATGAACGAGATGTCGAATCTCGCCGACAAGGTCGGCGCCGACATCGAGGCCGTGCGCCGCGGGATCGGCTCCGATCCGCGCATCGGCTATCACTTCCTGTACGCCGGCGTCGGCTACGGCGGCTCGTGCTTCCCGAAGGACGTGCAGGCGCTGATCCGCACCGCGGGTGAGAACGGCCAGCCGCTGCGTATCCTGGAGGCCGTCGAGGCCGCCAACCATGCGCAGAAGGACGTGCTGATCGGCAAGATCGAGCAGCGTTTCGGCGCCGACCTGACGGGCCGCGAGTTCGCGGTCTGGGGCCTGGCGTTCAAGCCGAACACCGACGACATGCGTGAGGCGCCAAGCCGCCGCCTGATCGCCGCGCTGCTCGAGCGCGGCGCGACCGTGCGCGCCTACGATCCGGTTGCCGTCGACGAAGCGCGGCGCGTGTTCGCGCTGGATTTCGGCGACGATGCCGACGTGCTGGCGCGATTGCACCTCGTCGACACGCAGGACGCCGCGGTCACGGGCGCGGACGCACTCGTGATCGTGACCGAGTGGAAGGAATTCCGCAGCCCCGATTTCACGCGCCTGAAGGCCGAGCTGAAAGCGCCGGTGATCTTCGATGGGCGCAACCTGTACGAGCCGGATGCGATGGCCGAACTCGGCATCGACTACTACGCGATCGGTCGGCCGTACGTCGATCCCCAGTCGTTTTCCCGTGGCTGAAGGTACGATGAATACTCTTCGTGAAGTCGTTCCGGTGCCGCGCGAGCAACTCGCGCGCTCGCGTGTGCTCGTCGTCGGCGACGTGATGCTCGACCGCTACTGGTTCGGCAACGTCGATCGCATTTCGCCTGAAGCGCCGGTGCCGGTCGTGCACGTGCAACGTCAGGAAGAGCGGCTCGGCGGTGCGGCCAACGTGGCGCGCAATGCGGTGACGCTCGGCGGCCAGGCCGGGCTGCTGTGCGTCGTCGGTTGCGACGAACCCGGCGAGCGGATCGTCGAGCTGCTCGGCAGCAGCGGCGTGACGCCGCATCTCGAGCGCGATCCCGCGTTGCCGACCACGATCAAGCTGCGCGTGCTCGCGCGCCAGCAGCAACTGCTGCGCGTCGACTTCGAGGCGATGCCGACGCACGAGGTGCTGCTCGCGGGGCTCGCGCGCTTCGATGCGCTGCTGCCGCAGCACGACGTCGTGCTGATGTCGGATTACGCGAAAGGCGGCCTCACGCACGTCACGACGATGATCGAGAAGGCGCGTGCGGCCGGCAAGGCGGTGCTGGTCGACCCGAAGGGCGACGACTGGGCACGCTATCGCGGCGCATCGCTGATCACGCCGAATCGCGCGGAACTGCGCGAGGTGGTCGGGCAGTGGAAATCGGAAGACGACCTGCGCGCGCGCGTCGCGACCCTGCGTGCGGAGCTCGGCATCGACGCGCTGCTGCTCACGCGTTCGGAAGAGGGCATGACGCTCTTTTCCGCGGGCGGCGAACTGCATGCGCCGGCGCTCGCACGCGAAGTGTTCGACGTGTCGGGCGCGGGCGACACCGTGATCGCGACGGTCGCGACGATGCTCGGCGCCGGTGTGCCGCTCGTCGATGCCGTGGTGCTCGCGAATCGAGCGGCAGGCATCGTGGTCGGCAAGCTCGGCACGGCCACGGTCGACTACGACGAACTGTTTCACTGAGCGCATTCGGCGGCGCGACGAGCGCGCCGCACGAATGGCTCGCACTTTTCAGGCAGGACGATCATGACCCTCATCGTCACCGGCGCAGCCGGTTTTATCGGCGCGAACATCGTCAACGCGCTCAACGCGCGCGGCGAGACGCGCATCATCGCGGTCGACAACCTGACGCGCGCGGACAAGTTCCGCAATCTCGTCGACTGCGAGATTGACGACTATCTCGACAAGACCGAATTCGTCGAACGCTTCGCGCGCGGCGATTTCGGCAAGGTACGCGCGGTATTTCATGAAGGCGCCTGTTCGGACACGATGGAAACCGACGGCCGCTACATGATGGACAACAATTTCCGCTACAGCCGCGCGGTGCTCGATACCTGCCTCGCGCAGGGCACGCAGTTCCTGTATGCATCGTCGGCCGCGATCTACGGCGGCTCGACGCGCTTCGTCGAGGCGCGCGACGTCGAGGCGCCGCTGAACGTGTACGGCTATTCGAAGTTCCTGTTCGACCAGGTGATCCGTCGCGTGCTGCCGAGCGCGAAGAGCCAGATCGCGGGCTTCCGCTATTTCAACGTGTACGGCCCGCGCGAGACGCACAAGGGCCGCATGGCGTCGGTCGCGTTCCACAACTTCAACCAGTTCCGCGCGGAAGGCAAGGTGAAGCTGTTCGGCGAGTACAACGGTTATGCGCCGGGCGAGCAGACGCGCGATTTCGTGTCGGTCGAGGACGTGACCAAGGTGAACCTGTTCTTCTTCGATCATCCGGAGAAGTCGGGCATCTTCAACCTCGGCACGGGCCGCGCGCAGCCGTTCAACGATATCGCGTCGACGGTCGTCAATACGCTGCGCGCGCTCGACAACCAGCCGCCGCTGACGCTCGCGCAGCAGGTCGAGCAGGGATTGATCGAATACGTGCCGTTCCCCGATGCGCTGCGCGGCAAGTACCAGTGCTTCACGCAGGCCGATCAGACGAAACTGCGCGCGGCCGGCTACGACGCACCGTTCCTGACCGTGCAGGAAGGCGTCGACCGCTACGTGCGTTGGCTATCCGGCCAGGTTTAAACCGGCGCGTTGCATCGATAGACTGGGTCTCACGGTCGGCAGCCGCCGGCCGTTTTTCTTCGGAGATCCAGCACATGATCAGGAAATGGTTTGCCGCAGCGGTCATGCTCGGCGCAGTGGCGTCGGCCTGGGCGGCCGTCGACGTCAACACCGCGAACGAGGATGCGCTCGTCGGCATCAAGGGCATCGGCCCGGCGCGGGCGAAGGCGATTCTCGACGAGCGCGGCGCACGCGGTCCGTTCAGGAATGCGGACGATCTCGCCGCACGCGTGAAGGGCATGGGCGGGCATACCGTCGAGCGGCTTCAGCAGGAAGGGTTGACGGTCGGTACGGCGGCGGGCGCGGGCACGACGCCGACGGCCGCGGGCAAGCCGGCGGCAGCGAAGCCCGCCGCCGTGCCGGCCCGCACCGCGCAGAAATAACGGGTCGCGCGTACCCGACACAGGGCTCCTTCAGTCGCCGTCGTTGCGACGGCTTCCCGCGGCATGCCGCGGGTTTTTTGCGTGGGTCCGCGCGCGCGGCGAAACGCGAACCGCGCGGTACGCGTATTCCATCGTCGCAAAGGGGTTGCCGGCGCGCGTGCCGGTGCTGGTTTACAATCGATCGATTGATCGGCCTCGCACTCACGGTATATCCATGGCTTACAAAACTATCGAAGACACGATCGGCAATACGCCGCTCGTGCAACTGGTCCGCCTGCCGGACGACGAGATTCGCGCGCGCAACAACGTGCTGCTCGCGAAGCTCGAGGGCAATAATCCGGCCGGTTCCGTGAAGGATCGCCCGGCGCTGTCGATGATCAGCAAGGCCGAGGCGCGCGGTCGCATCAAGCCGGGCGATACGCTGATCGAGGCGACGAGCGGCAACACGGGCATCGCGCTCGCGATGGCCGCGGCGATCCGCGGCTACAAGATGGTGCTGATCATGCCGGAGGATCTGTCGGTCGAGCGCCGCCAGAGCATGGCGGCCTACGGCGCCGAAATCATCCTGACGCCGGTGAAGGGCGGGATGGAGCTGGCGCGCGACCTCGCGGAGCAGATGCAGCGCGAGGGCAAGGGCGTGATCCTCGACCAGTTCGGCAACCCCGACAATCCCGTCGCGCACTACGAAGGCACGGGGCCGGAGATCTGGCGCGATACCGAAGGGCGCATCACGCACTTCGTGTCCGCGATGGGCACGACGGGCACGATCATGGGCACGTCGCGCTATCTGAAGGAACAGAATCCGGCGATCGAGATCGTCGGTGCGCAGCCGGAAGACGGCTCGCGTATCCCGGGCATCCGCAAGTGGCCGGAAGCGTACATGCCGACCATCTTCGATCGCAGCCGCGTCGATCGCGTCGAGAGCGTGAGTCAGGCTGCGTCGGAAACGATGACGCGCCGGCTGGCGGCGGTCGAGGGCATCTTCGCGGGCATTTCGTCGGGCGGCGCATGCGAAGTCGCGATGCGCATCGCGCGTCAGGTCGAGAACGCGACGATCGTGTTCATCATCTGCGATCGTGGCGACCGCTACCTGTCCACGGGCGTGTTTCCAGCGTGAGCCCGGGCGGCACGCACTGCCGCCACACGCGAAAAAAACGCCGCATATGCGGCGTTTTTGTTTTGTGCGGGCGTGCTTATTGTGCAGGTGCTTCCGTGTCCGCCGCAGGCAACGGGAGTGCGCCGCTCGCTTGCATCTGCGCTTTCACGGCTTCGCCGAGCTGGTACACGGTGAGTGCGTAGAAGAAACTGCGGTTGTAGCGCGTCAGCACGTAGAAGTTCTTCAGGCCGAGCATGTATTCGGTCGCGCGCCCCGGCGTCGGCAGGTCGACCACGGTCACCGGCGTGCCGGCTTCGGTCGTGATGTTGACCGTCGGCTCGTTCAGCGTCATGCCTGCGCGCAGCAGTTGCGACAGCGCCCAGTGCGGTTCGGGCTGGCCGTCGGCGGCGGCCTGTGCGATGCCCAGGCTGCCCGTATCGGGCGTGATTTGCCAGACCACCGGGCGGTCGGTTTCCCAGCCGTGCTGTTTCAGGTAGTTCGCGACGCTGCCGATCGCATCGACAGGACTGCTGCGCAGATCGACGTGGCCCGTGCCGTCGAAGTCGACTGCATATTCGCGGATGCTGCTCGGCAGGAACTGCGGAATCCCGATCGCGCCGGTGTACGAGCCGAGCACGGTGGTGGGGTCGAGCTGGTTGTCGCGGGTCCAGACCAGGAAGTCTTCGAGGTTCTTGCGGAACGTGGCCTGGCGGCTGTCGCGATTCGGCGTGTCCGGGTAGTCGAACGTCAGTGTGGTCAGCGCGTCGAGCACGCGGAAATTGCCCATGTAGCGGCCATAGATCGTCTCGACGCCGATGATGCCGACGATCACCTCGGGCGGCACGCCGAACTGCTCGGACGCGCGCTGCAGCGTCGCCTGGTTCGCCTTCCAGAACTTCACGCCCGCATTGATGCGGATCGGCTCGATGAAGCGCGAACGATAGACGCGCCAGTTCTTCACCGAAGGCGTCGGTGCGGGCCTCACGAGCTTGACGGCCGTGGCCGAGTAGCTGACGCGCGAGAACAGCGCATGCAGGCTCGCCGAATCGAAGCCGTTGCGGCTCACCATCTCGTCGATGAACGCGTCGACCTTCGCGTTGCTCGCGTAACGCTGCGGAACGATTTCCTCTTCGAACGTCTGGCCTTGCGGCATCGGCTGCTGTGGCTGGGCCTGGGCGACGAGCGTGCCGGCGGGCTTCGCCGGCTGCGTCTGCGCGACGGCGGGCGCGGTGCCGAGGGCCGCCGCGACGGCAGCGACGACGAGCGGAGCGCGAACACGGAACAGCGCGGAGAGAAGGGCGGCGGGCTTGCTGGAATTCATGTCGAAGCGGGCGGACAGGGCGATTGTGTTCGGCGCAGTATACCCGACGCATCCGGCGCGCCGGGCCGAAGCCGGCCGCCGTTGTGGTAAGTTAGCGGCGAATTCGCGGCAGACGATGGACATCATTGACGGAGACCTGCGACGCACCGCGCGCCGCGGACGACAGCTTATGGCAACCGCTTTCTATACGCACCCCGACTGCATGCTGCACGAGATGGGGGAATGGCATCCGGAATGTCCGGCCCGCCTGTCGGCGATCCAGGATCAACTGATCGCGAGCCGCATCGACGACCTGATCGTGCACGAAACCGCGCCGTTCGCGAGCGAGGTCGCGCTCGGCCGCGTGCATACGCAGGCGCACATCGACTACATCCGCAGCATGACGCCGGTCGACGGTTACGTCGAGATCGATCCCGATACGCTGATGAATCGCGACACGTGGCGCGCGGCACTGCGCGCGGCCGGCGCCGCGGTCGCGGCGACCGATGCGGTGATCGAAGGCCGCTACGCGAATGCGTTCTGCGGCGTCCGGCCGCCCGGTCATCATGCGGAGCCGGCGCGCGCGATGGGCTTCTGCTTCTTCAACAACGTCGCGATCGCCGCGCGGCACGCGCTCGACGTACACGGCATCGAGCGTGTCGCCATCATCGATTTCGACGTGCACCACGGCAACGGCACCGAGGCGGCGTTTGCGAACGACGAGCGCGTGCTGATGTGCAGTTTCTTCCAGCATCCGCTGTATCCGTTCTCGGGCGTCGATCACCAGGCGCCGAACATGGTCAACCTGCCGATGCCCGCACGCAGCAACGGGATGGCGATCCGCGAAGCCGTCGACATGCTGTGGCTGCCGCGCCTCGACGCATTCAAGCCGCAGATGCTGTTCGTGTCGGCCGGGTTCGATGCGCATCGCGAGGACGACATCGGCAATCTCGGTCTCGTCGAGGCCGACTTCGAATGGCTGACCGCGCGGATCGTCGACGTCGCGCGCCGGCATGCGCAGGGCCGTATCGTCAGTTGCCTCGAGGGCGGTTACAACCTGTCCGCGCTCGGCCGCAGCGTCGTCGCGCACCTGCGCGTGCTCGCCGGGATCTGATTCCCGCTCGACCGGCCGGTCAGGGCGCGCTCAGCGCGCCGGCACGCGCGCGTGAATCCACGCGATCAGCGCGTCGATCACGCGGTCGCGTTCGAGATCGTTCATCGTTTCGTGGAAGCCGCCCTCGTACAGCGTCAGCGTACGATCGGGCGAGCCGACGCGTGCGCCGAACGCACGGCTGCCGTCCGGTTCGGTCAGCTTGTCCTCGGTGCCGTGATAGACGAGCACCGGGACGCGCAGCGCGCCGCGGCCGGCTTCGATGCGCGCCATCGCGTCGAGAATCTCCGCGCCGGTGCGGGCGGGCACTGCGCCGTGATGCACGAGCGGATCGGCGCGATTGGCCGCGACGATGGCCGGATCGCGCGACAGCAGGGCCGCGTCGATCCTGATCGCGGGGAAGGTGGGCCACACACGGCTGATGACGCGGCTGACCGCGAGCATCCAGCGCGGCACGTCGCGCCCTGGCGCAAGCGCCGGGCTCGACAGCACGAGGCCCGCCAGCGCGTGGCCGCGGGCGGATGCGCGTTCGATCGCGTAGAGCGCCGCGACCGCGCCGCCCATGCTGTGCCCCATCAGGAACAGCGGCGCATCGCCGCGTGCGGCTTCGGCGACCAGCGCATCCGCGTCGTTCAGGTAGCCGTCGAAACGGTCGACCCACACGCGCGTGCCGGGCGATTGGCCATGCCCGCGCAGATCGATCGCCAGCACGTCGATGCCCGCTGCGTTCAGTCGGCCGGCGAGCGCGGCATAGCGGCCCGCGTGTTCGGCGAGGCCGTGCACCAGCGCGATCGTCGCGTGCGGCGGCGCGGCGCCGTCGCCGGCCGGCCAGCGGTACGACGCCAGTTCGAGCCCGTCCGCGGTACGCAGGCGGCCCATGCGCGGCGCGGGCGCCGAAGGTACCGACCCGGCGGTGGCGGGCGCGGCGGCCCGCGGGGTGGTGGTGCTCATCGGGCGTGTCTCCTGGTCGTTGGCATGTGCGTTTCGCGATCATAGTCGCGGCCCTCCGGCGCGGGCCCAGCAGCGCCCCTCTAATTTCGTCTGGTTATGAAAAGATCGAAATCGATTATTAAGTGGAATGAGGGGTTTGCGGTAAAATCGCCGGCTATTCCAGATGCATCGGCGGCCGACTGGCGGGCCAACTCGCCGGCCGGCCGCCATTTTGTTTACATGATCGAATTACGCAATCTTTCGCAGCGTTTCCCCGGCCCGGGCGGCTGGGTCGAAGCGTTGCACAACGTCAACCTGACGATCCCGCAAGGCGAGGTGTTCGGCATCATCGGCCGAAGCGGCGCCGGCAAGAGCACGCTCGTGCGCACCATCAACCTGCTGACGCGGCCGACCGAAGGCAATGTCGTCGTCGGCGGGCGCGATCTCACGCTGCTGTCGGCCGGCGCGCTGCGCGAAGCGCGCCGCGAGATCGGCATGATCTTCCAGCACTTCAACCTGCTGTCGTCGCGCACGGTGTTCGACAACGTCGCGCTGCCGCTCGAGCTGGCCGGCGCGAGTCGTGCCGACATCGAGGCCGCCGTGCTGCCGCTGCTCGACCTGGTCGGGCTGTCCGCGCAGAAGGATCGCTATCCGGCGCAGATCAGCGGCGGGCAGAAGCAGCGCGTCGGTATCGCCCGCGCGCTGGCGAGCCAGCCGAAGGTGCTGCTGTCGGACGAAGCGACGTCCGCGCTCGACCCCGAAACCACGCGCTCGATCCTCGATCTGCTGAAGCGCATCAACCGCGAGCTCGGCCTGACCATCGTGCTGATCACGCACCAGATGGAAGTGATCAAGCAGGTCTGCGATCGCGTCGCGGTGCTCGATGCGGGTCGCGTGGTCGAGGAAGGCCGCGTGATCGACGTGTTTCTGCAGCCGCACCACGAAGTGACGCGCGCGCTGATCGGCGACGTGATCGCGCAGGAACTGCCGCCCGCGCTGAAGGCGCGCGTGGCCGAGCGGCTGAAGACGGGCCGCGGGCATCTGCTGCGGCTCGCGTTCACGGGCTCGGGGGTCGACCAGCCGATCCTGTCGGAGACGATCCGCCGGTACGAACTCGATTTCAACATCCTGCACGGCCAGATCGACGAGATCCAGGGGCAGGCATTCGGTTCGCTCGCGGTGCTCGCGGGCGGCGAGCCGGGCAAGGTCGGGCAGGCGCTCGCGTTCCTGCGCGAGCAAGGTGTGGTGGTAGAGGAGCTTTCGTATGTTGAGTGAGATGTTCGATATGTTCGTGCAGTCGTTCTGGGAGACGCTGATCATGGTCGGCATCTCCGGGGCGGTCGGCGCGCTCGTCGGCCTGCCGCTCGGCGTGCTGCTCTACCTGACCGACCGCCAGGGCGTGCTGCAGAACCTCGCGGTGAATCGCGTGCTCGGCGGCATCGTGAATGCCGTCCGCTCGACGCCGTTCATCATCCTGCTGGTCGCGGTGATTCCGTTCACGCGGCTCGTCACGGGTTCGTCGATCGGCACGGCCGCGGCGGTCGTGCCGCTGACGCTCGCGTCCGCGCCGTTCATCGCGCGTCTCGTCGAAACGGCGCTGCGCGAAGTCGACCGCGGGCTGATCGAGGCCGCGCAATCGATGGGCGCGACCACGTCGCAGATCGTCTTCAAGGTGCTGCTGCCCGAATCGCTGCCGGGCATCGTCGCGGGCCTGACGATCACGTTCGTGTCGCTGGTCGGCTATTCGGCGATGGCGGGCGCGATCGGCGGCGGCGGGCTCGGCGATCTGGGGATCCGCTACGGTTACCAGCGCTATCTGCCCGAAGTGATGTGGACGGTCGTCGCAATCCTGATCGTGTTCGTGCAGATCGTGCAATCGTTCGGCGACTGGCTGGTGCGCCGGCTCAGCCACAAATAAAACCAAACCGATCCGATAGGGGAGAAACGATGCAACGACGCTTCATGCTCAAGTTCGCGGCGGCGCTGGGCGCGGCCGCACTGTTCGCGGGCGCGCATGCGCAGGCCGAAACCATCAAGGTCGGCGTGACGGGCGGCCCGCACGCGCAGATCATGGAAGTGGTGAAGAAGGTCGCGGCGAAGGACGGCCTGGAGATCCGCATCGTCGAATTCTCCGATTACGTGCAGCCGAACGCCGCGCTCGCGTCGGGCGACCTCGACGCGAACAGCTACCAGCACGATCCGTATCTGCAGGCGCAGGTGAAGGATCGCGGCTACAAGCTGCTCAAGGTCGCGGACACCGTCACGTTCCCGATGGGCATCTATTCGAAGCGCGTGAAGTCGCTGGCCGAACTGAAGCCGGGCGCGCGCGTCGCGGTGCCGAACGATCCGACCAACGGCGGCCGCGCGCTGCTGTTGCTGCAGAAGCAGGGGCTGCTGAAGCTGCGCGCGGATGCGGGGCTGAAGGCGACGCCGCTCGATATCGTCGACAATCCGCGCAAGCTGAAGATCGTCGAACTCGACGCCGCGCAGATTCCGCGTTCGCTCGGCGACGTCGACGCGGCCGCAATCAACACCAACTACGCGATGGAAGCGGGGTTGAAACCGAAACAGGACGCGGTCGCAATCGAGGGTCCGAACGGCCCGTACGCGAACATCCTCGCGATCCGCGAGGCGGACCGGAACAAGCCGTGGGTCGCGAAGCTGATCGCCGCGTATCACTCGGCCGACGTGAAGCAGTTCATCGAAGGCAAGTTCGGCGGCGCGGTCATTGCCGCCTGGTAACCGGCAGCGCACGGACGCCCGGCGGGATTAGAGTCGATGATCGAAAACCCGGGCTTTGCGTCCGGGTTTTTTCTCTTTTAAAATAGAACGACCGTTCGCTATCATTGGCGCGTCGCCAAGAAGCGGTATCCTCGACAACCATCATGGTTGGGTCCGCCTGGCCGCGCAGTCATGAGGCCGCGCTATAAAATGGCCTCTGGTCGTATTCGTAACTTTGGAGCGTGTGCATGAAAATCCTGGTGCCAGTGAAAAGAGTGGTCGATTACAACGTGAAGGTCCGCGTGAAGTCGGACAACACGGGCGTCGACATCGCGAA
>NZ_JAGIQE010000015.1:0-181503 GCF_017815075.1 Burkholderia sp. AcTa6-5 | reverse complement strand
CCCGCTCGCCAGCGGGGCAGCCACGACGATCTATCGGCACCTCGACGGCTAATCGCATACGAAATCCATTTAATCAGTGCCCCGGCCATCAAAACGGGGCGCTTTTCAACAGCCTGCTAGGCGTTGCCCACCGATCGGCAAGGCAAGCGTTTCGTCGCGCGACGCGGCGCCACGACCGCCGCGCCGCACTGCTCGCGTTACTTCCCCGACCGAGCGAGCGGGCCTTGTGGGCCCTGGCCCGTGCCCGCCGGCCAGCCGCCCGCGAGCGCCTTGTACAGCGCGACCGTCGACGCCGCGCTGCGCATCCGCCCGTCGGCCGCCGCATCCTGCGCCTGCAGCAGCGTCCGCTGCGCGTCGAGCACTTCGTAGTAGTCGATTGCGCCGGCGGAGAAGCGAGCCTGCGCGAGCTGTGCGGCACGCGCGCTGTCGTCGGCCGCGCGCACGAGGTGCGCGGTCTCGTCACGCGTTCGGGCAACACGCAGCAACGCGTTCTCGGCTTCCTCGAGCGCGCCGAGCACGGTCTGCCGGTACTGCGCAAGCTGGCCGGCCGCTTCCGCGTCGCTCGCGGCGATCCGCGCACGCACGCGGCCGACGTCGAGGAACGACCAGTCGATGCCGAGCGCGATCAGGTTCGTGTCGCTGCCCGCGCGAAAGAACCCGTAGCTGCTCGTCGCGCTGCCGAGCAGCCCGGACAGCGTGAAGCGCGGAAACAGGTCGGCGGTCGCTACGCCGACGCGCGCGGTCGCCGCATGCAGCCGCGCCTCGGCGGCCGCGACATCGGGACGGCGGCGCAGCAGGTCGCCCGGCGTGCCGGGATCGATGTCGACGGCAAGCGCCGGCAACGGCACCGGCGCGGCCGTCTTCGGCCAGTCGAACCGGCCGATCAACGCATCCGGCGTCCGCCCGGTCAGCACCGCGAGCCGATGCTCGTCGACGCCGATCGCGGCTTCGTACACGGCGATCCGCGATGTCGTCGATTCGTACTGCGCGCGTGCTCGCGCCGCATCGAGCTCCGAGCCGCGTCCCGCGCCGACGCGCGCATTGATCAGCGCGAGCGTCTGCTTCTGGTTGTCGGCGTTCTCGCGGGCGATCCGCAACCGCTCCTGCGAGCCGCGCAGGTCGACATACGTGCTCGCGACCTCGCCCGCGATCGCGACGCGCACCGCACGCACGTCGGCCGCGCTGGCCGCCGTCTCCGCGCGCTGCGACTCGATCGAGCGGCGCACGCGGCCGAACAGGTCGAGTTCCCACGCGGCATTGATGCCGACGCTCGACGTCGGCGTATCGCGCTGGCTGCGCGGCGCGCCGAACGCCTGGTCCTTGCTCGTCAGCCGATGGCCGATCTGACCGCTCGCGGTGAGCGTCGGATAGCGGTCGAACGTCGCCTGTGACAGCAACGCGTTAGACGCGTCGTAGCGCGATACGGCGACCTGCAAGTCCTGGTTCGCCGCGAGCGCCGCATCGATCAACTGCGTGAGCGCCGGGTCGCCGAAGCCGTGCCAGAACGTGGCATCGGCCGCCGCCGATGCATCGGGCTGTATACCGGGCTGTGCATCGGCCGGCGCCGCGTCGCGCTGCGTCGCCGGGTGAGCATCGCGCACGAACCGCGCGGCGGTGGCCGTTTCAGGCCGTTTGAAATCGGGGCCCACCGCGCAGGCGGCCAGCGTCACCGACATCGCGAGCGCGGAAAGACGGAAAGCGGCGCTCATCGGTTTTCTCCTTCGAGGGTGCCGTGCTGTTCGCTCCAGACGGCCGGCGTGCCGCCCGCGAGCTTGCGGATCGCCACGTAGAACACGGGTGTCAGGAACAGCCCGAACAGCGTGACGCCCAGCATCCCGGCGAACACGGTGACGCCGGTGGCCGCCCGCACCTCGCTGCCCGCGCCGCTGCCGATCAGCAGCGGCACCGAGCCCGCGATGAACGCGACGGACGTCATCACGATCGGACGCAGCCGCAGCTTGCACGCTTCGAGCGCCGCTTCGACCGCGCCCTTGCCCTGGATCTCGAGCTCGCGCGCGAATTCGACGATCAGGATCGCGTTCTTGCACGCCAACCCCATCAGCACAACGAGTCCGACCTGCACGAACACGTTGTTGTCGCCGCCGGACAGCCACACGCCGAACAGCGCCGCGCACATGCACACGGGCACGATCAGGATCACCGCGAGCGGCAGCGTCCAACTCTCGTACAGCGACGCGAGCACCAGAAACACCAGCATCACGGCAAGCGGGAACACTACGATCGCCGCGTTGCTCTGCGTGACCTGCTGATAGCTGAGGTCGGTCCATTCGAGCGTGATGCCCGGCGGCAGCACGTCCTTCGCGATCTGCTGCAGCTTCGCGATCGCCTGCGACGACGACATCGTCTTCGGATCGGCGTCGCCGATCAGGTCGGCGGCCGGATAGCCGTTGTAGCGGACGACCGGGTCGGGTCCGTACGCGGGCCCGACCGTCACCATCGAGCCGATCGGCACCATCTCGCCCTTCGCGTTGCGCGTGCGCAGGTTCGCGATGTCGGCGGCCGTCTGCCGGTGGCCGGCATCCGCTTGCGCCATCACGCGATACACGCGGCCGAACACGTTGAAGTCGTTCACGTACATCGAGCCGAGATACACCTGCAATGTATTGAACAGATCGGTCAGCGCAACGCCCTGCGCCTTCGCCTTCAGCCGGTCGACCTTCACCTCGAGCTGCGGGATGTTCGCCTGGTACGAGCTGACGGGATAGCTCATTCCCGGCGTCTTCGCGACCGCGGCCTGGAACGCGCTGAGCGCCTTCTGCAATTCGCCGTAGCCGAGGCCGCCGCGATCCTCCAGATACAGCGAGTAGCCCGAACCATTGCCGAGACCCTGGATCGGCGGCGGCATCAGCGCATAGGTGATGCCGCCATCGATCGCCGCGAAGCGCGCGTTCAGATCCGCGTTGATCTGCGCGGCGCTGCGATGACGCTGGTCGAACGGCTTCAGGATCACGTACGAGTTCGTGATGTTCGGCGTGTTCACGCCCTGCAGCGCATTCAGCCCCGCGAACGCCGGCACCATCTCGACGCCGTCGGTGCCGAGCGCGATCTTCGTCATTTGCTCGGTCACCGCACTGGTGCGCGCGAGCGACGCGCCTTCCGGCAACTTCGCGCCCGCGAACAGGTACAGCTTGTCCTGCACCGGGATGAAACCGCCGGGCACCGCATTGAACAATAGCGCGGTCGCCGCGAGCAGCACCGCATAGACCGCGAACACCACGCCGCGCCGCTTCAGCGTGCGACCGACGACGCCGTGATAGCGATCGGAGCTGCGCTCGAAGAAACGGTTGAATGGATGGAACAGCCAGCCGAACGCGCGATCGAGCGCGCGCGTCAATGCATCCTTCGGCGCGCCGTGCGGACGCAGCAGCTTCGCGGCAAGCGCGGGCGACAGCGTCAGCGAGTTGATCGCGGAGATCACCGTCGAGATCGCGATCGTCACCGCGAACTGCTTGTAGAACTGGCCGGTGACGCCCGACATGAACGCCATCGGCACGAACACCGCGCACAGCACGAGCGCGATCGCGACGATCGGCCCCGACACCTCGCGCATCGCCTGATGCGCGGCATCGCGCGGGCTCAGGCCCCGTGCGATGTTGCGCTCGACGTTTTCGACGACAACGATCGCATCGTCGACGACGATCCCGATCGCGAGCACGAGCCCGAACAGCGTCAACGTGTTGATCGAGTAGCCGAGCAGGTACAGCCATGCGAACGTGCCGACCACCGACACCGGCACCGCGACGAGCGGAATGATCGACGCGCGCCACGTCTGCAGGAACAGGATCACGACGAGCACGACCAGCACGACGGCCTCGATCAGCGTGTGCTGCACCGCGCGGATCGATTCGCGCACGAACACGGTCGGGTCCCACACGGGCCGATACGCGACGCCCGGCGGGAAGCGCTTCGACAGCTCGTCGAGCTTCGCATACACGGCTTTCGCGACGTCGAGCGCGTTCGCGCCCGGCGACAGGAAGATGCCGACCACGGCCGAATGCCTGTCGTTGAAATACGAGCGAAGCGTGTAGTCGCCCGCGCCGAGCTCGATGCGCGCGACGTCGGACAGCTTCACGACCTGGCCGTCGTCGCCGTTGCGCAGCACGATGTCGCTGAATTCCTGCACCGTGCGCAGCCGGCCGCGCACGTTGATCGACACGAGGAAGTCGTTCTTCTTCGGCGACGGCTCCGCGCCCAGCTGGCCGGCCGACACCTGCACGTTCTGCTCGCGCACGGCCGCGATCACGTCGCTCGCGGTGAGCCCGCGCGACGCAAGTCGATTCGGGTCGAGCCACAGCCGCATCGCGTAGTCGCCGGAGCCGTACACGCCGACGTCGCCGATGCCGGTCAGGCGCGACAACTCGTCCTTCACGTGCAGCGTCAGGTAATTGCGCAGATACAGCGAATCGCGGCTGTTGTCCGGCGAGTAGAGACTCACGTACATCAGCGGCGTGGGCGACTGCTTCTGCGTGGTCACGCCGTACTGGCGCACCTCGTCGGGCAGGCGCGACAGCGCCTGGCTCACGCGGTTCTGCACGCGCACGGCGGCCGTATCGGGATCGACACCCTGCAGGAACGTGACGACGACCTGCAGGCTGCCGTCCGAACCGGCGACCGACTTCATGTACATGATGCCTTCGACGCCGTTGATCGCCTCTTCAAGCGGTTCGGCGACCGATTCGGCGATTTCCTTCGGGTTCGCGCCCGGATACGTCGCGCGCACGACGACGCTCGGCGGCACGACCTCCGGATATTCGCCGGCCGGCAGCATCGGAATCGAGATCAGGCCGAGCGCGAAGATGACGATCGACAGCACGACCGCGAAGATCGGCCGGTCGATGAAGAATCGGGAGAAATCCATCACGTGGCTCCCGTTATCGCGAGGCAGGCGTGCCGGCATCGGCCACGGCCTGCGTACCGGCGCCGGAGTCCGCCGCCGCCCGCACGGGCAGCGCCTTCGGCTTCACCTGCGCGCCCGGATAGTAGATGCGCTGCACGCCGTCGACCACCACGCGATCGCCCGCCTGCAACCCCTTCTCGACGATCCGCTCGCCGTCGAGTTCGCGGCCGATCGCCACGTCGCGGCGCAGCGCCTTGTCGCCGGGGCCGAGCACGTACACGTACTTGCGATCCTGGTCGGTCAGCACGGCCTTGTCGTCGACCAGCAATGCATCCTGGTCGCGGCCGCTGACGAGCTGCACGCGCGCATACAGGCCCGGCGTAAACGTATGGTCCGCATTCGGCAGCCGCACGCGGGCGCGAATCGTGCCGGTCTGCGGATCGAGCCGGTTGTCGAGGAAATCGACGGTGCCCGCATGCGGGAAGCCCGTCTCGTTCGCGAGTCCGACGCGCACCGGATCGGCGCCGATCGCGCGATGCGCCGGATCGGCGCGCCGCGCGTTGTAGCGCAGGTAGCTCTGCTCGTCGCAATCGAAATACACGTAGACCGGATCCTGCGACACGACGGTCGTCAGCAGCGTGTCGTCCGCGCGCGCGAGGTTGCCGACGGTCGCGACCGCGCGGCCGACGCGGCCCGCGATCGGCGCGCGCACTTCGGTGAAGCCGAGATTGAGCTTCGCGTCGGCCACGGCCGCATCGGCCGCCTGCAGATCGGCGCGCGCCTGCTCGGCGGTGGCGCGCGCATTGTCGAGTTCTTCCTGCGACGTCGCATGCGCATCGATTAGCGTCTGCACGCGCTTGAGCTGCACGTTCGCGAGGCTCGCGGCCGCGCGGGCGCGCTGCTGCTGCGCATTCGCACGGTCGAGCGCGATGCGGTACGGGCGCGGATCGATCTCGAACAGCAGCGCACCCTGCGCGACCACGTCGCCCTCCTTGTACGCGACACGCTGCAGATAGCCGCTCACGCGCGGCCGCAGCTCGACCGCGTCGACCGCTTCGACGCGTCCGTTGAATTCGTCCGCGAGGCGGACGGTACGCGGCGCGACGGTAGCAACGCCAACTTCGGGAAGGGGCTGGGCCGACGATGTACCTTTGCCGTCGTGACAACCCGACAACGCCAGCAACAGGGCGCAGGCGGCGCCCAAAGGCGGCGTCCTGCGTAGGGAAAAGGAGAGCATGATGCCTCGCGACGGGTTAAACTGCCGCGTAGCATAAAAGTTGAAGTTAACTTCAAGTCAAGCTTTCCCGGAGGGTGTCATGGGTATCCAGGAAACCCCGCAATGGCCGCTGATGTCGATCCGCGAAGTGGCCGCGCGCAGCGGCGTGCCGGCGTCGACGCTGCGTTTCTACGAGATGCGCGGGTTGATCAAGTCGCACCGCAACGGCTCGAGCCATCGCCACTATTCGCGCGCAGTGCTGCGGCTGATCGCATTCATCGTGTTCGCGCAGAAGATCGGCTATTCGCTCGACGAGATCGCCGAGCAGCTCGTCAGCCTGCCCGAGGACACCGCGCCGAGCAACAAGGACTGGCAGCGGCTGTCGCGCGGGTGGAAGCAGCGCGTCGCGAGCCGCATCGAGGAACTCCAGCGGCTCTACATCAACCTCGACGAATGCATCGGCTGCGGCTGCCTGTCCCTGAAACGCTGCAAGCTGACCAACCCGGAAGACCGCGCGGGCCGCAACGGGCCCGGCGCGCGGCGCTGGCTCGGCGACAAGCCGCCAATCGATTCCGAATGACACGCAGGCCGCGCGCGCCATGCATCATCCGACGCGCCAGCCGCCGTTCACCGCGATCGTCGCGCCCGTGACGAACGATGCGCGCGGCCCGGCGAGCCACGCGACCGCATCGGCGACGTCGTCCGGCTGCCCGGCGCGGCCGGCCGGCGTCTGCGCGCGGATCATCGCCGCGACGGCCGGCGCGACCCCGCTGTCGCCGAACAAGCGCGTGCCGGCGATATAGCCGGGCGCGACCGTATTGACCGTCGCTCCGCGCGGCCCGAGTTCGCGCGCCAGCGCGACGGTGAAGCCTTCGACGCCGGCCTTCGCGGCCGCATACGCGAGGCCGCCCGGCAACAGGCTGCCGGCGCGCGCCGCGATCGAGCCGATGTTGACGATTCGCGCGGCACGGTCGGCCAGGTGCGGCAGCACGGCCATCGTCGTCAGGAACAGGCTTTTCAGGTTCGCATGGAGCACCGCATCCCATACGGCCTCGGCCTCCCCTGCTTCGGTATCCGCGCCGACGCGCCCGGTGCGCCCCGCATTGTTGACCAGCACGTCGATGCGCGGCCATCGCGCGACGATCGCGGCGACCACCGCTTGCGCGTCGCGCCGGACGCTCAGATCGCCGGCCTGCCCGATCGCTGCGCCGCCGAGACGCTCGACGGCGGCCTCCAGCCTCGCCGCATCGCGCCCGACGATCGCGACGCGATACCCGTCCTGCACCAGCCGGCTCGCGATCGCGAAACCGATCCCGCTCGACCCGCCCGTGACGATTGCCGTGCGTTGCTGTTCATTGCCCGTCATGATCTGTCCTCCTGAGTATCGACGATTGACGACAGGGACATTCTGGGCAGCTCGGAGTGATAGGTAAAATACGAATTCGATGATCTACTGATACATGGAAGGTATCGCATGATCGATCTGCGCCAGTTCCGGCAATTCATCGCAGTGGCCGAAACGCTCAGCTTCCGCCGCGCGGCCGAACGGCTGCACATGGCTCAACCGCCGCTCAGCGCGGCGATCCGCAAGCTCGAGGACGAACTGGGCGTCGCCTTGCTCGAACGCGACAATCGCGGCGCGCGGCTCACGCCGGCCGGCGAAGCGTTCCTGCTCGAAGCACGGCGCGCACTCGAACAGGCCGAGCGCGCGGTGGCCGTGGCCCGCCGGGCGGGCGCCGGCCTCGGCGGCACGCTGCGGCTGCGTTTCGTCGACAGCACGGTGAACGCGCTGTTGCCGCTGATCCTGCGCGCGTTCCAGGAACGGCATCCCGACGTCGATTTCCAGCTGGAAGAAGGCACGACCGCCGAGCAGGTGCTTGCGCTGCGTCAGGACCGCACCGACGTCGGCCTCGTCGTGCTGCCGGTGGCCGACGCCGGCGACGTGCATGTCGAGCCGCTGCTGCGCGACCGGATGGTGGCCGCGCTGCCGGACGGGCATCGGCTCGCACGCCGCCGCCGCATCGCGCTGGCCGAGCTGGCGGATGAACCGTGGGTCATGTTTGCCGCGCACCACGGGCCCGGCATGCACGCGCTGATCGTGACGGCGTGCGCGCAGGCGGGCTTCGCGCCGCGCGTGGTCCAGCAGCCGCGCCAGATGCAGACGACGGCCGGGCTCGTCGCCGGCGGCATCGGCGTCGCGCTGATGCCGCGCCTGTTCGTGCCAATGCATCCGCAAGGCATTACGTTCTGCGAACTGAAGGATGCGGGCAGCCCGCTCGCGTACGAAGTGGCGCTCGCGTACCGTACGCCGTCGCCGCTCGTCGATGCGCTGCGCGACACCGCGCGAAACGCGGTGCACGAACTGGGCCTGGTTGCGGCGACGTGACCGCGCGCATCGCGCGCGCGGCGCTCAGTCCCGGTCGCCGAGGAAGTTGAACACGACGCCGAGCACGGCCTCGCGGAACGCCTCCTGCCGCGTCGGCAGCGACGTGTACTCCAGCATCATGTGGCTGTACGACACCGTCGTGCCGATCGCGCTCGCGATCATGAAGAACAGCACGTTCGGATCGACCGGACGGATCGCGCCGGCCTCGACCGCGTCCGCGATCAGCGGAAACATCGCGTCGTGATACGGGCGCACGATCCGCTCCTGCAGCCGATCGAGCCGCGCGCCCTCCTCGGTCGCCGCGGTCGAGAAGAACATGCCGATATCCGGCTCGGCGAATTCGTGATCGACGCACAGCTCGAGCGCGCGCCGCACGCGCTCGCGCTGCGGCAGCGGCGACGTGCGCAACGCGCGCAGCGCGTCGAACATCGGTTCGGCCAGCTCGACGATCTGCTCGACGACCGCCAGCCACAACGTTTCCTTCGCACCGAAGTGATGGGCGATCAGCGCCGCGTCGATCCCTAACTCGCGCGCGACTTCGCGCACGCTCGTCGCGTCGTAGCCGCGCTTCGCGAACGTGCGGCGCGCGGCCCGCAATATCACGTCCGGACCGACGGATGCATCCGCCGACGGCCGGCCGCGCGTCCGCCGCTTCGACGGCGCGCGCTCAGTGACTTCTGCCACGTTTTTCCTGCTCCTTGAACGATTCGAATGCCCGTATCCGGCGCCGGTTTCCCGGCCCGCAATCGGGCGGCCTGCCCCGCTTCGTTGACACGCGGAGCCGGGAAGCGCTAGGATCATACCTTATTCATCACATGATGATTTATCCATGACAACCCCTACACGCATCGTCATCGTCGGCGGCGGAATCGCCGGACTGCAGCTCGCCACGCGTCTGGGCGAGCGTCTCGGCCGGTCCGGACGCGCGCAGATCACCGTCGTCGACCGCAGTCCGACGCATATCTGGAAGCCGATGCTGCACACGATCGCGGCCGGCACGCGCGACGTCCAGCAACAACAGGTGATCTTTCTCGCCCACGCCCGCGACCACGGCTACACGTACCAGCCCGGCGAACTGAAGGGGCTCGATCGCGCGCGCCGCCGCGTGCAGCTCGGCGAAATCCGCTCGCAGGACGGCGACGTGGCGATCGACGCACGCGAACTCGACTACGACGTGCTGATCCTCGCGCTCGGCAGCCAGGCCAACGATTTCGGCGTGCCCGGCGTGCGCGAGCACTGCTACTTCATCGACAGCCAGCAGCAGGCGGAGACCTTCAACGAAGCGTTGCGGATGCGCGTGTTCCGCAGCATCGCGCGCGACGAGCCGTTTCGCGTCGCGATCGTCGGCGCGGGCGCAACGGGCGTCGAACTCGCGGCAGAACTCAGCCGTTTGCTGGAAGTGGCGCAGGCGTACGGTGACGAAACGGTGCGCGAGCGGCTGCAGCTCACGCTGCTCGAAAGCGGCCCGCGCATCCTCAACGCGTTTCCGCCGCGGATTTCCGCGTCGGCCCAGCGGCGGCTCGAACAGATCGGTTTTCGCGTGCTGACGTCGACGCGCGTCACGTCGGCCGACGCGAACGGCTTTCACTACGGCGACGGCTCGTTCGCCGAAGCGGACCTGATGGTCTGGGCGGCCGGCGTGAAGGCGCCCGATTTCATGCAGGGGCTGGGCGGGCTCGACACGAACCGCGCGAACCAGATCGTCGTCGGCCCGACGCTGCAGGCGAGCGGCGACGAACACGTGTTCGCGATCGGCGATTGCGCGAGCCTGCAGCTCGAGGGCCAGGAACGGCCGCTGCCGCCGACCGCGCAGGTCGCGACGCAACAGGCCGAGCATCTCGCGAAGCACCTGCCCGCGTGGCTCGACGGCACGCCGATTCCGCCGTTCGCGTTCCACGATTTCGGCGCGCTGGTGTCGATCAGCGATTACGACGCGTTCGGCACGCTCGGGCAGTTCGGGTTCTTCCGCGGTGGCTTCATCCAGGGGCGTTTCGCGCAGTTCAGCCACCTGATGCTCTATCGGCGGCACCAGCAGGCGCTGCACGGCTTCTCCAAGGCGACCTTGCTGTGGATCGCCGAACGGATCAACGGCTGGGTGCAGCCGCGCATCCGCCTGTCGTGATGCCGCGCGTCGCGGCACCGCGTAACGTTTCGAGGAACAGAAACATGAACAACCGTGCAATGCCCTGGCTCATGACCGTCGCCGCAATCGGCAGCTTCGACATGCCGTCCGTCTCGTGGGGCGAGCCGCGGCGGCGCAGCGTCACGCGCGACCGGCTGCCGTCGTGGGACGCGACGAGCAAGCCGACCATCAGCGTGCTCGAACGGCCCACGGCCGACACCGTGATGATTTCGTGGTGCGACGCCTGCACCGGACACTACGGCTACCAGAAGTGGCGCCTGTTCACGACGCGCAAGCGCGGCGTGTGCGCGCTGTCGGGGCGACCGATCGCGATCGGCGACAGCGTCTATGCGCCGCAACTGCTCGGCTCGACGCCCGGCAACGCCGCCGCGATGGTGCTCGCGGCGTGCATCGACGACGCGTTGGCGGGTTGAGCATCAGGTCGACGTGGTCTGACCGGCGCCATAGGCCGGAGCGCGGTTCTGCCGTTCGAGTTCGGCATCGAGATGCGCGGCATGCGCGTTCGCTTCGGACTCCGACATCAGCTCGCCTTCCCACTTCGCGACCACCGCGCTGGCGATCGAGTTGCCTACCGCGTTCGTGGCCGAGCGGCCCATGTCGAGGAACGTGTCGACGCCGAGAATCAGCAGCAGTCCGGCTTCCGGGATGTCGAACTGGTGCAGCGTCGCGGCGATCACGACGAGCGACGCGCGCGGCACGCCGGCCATCCCCTTCGACGTCAGCATCAGGATCAGCAGCATCGTGATCTGCGTACCGAGCGACAGGTGGATGTTGTACGCCTGCGCGATGAACAGCGACGCGAACGTGCAGTACATCATCGAGCCGTCGAGGTTGAACGAATAGCCCATCGGCATCACGAAGCTGGAGATCTTGCGGCGCACGCCAAAACGGTCGAGCGCGTCGAGGATCTTCGGATATGCGGCTTCCGAGCTGGCGGTCGCGAACGACAGCATGAATGCTTCCTTGATCAGCAGGAGCAGCTTGAACACGCGGCGGCCGAGGAACAGCAGCCCGGCCGCGACGAGCGTGGCCCACAGCAGCACGAGGCTCACGTAGAAGTCGCCCATGAACACCGCGAACTTCAGCAGGATCGACAACCCGTTGACCGCGACGGTCGACGCCATCGCGGCCATCACCGCCAGCGGCGCGAGCTTCATCACGTAGCCGGTGATCTTCAGCATCACGTGCGCGAGCTGGTCGATCGCGGCGACGAGGATCTTGCCGCGCTCGCCGAGTGCGGCCAGCGCGACGCCGAAGAACATCGAGAACACGACGATCTGCAGGATCTCGTTGTTCGCCATCGCCTCGGCGATCGATTTCGGCACCATGTGGCCGACGAAATCCTTCAGCGTGAACTTGGACGTCGCCAGATGCGCGGACGCGCCGATGTCCGGCAGCGGCAGGCCGAGGTTCTCGCCGGGCCGCAGCAGGTTCGCCATCAGCAGGCCGAGCAGCAGCGAGATCAGCGACGCGGTGACGAACCAGCCGAGCGCCTTCACGAACACGCGCCCGACCGACGACGCGTCGCCCATGTGCGCAATGCCGACGACCAGCGTCGAGAACACCAGCGGGCCGATCACCATCTTGATGAGCCGCAGGAACACGTCGGACACGAGCGAGATGTAGCCGGCGATTTCCGCGGCCGACTGCTTGTCCGGAAGCTGCGTATAGATCAGGTAGCCGATCAGGATGCCGGCTGCCATCGCGAGCAGGATCCAGCCTGCCGCAGACATTCGTTTGTTCATGAGGGAATTCGCCGCATGGCGATCGAGTTGACGGAAAAAGGCGCGCGGGCCGCTCAGGCTGGCGGATGTCCGCCGACGGACGCGCCGCCGCCGCGCACCGGCATTCGCGGCAACGCGAACGCCGGCGGCAGCGATTCGGCATGAAACGATCGGTCAGTAGCCGATCGCGGCGCCCGCCGGACGGCGCGGGTCGTTGTAGCCGTAGATGAAGCCGACCCGCACGTTGCCGGACACGGACGAATCGTTCCCGGAGCTCTGGCGGCTCGCCGCTTCGGTGCCCGGCAGGCCGACCATGATCAGCTCGGCGGCGCCCCACGGCGTCTGCTCGACCATCTTGTAGCCCATGTTGCGCAGGATCGCGAGCGTGTCGGGCGACAGGCCGTAGGTTTCGTAATAGACCGCATCGGGCAGCCACTGGTGATGGATGCGCGGCGCGGCGACCGCATCCTGCGGCGTCATCCCGTAGTCGATCACGTTCAGCACGGTCTGCAGCGTGATCGTGATGATGCGCGAGCCGCCCGGCGAACCGACCACCATGAACACCTTGCCGTCCTTCTTCACGATCGTCGGCGCCATCGACGACAGCGGACGCTTGCCGGGCGCGATCGAGTTGCGCGTGCCCTGCACGAGGCCGAACAGGTTCTGCGCGCCGACCTTCACGGTGAAATCGTCCATCTCGTCGTTCAGGAAGAAACCCGTGCCCGGCGCGATGACCACGGCGCCGAAGCGGCCGTTGACCGTATAGGTCGTCGACACCGCGTTGCCGTCGTGGTCGACGATCGAGTAATGCGTCGTTTCCGGCTTCTCGTGCACGCCGACGCCGGGCTGCACGTCGACCGACGGCGTCGCCGTATCGGCATGGATGCTCTTGCGGATCTGCGCCGCGTATTCCTTGCTCGTGAGCTTCGCGATCGGGTTGTCGATGAAGTCCGGATCGCCGAGCAGCGTGTTGCGGTCTTCGTACGCATGGCGCATCGCTTCGGTCATGTAGTGGACCGCCGCGGCCGAGTGGTAGCCGAGCTTGCGCAGGTCATACCCTTCGAGGATGTTCAGCGTCTCGCACATCGTCACGCCGCCCGAGCTCGGCGGCGGCGCCGACACGAACTCGTAGCCGCGATACGTGCACGTCAGCGGCGACATGTCCTGCGCGCGATAGGACGCGAAATCGGCCGCCGTGATCACGCCGCCGCCGCGCTTGGCCGCTGCCTCCACGATCTTCGGGATCTCGCCGTGATAGAACGCGTCGGGCCCCTGCTCCGCGATGCGCTCGAGCGTGCGGGCCAGGTCCTTCTGCACCAGGCGATCGCCCGGCTGCAACGCGGTGCCGTCCGGGCGCAGGAAGATGCGCGCGGCTTCCGGATCCTTCTTGAAGCGCTCGACCGTCGTATCGAGGATGTCCGTATCGCCGCGCGTCAGCACGAAGCCGTCGCGCGCGAGCCGGATCGCCGGCGCCATCACCTGCTTGCGCGTCAGCTTCCCGTACTTGCGCTGCGCGAGATCGAGGCCGGCCACGGTGCCCGGCACGCCGACCGCGCGATAGCCGTACAGGCTCTGCTCCGGAATCACGTTACCCGACGCATCCAGATACATGTTCGCGGACGCCGCGGCCGGCGCGGTCTCGCGGAAATTGATGAAGCGGTCGCGGCCGTCGGCCAGGTGGATCGTCATGAAACCGCCGCCGCCGATGTTGCCGCAGCACGCGTTGGTCACGGCCTGCGCATAGCCGACGGCCACTGCCGCGTCCACCGCGTTGCCGCCTGCCTTCAGGATGTCGACGCCGATCTGCGACGCGAAGTGCTGCGACGACACGACCATGCCGTTCTTCGCTTCGACCGCCGGGTCCGACGCGGCGAACGCGCACACGCTCATCGCCGACAACAGGGTGAGTATTACCAGCCGCCTCATGACGGGATCCTCCAGACGAATAAACCGGGCCATGCCGGGATGCATCGGTCCATTACTGCGTATCGACACTGCCCATCCGACGTGTAATAAACGATACATTTCAGCGAGGCCGCGATCATAACACTCACTTTTTTGCTCCAAAAACTAGGGTAACCACTGAATTCATCGCGAATGGACGTCGCCATACGCACCGATGTATGTTTGATTTATTACACATATGAACCTATTCGATGACCGGGCGATGCGTCCCTCTAATTTCGGGCCACACGCGAGTTGCCGCACGTCAATCGGCTAACATGCGTGCAGTTGCCGGCAGGCGCCCGCTTGCCGTTTGGTCAATCCATTCAGATAGAGAGCCGGAGTGCCGATGGGGACGAGCATCAGGGCGTTGTTGTTATCCCAGATGGATAGCTTCACGCCGTCGGAACAGAAGGTCGCGCACGCGTTGCTGGATCGCTATCCCAGTCTCGGGCTGGGCCCGATCGCGCAGTTTGCGAAGCAGGCAGAAGTCAGCGACCCGACCGTGTTCCGCTTCGTCGTCCGGATCGGCTTCCCGAACTATTCGTCGTTCCAGCAGGCGCTGCACGACGAGATCGACACCGCGATGAATTCGCCGCTCGCGCGGATGGATGCGTTTCATTCGGAAACGGGCATGCGCGACAGCCATGCGGCGATTTTCCAGCGGCTGTCCGAATCGCTCGCGACCACGATCGAAGGGCTCGACGCGGCCGCGTTCGACGCAGCCGTGGCGGTGCTGGCCGATCCGGACGTGCGCGTGTTCTGCGGCGGCGGGCGCTATACGGCGCCGCTCGCATCGCTGTTCTCGTTCACGCTCGCCTATGCGCGGCCGCATGTGCAGTCCGTCGAGCCGAACGTGAATCTCGCGTCCGTCGCGCTGGCCGACATGGGGCGCAACGACGTGCTCGTGATCTTCGACTTTCGTCGCTACCAGAAGGACAGCATCCGCTTCGCGCAGGCCGCGCACCGGCTCGGCGCGCGGATCCTGCTGATCACCGACGAATGGCGCTCGCCGATCGGCGAGTTCGCGGAGATCGTGCTGCGAATCCAGGGCCGCCCTTTCGCGATGCTGCAGACCAACGTGCCGGCGCTGGCGCTCGCCGAAGCGCTGGTGATCGGCGTGACGAACCGGCTGCCGGAGCTGGCGCGGCAGCGGATGGAGAAGATCGAGCTGCTCAATGCGGGCGGGATCGAGTGGGATGTAAGTCAGCGGGATTTGCCGGAGTGATGGCGTATTGCCATTCAGGCGCGGGCGTCAGCGCTCGGCCTCGCGGCGTGTGCAATTCGAATCCCAAACGGCAAACCCCACATGTAACGCGCCATGCCAGCCCCCGTCGCGTTCCCTCGTTCAGGGCACCAGTTCCATCCGATTGCCGGTCACGACCAACTTGACGGGATCCGTCTTCTTCCACTGCGACTTCGGAATCACCAGTTGCCACTCGGCACCGCGCCCATCGCGGAAGAACCCCGCCACGCCCACAGCTTGCGCGTCGGCTGCCATTGGCACAGACAGAGCCATCGAGGCATCAGGCACGAGCGTGATCTCCATGCTGTCGAGCAGCTCGGCCTTCAGTAACGCACTGTCGTCATTGAGCAGCGAAACGTAAGCTGTGTTTTCGAAGACCTTCGCATCCTTCAACTGATAGACGCGCATCACGACCGGTAGCGATTGTCCCTGCTCGTTCTCGTTGAGTGCGGCACGGCTTTCGATCACGAGGTTCATCTGCTTGACCTTCGTGACGAAAATCGCGCGTGTCATGCCGCCGATCGTCTCTTTCGTCGATTGCCACATACCGCAGCCAGACAGCAACGCGGCCGTCATCGCAATAGCAGCCGCCAATCGAATGCTTCGCATCATCGGATGTGCTCGCGGTGTCACAGCCAGTCTCCCGTCTTGATCGTGCATGGATAGCGCCGGCTCGGGCCGCCCACGCCTTCATACAGCACGAGCCGCACCGCAAAATGGAAGCACGCATAGCGGCCGACGAAGCGACTGAGTACGTCGCCGAACAGCGCGACGTCGCCGGACCCGGCAAAACCCGACGGCTCGATACCCACGTTCACATTCACGATACGGTCGACACGCGCCCCCACCCGTTCCGTTTCCTCATCGAGCCAAACGTGACGAATCGCGTCGATGCGTCGCCGGTTATCGTCCTCTCGCGTCCAGTCGTACAACGACAGCGCGCCGCGCAGCACATTCGCGTCCATCATGTTCAGCTCGGTTGTGCCCGCGCCATTGAAGTGAGAAATCACCCGCCAGTCATAATCGCCGCGGCGCGGCGGATACAGCGGCATCGTCGGGGCCGTCAAGTTGTGCACGCGCTCGACACCATTGAAGGTCGAAGCAGGCGTGGTAACCATCGATTCACGCAGCGCCATACGCGGCAGGCGCCCGTTGTTTGCCAACACCCGGACCGTTACGTGTCCGTCCGGCAAGCTGCCCGGTTCCGCCCACAGATGCCCGCCCAACGTCACGACCATCTCGCGTTGGCCCGTTACGCCCTGCCGAATCGAAGCGTGGTAGTACCGATCCGGCGACTCGTGCCGCATCATCCCGCCGCGGTGCCGGAATGCCTTGATCGATTGATACGGGTATTGCCTGGCGGTGCGCGGATCGGTCGCCACCACCGACAATACATCGTACGGCTCGACGTGCTCGCCTGCGGAGGCCGGGGCGCGCACCGGATAGTCGCGGTCATGCGCATTGGGACGGATTGCCTGCGCGTCCAGTTCGAGCAGATTGATCACCGGCGTGCAGAACAACCGGATGTTGTCCGCACAGAACGTGGCGTCACCGGGGATCCGGTCTCGAATCACGATTTCGAATTCAAGACGTGTTTCGCCCGGCGGCACGCTGGCCGCGTCGAAACCGCACAAATCCACGAAGTGGAACTTTTCGGGGAATGCGAAATATTCGAGCATCGTCTGCTCGCGGTCGAGATCGACGTCGCGTACATCGAGGTCGGTCGGCCACAGTCGCGCGTGCGCGCCGAAGCCCGCCGCCTCGATCGTCATCGCCGGGCGCAGTTGTAGCTGGCCGTCTAGCAGGCGCGGCATGCGCACGCCGATCGACTCCACCTGGCGCGTGAAAACCGCGTACAGCGCCGATGCAGTCGGCCGGTCGCCATGCAGGTATAGCCGGATACGCGACAGGTCGTCCACCAACCGCTGCTCGCGGTGCAGCAGGTCGAACGCGAGCCGGATTACCGTACGGCCGTCCTCGCGCATGCGCGCGCCCGCCTCGCGCACGTTGAGCGGTAGCAAGTGTATCGCCCGAGTGGTTCGATAGACACATATCGTCCCGTCCGGCCCGACCGGTGTCGAACGTACCTGCAACCCAGGCGGTAACGTATCGAGTATCCGCGCCTCGCCGGTGCGCGGCACGCACTCGAGGATGGTCAGCGACGGAATCGTGCGGCCTGTATGCGGCCACAGATGATCGAGCAGTGGATCGGTGATTTCCGGTGCCGCGTCATCGAGCTTCATCCGCAGCCGGCTCGTGAGAAACGCGAAACCCTCGTAGGTCTGCTCGACACTGTCGTGGCGCGCGCCAGGCATCGTCATTCCCACACGGCGGGCGCCTTGTGGCTGGGACCTCGCGAACTCCTTCCCCGCCTCGCGCAGATAACGCATCTCCGCATCGAAGTAGCGCAGGTATCGATCGTCATCCGCACCGACACCGCTTCCTGCAGGCTTCGTCGGATTGTTCTTGTCTTCACTCATGGCTGGAAATCCGGTGGCAGCGGCGGCAGAAGCGGCATCGTCGGCACGGCACCCGCCTTGCCGACGACGAAAATGCGATCCGGCATGCGGAACCCGCGCAGTTTCAGCAGGTCGATCGGCCCGGCGCCGACCCGCGTACGCAATACGTACGACAACGGCTCGCTGCTCCCCGTGTTCCATGTAAGCCGATAGCGCGTGCCATCGAGCGGCTTGATGTCGGCCTCGCTCAGCAGACGCAGGAATGCCCAATCGCCGGCCGAATCAAATGCCTGTCGCAGGCCTGCGTCGCGCGTCTGCCATGTGAGCCTCGCGTGCCCGTTCAGGCCGTTGCCGGGCCATGCCAGTGGGGTCCAGCGCTCCTGCTGATTGAAATAGACGATCCGCATGCCGTCGACCGACAGTTCCGATCGCGTCACGTTCGGCGTCGGCAACGCCATCATTTCGAATTTCTGCCCCGCATCGGCCTGCGGGTAAAGCTGTACCCCAACCGTCGACAACTGCCGGACGGCGCTCAGGAATGTCGGGTCGAACTGCAACGCCTGCGGTGCGAGCTCGCTGCGCGCCCAATAGTCACCCTCGAGTTTCATCACGCCGGCCAGTTGCGTCGTGATGAAGCGCGAAATCAATCCGGTATCGGGTCGTACATAGCGGCCGAACTCGGCGAAGGACGCATCGGCCTGCGTATCGAAGAACGGATAACGGCCGCTCATCGCTGCGTTGAACGGTGCGGCAACACCGGCCCGCCATGCGTCATTCAGGCTCGCGGCAGCCGGTTTCAGGATCGTCTGCCATGCGGTTTCGAGCGGCTGCGCAAACACCGTATCGCCGAAGCCCGCCCACGCCGTACCCAGGCTCGCGGCCGTGAGCGCCGCGTCGTTGCGCGCCTGGGACAATTCCGACAACTTGCCTTGAAACACGGCCTGGGCGAGCGAGCGCGCCATTACCTGAGCGTCCGGACTGCCTGCGATCTGCTGCAGCTTCAGCCGCATCGTCGTGACTGCCGTCAGGTAGCGCGACAAGCTGACACCGCTTAGCGCGATGTCGGCTGGCGTGGCGCGCTTCCCGTTTTCCGCGGCAGACGACGTGCCCGTATCGCCCATCAGCACCAGCAGTGGACCAAACGGCTTGTCGAGCGGGTTGATGACGGTTGCCCCCGCCTGTTCGTCGGCCCCGATCAGGTTCTGCGCCTTTCTCACCAGGGTCTCGGCCAGCGCCTGCGACGGCCGCCCCGCTTGCGCCTGATACTGCACGGATTTCATCAGCGCGATCAACGGTGACGTCTGAGCGTCCGCCAGTCTGGAAAGCTGCTCGATCGCGCCACCGAGGTTGGACGTCGGTTGCCACTGCAGGCTATTGAGCATGCGCTGCCATGCCGCCGTGTACTCGCCAAAATACCGGGCCGTCAATCGCTGCTTCAGTTCCTCGGCTGCGCGTTTCTCGTCGTCGATCGCCGTGGTTTGGGTCATACCGTTCGCGAGCGTATTGCCGATCCTCTGCGAAATCTGCGAGCCGGACAACACCCAGTCACCGCTGATCCGGCGTTCATGCGACGCCTTGTCGATTGCCGAGGCGACCATGCCGTCCCACGCCGCACGCGTATAGACCCCCGGGACGGTCTGTGATGCCTTGAACATTCCATGCGCATCTGCGCCATTCAGCAGCGTTTCGAGCGACGCGTCGGCGTATTTGTTTTTGACTTCGTCGAGGATACGTTGGTACACCGTGTCCTCCGCCGACGCGAGTCCCATTTGCGTGACCAGCATGTTGCGGGTCGAGGTCACGATGCGATCGTCCGTCGCTATCCGCCATTCGGGATGCGCTTTCAGGTGCTCGGCGTAGAAGCCTGCAAGCCGCCTGCCGGTATCGTCACGCTCGCCGAGCGGCATCTCGTCCGGCCGCGCCCATAGGGTGACGAGCGTACGCTTCAGAAATGCGGGCTCGGTGCGCGATGGCTCGCCGAGCATCAGATAAGTCTTGAGCGCGTTGTAGGTACTACGTCGCGTGTCCTGCGATTGCAGGCTATCGGCGCGTGCCTGATCTGCTGCCTTCAACACTTCCCCGATCGTTTGCACCACGGGCACCTGCAAGTTACGCGTCGCAGCGAGTCGGTACGGTTGCCAGAGACTGCCGAGAACATCGTCATTTCGCGACAAGCCGGCCCGCAGGTACCACGGGGCGCCATGCTGCTGCCGGTATTCGAGCCTTTCCATCAACTGTTGTAACGCCAGTTGCGCGCGCCAGGCGGCTGTGGTCTGCGGCCGCGCATCGACCGCTGCGCGCGCTGCCGCCTGCGCTTCGCGCATGAGTCGCTGGTTGCCGATGAACGATGCGGTCATCCATGCACACCACGCTATCGCCGCAATGGTCACGCCCATCGCTAGCACATCCGGCCAGTAGAATCCGACCCGCCGGCCAATGCGTCGCCGGTTGGCGATAGCGCGCCACGCGGGTAACAGTGCAGCCGGTTGCGGCGGGAACTCGATCGGGATGTTCGTCACCCTTGTGCTCGCGTCCGCGGCGATCGGCACCGGCGTCGGCATCGCCGCTGTCGCCTCAAATACCGGAGCGAACATCACACCTGCTAGCGGCGCGCGCAGCCATTGCGATGCCAAGAGCGCTTGCCAGCCGGTAACGATGTGTTCGAGCCGTGTCCCGATGTATTGCGAGATTTCGGCTAGATAGCTGACCCGCGTGGGCGCTGTACATTGCTGCACGCCCGCGTCCGCCGTACAGCGCTCAATCGCGGCAAGCTGATCGCGCAAGTCCAGCGCCGGCGGCCCCCCTTTGTATGCCGCCCGCGGAAATGCACCGATCACTTCGAACGTCTCGGGTCGATCGCCCTGCGCGGGCACGGCGTGCAGCAACGTGACAGGTGCGTCCCAGCCGATGTCGGCGGCCAGCGCGGCGAGGACGCACGGCAATTCGATATCGCGCTCGTCCACGTGCGTGACGTGCACAAGGCCGTCGACCGGGCGTCTGCTGCGCAGCTTACGGATCTGCCGGCGCCACACGCCCGCGTCGACGCCGTCAGGTGCTGCGTGTACGAGGATCGCGTTGCCAACCGGCATTGCGCCCGCGCGCTTCAGTCCCGGCGCGACCTGATCGAGCAATGTGTCCGCACCGGTCACCATCAGCCACGGTAAGCGGTATCGCCAGCGCCGGCCCTGCGATACCCGTAGTTCCTCGAACAGGCGTTGCAGACGGGCATCGCGTTTGATCTGCTGTCCCGTCGTTGAAGCAGCCTCCTTCTCGCCGGTTTGCAGACGAAACAGTTTGGCAGCGCCCACATATGCGCCAGTCGATATCGCAATCAGATGAATGATCACGATGACAACCAGCAATACCGGAATACCGATTAATGCCAGTGTGCGAGGCGTGCCATCGGGAACGCCGAGGCGCTCGCCCTGGAACCAAGCCAGCACAAGCGCTGCAACAGCAATAACCAACGCGGCAAGAGGCAGCCCCCAGACTGCGACCCGGCTGTGAGCTTCTTCGGTTAACGCCGCTTGAGGCTGCGCGTTATGCAGGTTATTTTTGGATATCGACATGCGTTGAAGCCGTTTGATCTTGGGGTAAGACATGGAGGATGGCCGAGTGCGAGCCATCGACGACGAGTTGCGGTCCGTCACTGGCACCGGACTCGATCGCCGCAGCGATCGCCAGCAGACCGTTCGCTGCCCGCATGTCGCCAACGATACGATCCAGCCGAGTCTGCGCGGCGTCTTTTGCTGCAATCACAAACCCTGCAGCGTTCAAAGCGGGGGCGCAGTTTTCAACCGGCCGCGTTATCCACGCGCGCGTCACCGACGCGGCATCGGCTTTGCCCCAGATGGCGGCGTTCGCGAAACCATATTCTGATTCAGCGGAATCACCTGCAACGGGCCTATGTAGCGCAGCCTTTCTGCTGACCTCATGCGGGAGCCCGAAACAGCCGGCATCGAACAACGCAGCCACACATCCCTCGGCGAGGCTCTCATCGATATCATCGTCGTACCACGCCGTAGCGATGACGAGGAGCGGACGGGATTCATGCGCATCGAGCCATGCATCGGCCACAAGCAACCCGTCGGTAGCCGGAACGGCCCGGACTTCCAAGGGCGGAAGCGCCGCCAGATGCATCGCAGCGCGAACCTGGGTCAAACGCATGTTCGCGACGTCCGACTCGGTCAATACGCGTACTTGGGGCCAATATGCCCTTTCGTATCGAGTTAATGCGTGAATGCTTCCAGCGAGAGGCTCAAGCGCAACGCGGATCATCTGCACAACTGGATCGGCCTTCTTCGGTACGGCAGCATTGTCAGTTGGGGTTTCCTCTTCATCCGCCATGAATGAAGCGTCCAGTGGCGGCTCATTGGACGGGCCGTCCAGTAGCGGGTCGTTGTCCTCAAAGCGATTGCACAAAACTTTTCCTGAGCCGTGCCGTGGGGCTTGCACCTTCATGATGGAGCGTTTCCCTCTCAGAACGTCGAACAAAGATGTCCCGCCAAGAGGCAGGCAATAGCCTGCTCCGAGTACATAGAGCGGTCGCTGCGCGAACCCGATCTTCTTCGCAAGCCAGCGGTCACGATGATGGTTGCGCCAGTATGCGCGGTACCACAGCCCCTCGTAGCCTGCGCGACCAAAGCCGAGCAGGACCAGAAACAGTCCGTTCGGCACCCCAATAATCAAGCCCCAAAACCTAAGGCCACTCGCGGGTTCGCTTTTCGGCCACGTCAGCAAAACAACCAGCGGACCGAACACATTACAGACAAACCAAGTTAATGCCCACGGCCAGAAGCGCATCCTGAGCGGATACGCGCTGGGGCGTCCGGCGGGAGAAAGATCGACCGGCATTACTCGAAGTGGACGTTCGGTAGCGACGAAATCAATCGACAACCACATGCACATCGATGGCCGTCCAGCGCGAACAGCTCCCCGTCGCGATCGGAATACTTGTCGGCGCCCTCGTCAATGACGGTCGGACCATGCAAGTCGCAGGTCGCATTATCGCCTTTACGTGCAAGCGGCCTGTCCATGAACATCGTCCATGGCGAGCCGCTGGTGACTTCGCCGCCATGTTCGAGCTTGTCACCTTTGCGAATGGGAGATTGCATATATCGGCTATCTAGTTGAGTAGGGTTTTTTGAATTCCCGGCACACCGCGCACCCAGGCGCACGGACAAATTAATGGAGAATTAAAGTCTATCGATCCCTTTCGTTTGTTTCAGGAACTGTCGATCGCAAGGCAACAACTTCAATTCCGCCAAGCACCACAGGAATTCGATCGCTTTCCTTTTTTTCGAGCCCCCTCCCCACAACCTCAAACGAGAAACACGGAAAATATATTGCATTAGGACATATTAAAAAATAATCAGGAACACGCATTCTTTCCTGATCTCCATATACCGAATTAACATAGGCAACAGTTCCATCCCACCCCTTTCCTTCGTATTTCCTTTGCCATACGATATTGCGCACATATCGTCCGCCAGAATCTTCCAAAGCAATTTCGTCGACTGCGGTAGTTTTATTCGCAACACTCGAACTTGACACACCCGACCCAGCCACAAAGCAACTAAACGATAGCTTACCGCGTATAGCAGCCCCATCCAGCTTCATCACAAGATAAAAATCAAATGACACAATTCCATTATTTACATTCATAGACGAATCAACCGTTTTTGACGATATATTTTCACCGAGAATGTACCCACACCGACTCTCCAAAAGAAATATATTATCTCTATAATTGGATCGACCATTAGAAGCCAACTCAGCTATCGCAGCCCCATCGAGCCAAAAAAATGCCACCAACGCTAAAAATACATTTCTCACGACAATTTCCGCCTTGTGAAATTTTCCGGCCACGTTAGATCCTCTTGATTTGGGCCCTTGAAAACCACAATATCAGTCAGAACCATTAGCGCATTAATGAACGACGTCGACCGATCTACTAGACCATTCATGTTTGGTGGATTCCTGCCTGTAGCCCCCGGATAATTCACTGCCGCAGCACAATTCGCAAAGGACTGGTTGTAATACCACACCTTAACACCGGCATTTGTTCGGATTGTCCTTCTTTCATTCACACTCATCTCGTCCGCATATTTATTCGCACTATCCACCCGTGGTCGCGCCGGATTGTTCGCCGTTGGCATTGATTTTCCGGACCAAACCCAATAAGCGCCTGCACTATGACTCGCATGACAAACATCTCTTGCAATCTCATTTCGCCACCGCACCTCCTGCTCCCCTGGTGGCAAACGCGGGTTTCGACCAATAAATTTAAAATATTTATAATAATTATTATTTCCGCCACCCATATTTCCGTTAGGATTTGTCAACTGCAGAAAACCCCGACCAAACCAACCACCGTGCAGATCTGTCGCACCATCGTTGCGATTCCCTTCCGCAAGATAGCGGAACCATCCTGTTTCCTGTGTGGCATTTGCCATAAAACACGCCTGTCGACTAGGGGTATCAAGCTTGAACTTCCTCATCGAATTGTTCAAACCCAGTCCAAATCTATCAAGCAAAGATGAAGCATAATCTGGATTTGGCGATTCCCATACTCCCTGAGAGGGCGAATTATGCGACCCGGGCTTTCTAATAACGCGATCCGGTATAAGCTGAATCATCTCCTTCTTACTGAGCCACCCGCACTTCCTGAAGTGCCGAATAAATTCAAGCGGATGAAAATACCAGAACTTCTGATCTGCTAGCGACGATTCGGACGGCAACTTGTCCAGAAACTGAAAATTCCCGAGGAACTTAATAAACGAGGCATAGCCATCTGGGTTGGTATCTTTCTGCTTGCCAAAGAATCCATCTGGTCCATTCAGACCTTTATAGCGATCGTCGTTGTACAAGGGATCCCACTCGCTGCGCGCGTTGAACACCAACCCTCTGAGCTTTGTGCGCACACCCTCTGCATTCCGCACATAGCCTGCGAGCAACTGGTTGGCATTATCGTCGTTGTTATTGTCGTATTCGAGCGGCTGGATCATTCCGGACGTTGCCTGTGGATCAGCAACGCCGGTCAGACGGCAAAGCTCATCGTATCCGCATAACCCGTCCTGATTAAACGGCGTATTGCTTTCGTCAACTTTTTGCCAGCCCTTGAAGAATGGAAAGTCGGCGTCCGACAATTTGATGATCTCGTCAGCAGCGATGTTGACATATCCTTGCGTGCCATTCTCATCGATGGGCACTGCGACCCAAGTAGCAGGAGCTTCTCCCGGCACCACCGCACTTGAAAGAATTCGCCCAAAGCGCAGCATTTCATAGCCATCACTCGGACACTCTGAATAGAGTGCTACCGCTCGATCATACAGATCATATTCATACTGTTCCGTTTCTCCGTCGTACGGGTCAGCAACCGGAACCTGTGTAAGCAGGATAACGTCGCCGCTGCTGCCACGGTCGATCCACGCGCATGTATAGCGCCGCCCCTTGTTGAACCACGCTTCCACATAAAGGATGTCTTGCTCACCAATTGAGCCGCCTGGCAGTCGCGGAAACCAGTCGTCCGTCATACCCGCCGGCTGCGCGACAAAATCCTGTGGACCCTTAATGATGAAATAGGAATGTCCCCAGTAGTCGCTCGACGCAGGCTGAACAAGATCTTTCTCACCCAGTTGAACGTGGTGGCCGTCCTGATCAAACCAGGCTGTAAAGTCAGCATCCGACATGAAAACTTCGAAATGCAGATGCCGCACCCCCTGATGCTGACCGACGTATCCGAGCATGTCCTTGCGGTACACCTTCTTTGCGCCGCCCGGCTGAACGATTCCGTCTTTGCCGCCCGCCGTATCGAGCAGCCATTTGGGGAGGGCACTCATCGATCCCTCGGCCGGCGGATCGGTTGGCTGGGGAGCAAGCCACTCCTGTTCGGTCATGTCCAGCAAATGCATATATAGTGAGTAGAACGTGATCGTTCGCCCATGTCCTGTCTCTGTCTTATGTCTGAGTAAGACGAATCCCGCATTCGAGTTCAGCGCCGGTTGTCCAGTCGGATCTTTCGCGCCATCAGACAGAGCGCTTTTGCAAACGCGATACGCGACCACCTCGCCGTCAGCAATTGCCCGCACCGGTTCGTGCTGCTCGCCCGGATCCAGGTGAATGCCACAGTGAAAGCGCCGGTCGAAGGCAACGGGATAGACCCCATGATGACCAATCTCGAACTGATCGACGACGTCCATCATAGGGTCCGTCTTTGACGCATCACTAGACGTCGCGCCCGATACGGGAAGGAAGGGAGGGCTGATGATCATGGCTTCAGTGGGACGACGAGTACCGGTCAGAAATCTTCAGGTTGGCCTGCGGTAGCGACGGCAATGGTGTCGTGACGTTGTTCGGCCCGTGAAACGAGAATGACGCCGCCTTTATCGTGAAGGCGCCGGGACAGTGAAATGTCATGTTGCCGTTCTCGATTACGAGCGAAGCTCCACCGCTGTTGAGTGTGATCTTCGACTTGGCCGACACTTGGACGTCCGCACTTTGGCTCGCGACGCGCAACTGCTGCTTCGAGAACAAGTCCATCCCGTCCGTAAGCGCCGCCATCATGACCTTGCCCTTCGCTGCGACAAAATTCAGCCCAAGCTTGTGCGCGCACAGCGAGATCAGGTCACCCGCCACCATGCGCAGCCGCCTGACGATGCTCACGTCCATGTCCCGGCCTGCGGTGACAATCACGTTCTCGCCCGTCGATTGCTGCAGTGATTTCGGTGTCACGAACGCGATGCCGCCGGGAGCACTCGCAAGCAGCCCCGCGTCGCGGAGCTGATCGAGGCCGTCGAGCAGCGCCGCCTGCGTCGCACGGTCCGCAGGGTCGGCCTTGGCTTGCGTCGTCGCAGCCGCGAGGTCCGTTACACGCTGCAATGCTGTCTTGAGTTGCGCGATAGCGGCGGGCATGTCGAGATGCGGTGTCTCGGATCCACCTGCTGCGTCTGCCGAAACGAACAGCCCCTTCGGCGCGCGCAACGTGCCCCAGTTCTGCGTGGTCAATTCGAAGCCCTGGCCGCGCTTGTTCTTGTCCCTGTCGACCAGATGGCCCATGTTGAGCGACGACTGCCCGAACACCGTCGCCAACCGGATACCCTCGTGGTCTTTCAGATCCTCGAAGCGCAACTTGTTGCCGAGCAAGGGCGAGCGGAATACGGCGCGGCTGTACCACCCTTCCTTGCCGTGGACGAGGTCGCGACGCGCATGGTCATGCAGCGCCCCTGCGATCAGCAGGCGGTCGCAATTTCCCTGGGTCGCGACGACGCGTACTTCGGACCGCGGCAGCAAGGGGATGTGCAGGCCGCCCTGATACGACGCCGACGTACGCAGCGCGCGCAACGGCATGCTGTTCGTGCCGCGCTTGCCGCTGTGCCGAGTGAACAGGAGTCTGACGCGATAGCGGCCATATTCGTCCATCCATGCGTACGGCTCGTCATCGCCTGACTCGACCACACCGATCAGCATGCCGGCGATCCATCGCCAATGCTTTTCAGGAACGTATTCGGGCCGGTAGGTCTGATGCGCGGGGATCGCTTCAAAGGTGTTGACCACCGACTGGCTCCGGCTACCGGTCGTGACGAGCTTCGTGATCACCATCCCGTGCGGCGCCTCGTGCACCTCGTCATTGGTGATCCGCACCACCATGCCAGGCGTCATGCCGATGACGTTACTCGTGCCGTTGAGCCGCACTTGCCGCGTGAGCAGTTCGTCACGCCGCGCGTCAGCCAGCGCCTGCCCTTCCTCGACCGAATGGAAATGCTCGACGCTGCGGTTCACGCTCCCGTATACCGAGCGATCGTCATAGGCCACGATCGATTCGACCTGCAGCGGATCGTCAGGTATGCGGTAGTTGCGATCCCATTCGCGAACCGTCTGCGGCACCAGCGCGCGCGTGACTTCCAGCGTCAGAATCGCCTCGTGCCAGCTCGTCAGACCGGAATGCGGCATCACCGGCACCTCGAGCGCTCGCATATAGCCTCGAGGCGTATTGCCGAACACCAACGTGTCGCGTTGCGGGCCGTCCTCCTTCTTCGCCTGCTTGAAGTAGTAATAGACTCCCACGCGCCGGCAGTGCCGGTCGATAAAGTTCGCGACCGTCTCTTCGTACATCACGGTTTGCTCGAACTTCCCGTCGAGCCCTTCCAGCTCGAACTCGACGTCGAAGGATTGGAACAAGTCGCGATCGACGATCATGTCGCTCAGCAGCTCGCGCAACGACCTGTCCAGCAATACGGCCGAATCGTGCACCTCTTCAAGCAGCGAGAAACGCGGCTTCAGATGGACTTGGTAGGTGGCTTCGTCGCGAGACGTTCTGACGCGAGTCCATTGTGTTACGACGCCGTGCACGGTACGCGCTGCATGCCGAACCGGATGGATCACATCCGCCATCGACGGCACGGAAGCGTGTTCCTCGATCGTGAAGACTGCCGGCTGGCCCACAATCGTCGCGCCGTTGATCCGCTTGTCCTGCGAGGTCACGATGATGTCCGCGAGGAATCGCGTATTCATTTCCTCGGTCAGAACGAATGACAGAACGGAGACCGGCGCATCGAGCGCCGCGATCTCGAGATGCAGCGGTTGGGTGACGACCGAATTGGGGTGTTTCAGTACATCCTGAATGGTTCGCATGGTTGCCGTTGAACGAGAGGTTTTACGCCGGCACGTTCTCCCATTCACGCATTCAGGGACGCAGTGCCACAACGCTCTCGCCAGTGAAGCATGTGTTCACGAAAATGAACACGCACCGGCCACAGATCTGGCAATGCGGAATTTTTACAGAATCACATAAATCACTTATCTATTTTATAAATTTTTATTTACTATTAATTAACTTTCTATTTTTTACTATCCCTTATTACCTCAAACCGCGACCCCCAAAAGCATCGCTAAAATCAAACAACTGAATAGGAAATATAGGTCATCATGGGATACAAAAAGGGCTCTCGGCCATCATACGAGAAAGTCAATTCTATCAAAATGAAAGCATATTTCATAAATTATAATATCCTAAAAAATCCCCTATAAATCCTCGACATGCCGAACGATATCAATCCATCTATCTGATACATAATCGAATTTTCGAAATGTAGAAAATTGTCACACTCCAACGTCGGCGCGACATCGGTGACGGATGGATGTCGCGCCCCACAGATCCACTTTCCGACTTTACGACTCGACATCCTCCAGACTGAACACTTCCGTCTTGTCGTTGTACGAAAAGACCTCCCCGTACCGCCCCCAGTCGATCACCGCATCGAGCGTTTCCTCCGCCGCTTCGTCGGACAGGAAATCCTCCAGCTCCTGCTCGAAGCGCACGCGCGGCGCGCGATGGCCCGGGCGCTCGTTCAGCACCTTCCGGATCCGCGCAGCGAGCGGCACGTGCTTCAGCAGGTGATCCGCGAACATCAGCTTGCGCTCCTGCGTGCCGAATTCCGCGAACACGCGCGCGGGCGGCGTCAGGAACACGTCGCCCTCACGCACGTCGGCGAACCCGAGGTGCTGCAGCACTTCCGCGATCGGAAACAGTTCGTCGACTTCCAGATGCAGCGAACGCGCGATTTCCGGCATGTCCGCACGACCGTGGTACGGCGCCATCGCGAGCGTCTCGATCAGGCCGGCCATCAGGTTGGTCGACACGCGCGGCATCCAGCTGCCCAGTTCCAGCCCCTTCTTCGTCGCTTCGCCGGTCTGACGGGCGGTCATCTTCGCGTAGATGTCGTCGACGAGCTTGCGGAAATCGGTGTCGAGCCGGTTGCGCGGGTGCTTGAACGGCACCTTGATCTCGGCGATCACGCGGCCCGGGTTCGACGACAGCACGAGAATGCGATCGCACATGAACACCGCTTCCTCGATGTTGTGCGTGACGATCAGCACCGACTTGATCGGCATGCGGCCTTGCGTCCACAGATCGAGCAAATCGGTACGCAGCGTTTCGGCCGTCAGCACGTCGAGTGCGGAGAACGGCTCGTCCATCAGCAGAATGGTCGGATCGACGACCAGTGCGCGTGCAAAACCGACGCGCTGACGCATGCCGCCCGACAGTTCTCGCGGGTACGCGTTCTCGAAGCCGTCGAGACCGATCAGGTCGATCGCGGCCAGCGCGCGTTCGCGCCGCTCGCGCGCGCCGACGCCGAGCGCCTCCAACCCGGCTTCCACGTTCTGCAACACGGTGAGCCACGGGAACAGCGCGAAAGTCTGGAACACCATCGCGACGCCTTCGGCCGGGCCGCGCAGCGGCTTGCCGAGATAGGTCACTTCGCCGCCGGTCGGCTCGATCAGCCCGGCGATGATCCGCAGCAGCGTCGACTTGCCCGAGCCCGAGCGGCCGAGCAGGCCGACGATCTCGCCTTCGCGCAGCGACAGGTTCGCGTCGTCGAGCACGAGCAGTTCGCCCTGCGTCTTGTTGAAGCCGCGGTTCACGTGCTCGACGCGCAGGATTTCTTCGCCGAGCCGCGGCGGCTGCAGCGGTTGAGACGTCTTGACGGGGGCGTTGACAACGGTCGAATTTTGCATCGCGCTTACTCTCAATCGAGACGGAGCCGGGATTCCGCATAGGCGTACATCGGACGCCACAGCAGGCGGTTGAACAAGGTAACGAACAGGGACATCACGGCGATGCCCAGGATGATCTTCGGGAAATCCCCGGCGGCGGTGGTCTGTGCGATATACGCGCCGAGGCCGTGCGCGACGACCTTCGTGTCGCCCCACTGCACGAACTCCGACACGATGCTCGCGTTCCACGCACCGCCCGACGCGGTGATCGCGCCCGTCACGTAGTACGGGAAGATGCCGGGCAGCATCGCCTGGCGCCACCACTGCCAGCCGCGGATGCGGAAATTCTTCGTCGCTTCCTTGTAATCGTTCGGATAGGACATCGCGCCCGCGATCACGTTGAACAGGATGTACCACTGCGTGCCGAGCACGATCAGCGGCGACAGCCAGATGTCTGCGTTCAGGTGGAAATGGACGATGACGATCACGAACACCGGAAACAGCAGGTTCGCCGGGAACGCGGCGAGGAACTGCGCGAGCGGCTGGATCTTCTCGGCCAGCTTCGGGCGCAGCCCGATCAGCACGCCGAGCGGCACCCAGATCACCGATGCGATCGCGATCAGCACCAGCACGCGCAGCAGCGTGATGAGCCCGAGCACGAGCACGTGGCCGACCTCGGCCATCGTCACGCCGGTCGCGACGAAGCTGACGACGCGCCATGCGACGTACGCCGTCAGCACGATCACGAACGCGGCCCACACGATGTCGCCGATGCGCGACGAACGGTGCGCGGATGCGCCGCGCACGCGCGTGCCCGTCAGCGACGGCACGCGCAGCGGAATCCGCGCGGCCTGCGACAGCAGCCAGCCGGCCGGCACGAGCAACTGATGGATCAGGTGCGTGCGACGCATCATGTCGAGCAGCCACGACTGCGGCGCATCGCCCGACGCGGTGTTCTCCATCCGGAACTTGTCGGCCCACGCGACGAGCGGGCGGAACAGGAACTGGTCGTAGGCAAGGATCACGACCGACATCGCGACGATCACCCAGCCGACCGCGCCGAGATTCTTGTCCGCGATCGCCTGCGCGAGATACGCGCCGATGCCCGGCAGCGTGATCGTCTGGTTGCCGACCGTGATCGCCTCCGACGCGACGACGAAGAACCAGCCACCCGACATCGACATCATCATGTTCCAGATCAGGCCCGGCATCGAGAACGGCACTTCGAGCTTCCAGAAGCGCTGCCACGACGTCAGATGAAAGCCGCGCGACACTTCGCTCAGGTCGCGCGGCACCGTGCGCAGCGATTGATAGAAGCTGAACGTCATGTTCCATGCCTGGCTCGTGAAGATCGCGAAGATCGCGGCCAGCTCCGCACCGAGCACGCGGCCCGGAAACAGCGCGAGGAAGAACGTGACCGTAAACGAGATGTAGCCGAGCACCGGCACCGACTGCAGGATGTCGAGGATCGGGATCAGCACCATGCCCGCGCGGCGGCTTTTCGCGGCGAGCGTGCCGTAGACGAGCGTGAACGCGAGCGACGCGACCATCGCGGCGAGCATCCGCAGCGTGGTGCGCAACGCGTATTCAGGCAGGTTCGACGGATCGAGCGAGATCTTCTGCGTCTGCAGCACGCCGATCGGCGCCATCGTCTCGTGAAAGCCGACGATCGCCATCGCGAGCATGCCGATGATCAACGGAAACGCGACCGCGTCCCAGCGGTTGGGCAGCACGCGCCACGCCGACGCGTTGGCGGTGCGATTCGGATCGAAGAAACGGATATCCATCGGTAGCGTCTTGTGTCTTGTGTTGAATTAAAAATCGATGGGTCCGGACGCATGCCGCGCAGCCCGCTCGCAGCCGCGGGGCGAATCAGGACAGCCCGTGCAGTGCGAACGGCAGCGCCGAGCCTTCCTTGACGAAGCGTGGATCGACGCCGAGATGAGTGCCGGCATCGACGATGCCGCCGGCAATGATCGAAGAAAACAGCGCGAAGCTGGCGGGGCGCATGCGGTGACCGACCGCACCGCCCGTTTCCGTTGCCGCGAGGTTCGGCATGAAGGGCTCCGGAGAGGGTATTCGGAGTGGGAGGCTATCGGGCGGCCGTGACGCAAATGTGACATGTCACTTACAGGACATTGACGGGTCATCCGGCGGGCGGCGCGCATCCCGCCGCCGGGCGCGCACACGGGGGCTCGATCTCGCAACGCGCGGGAATAAATCCGCCGCCTCGCCGGTATCGCATGCGAAGGCGCCGGCTTATTCCAGGACGATCCGGCCGTCCGGTTTCGTCACACGAATGCGAGGCTTACATGTCTTCATCGACCCCCACCCGCCCGTCGCGCCGCAAGGCCTTGCAATGCATGGCCTTCGGCGGCCTCGGCACGCTGTTCACGCTGTCGGGCGGCATCCTCACGCCGTTCGACCTCGCGCTCGCGCAGACCGGCGACGCGCACCCGGCCGACGCGGGGCGGCCGCTGTTCGTGCAGATCAGCGATACGCACATCGGTTTCAACAAGGACGCGAATCCCGACGTGTCGGCCACGCTGAAGCAGACGATCGATCTCGTCAACGGGATGCCTGCGCTGCCCGCACTGGCGATCCACACCGGCGACATCACGCATCTGTCCAAGCCCGAGGAATTCGACCACGCGTCGCAGTTGCTGTCCGCGCTGCGCGTGCCGGAACTGCACACGGTGCCCGGCGAGCACGACGTCACCGACGGTTCGGGCGCCGAATATTTCGGCCGGTTCGGCAAGGCGTCGGACAGCCGCGGCTATTACAGCTTCGATCACGCGGGCGTGCACTTCATCGGGCTCGTCAACGTGATGCACTTCAAGCCGAACGGGCTCGGCAGCTTCGGCGACGAACAGCTCGCGTGGCTCGCGCAGGACCTGAGAGGCCGCTCGTCGAGCACGCCGATCGTCGTGTTCTCGCACATGCCGATGTGGACCATCTACGAACCATGGGGCTGGGGCACCGGCGACGCGCCGCAGACGATGGCGCTGCTGCGCCGCTTCGGCTCGGTCACCGTGCTGAACGGGCACATCCATCAGATCGTGTCGAAGGTCGAGGGCAACGTGACGTTCCATACCGCCCGCTCGACCGCGTTCCCGCAGCCGACGGCCGGCAACGGGCCGGGCCCCGTGCCGCTCACGGTGCCGCACGACCGGCTGCCGTCGATGCTCGGCGTGACGACCGTCGAGTTCGCCGGCCATCCGGTCGCGTCGTCGCTGCACGATGCGACGCTCGCGTGACAAAAATAAGGAGACCGACATGATCCGCTTCAAACCATCCCGAATCATCGCCGTGCTGATGCTGTTCGGCGCGGCTGCCGGTACGCCGCTGGCCGCGTTCGCGCAGGGCCCGAACGGCCCGCTCGTGACAATCCGCAATTTCATGTTCTCGCCGATGTCGACCACGATCAAGGCCGGCACGACGATCACGTGGAAGAACCTCGACGCGGAGCCGCATACCGTCGTCAACGACGCCGGCATCTTCCATTCGAAGGCGCTCGACCAGGACGAGACGTATTCGTTCCGCTTCGACAAGCCGGGCGTCTACAAGGTGTTCTGCGGAATTCATCCGTATATGAAGGAGACGATCACCGTCGAATGACGCGGCTCGCCACGCAACGCGCCGGGAACGACGGGCGGCAGCAAAAAACACAAGCCGCCATTGCGCAGCGGGCGCCCCCGCGCTGTCGATCGCCTAAACTGAATCGAACTGTTCGGTTCCGACCCACCGTCACACGCAGCGAGGCAAGCCATGACCGCGAGCCAGCCGGCACGCATGGACCTCCCCGGGCAAGTCGTGCTCGTGCTCCAGGGCGGCGGCGCCCTGGGCGCGTTCCAGCTGGGTGTATTCCAGGCAATGGACGAGGCCGGAATCCGGCCCGACTGGGTGGTCGGCACGTCGATCGGCGCGATCAACGCGGCGTTGATCGCGGGGAATCCGCCCGAACGGCGCTACGACCAGTTGTCGGCATTCTGGCATCGCGTGACGGAGCGCACCCGCTTCGACGTCCCGCCGCTGCTGCCCGGCTGGGACCGGGCGCTGGCCGAGCTGATGATCATCGGCGGCGGCATCACGGGATTCTTCCAGCCCAATCCGGCGTCGTGGCTCGGGCCGATGGTGCGGCTCGGCGTCGATCGCGCGTCGTACTACCGGATCACGCCGCTGCGCGACACGCTGGCGTCGCTGGTCGATCCCGACCTGCTGAACGCCGGCCATCCGCGGCTGACCGTCAGCGCGGTCAACGCCTGCACGGGGACGATGCGCTATTTCGATTCGCGCGATACGCCGCTCGGAATCGACCACATCATGAGCTCGGGCGCGCTGCCGCCCGCGTTCCCGGCGATACGGATCGACGGCGCGCCGTACTGGGACGGCGGCGTGTATTCGAATACGCCGGTCGAGGTCGTGCTCGACGACAACCCGCGCCGCAGCGCGGTCATCTTCTCGGTGCAGATGTGGAATCCGGCCGGCCCGGAGCCCGAGAGCATCTGGCAGGTGTCGGAACGACAAAAGGACATCCAGTACGCGAGCCGCACCGACAGCCACATCGCGCGCCAGCAGCAGATTCACCGGTTGCGTCACGTGATCCGCGAACTGGTCCGGCACGTGCCGGAAGCCGACCGCGCGTCGCCGGCCGTGCGCCAGCTCGCCGCGTGGGGATGCGAGACCACGATGCACCTGATCAAGCTCGCCGCGCCGCGACTCGACAGCGACAATCAGTGGAAGGACATCGATTTCACGCCTGCCGGCATCGCGGCCCGCCGGGAGGCTGGCTACGACGCGGCGAAACGGGCCATTGCCGCGCGGCCATGGGAACTGCCGATGGACCCGACGGAAGGCTTGACGGTGTTCGATCCGGACGCCGCGCCGGTCGCGGAAAAAACGGCGTGACGCGCGGCAGGCACCGCCTCGCGCCGAGTGCCCCGCAGGGTCAGGCGCGCGCGGCCCGGATATGCGCGCGGCCGGCGTCGCTCACTTCGACCTCGGCCACGCCGCCCGGCGCATGATGGCGGACCAGATAGCCGCGTGCGCAGGCCTCCTCCCACACCGGCAGGCGCGGGCACGACGTGCGCCACGCGTCGATCACCTCGTCGTACGGCCGCGCGCCGGGCCCGATCCATTCGAGCAGGTCGAGAATCAACGGCTCGATCGATGCCGCTTCACGCTCGGGTACGTCCGGGGGGGCTGCGTGGATCGGCGGCCCATCCGGCTTACGGTAATCGTCGACGATCGTGATGTTCATGGGGAGCTCTTGGGAACACCGTCATCCTGATCCGCGAAGGCCGCGCGGGGAAATGAATTTATCTTGCCGATTCCTGCATTTTTCTGCTCGATCGATTTTCGTCGGGCGTACGCCAGTCCGCCGCGGTGCCGACCACGACCGGACACGACTGCGGCAATGCGTGCCCGAACAGCACGGCCAGCCCGCACGCGGACGTGAACATGCCGAGACCGTCATGCCCGACACCCGGCACTTCGACGACCTGCTGCGCGAGATCGCCCGGATGCCGCTTTTTCAGGTAATCGAAATAGGCGAGCCCGCGCGCCAGCCGGTACGGCCCCTGCGCCATCGCCGCGCATGAACGGTCGATGAAATGCGTATAGGGACTCGTGTCGGCCTGCCCGAGCAGGTACACGACATGACGCGCGACGTAGCGCGTTTCGAGATCGCGCACGTCCTGCGACGCAACGTAAGGCGGCGCCGACTTCAGCCCGTACTTCCATTCGGTCGCGCGCGGGCATACGCCGCCGGCAAGCGCATCGGCATTCGGTCGCGCGTCGTCGAAATACAGGTAACTCGACGGGTTCGCGACCACATAGCGCACCGCAATGCCGGTACGCGCGAGCGCGTCCCCTTCGCGCCCTGCGACCGCATAACGCTGCAGCAACTGCGCGCCGGCAGAGTGGCCAATCAAGACAACCGTCGACAACGACGGGTACAGGCCGCGGTCGGCGAAATGCGCGAGCAATGCGTCGAGCGCCGAGAAGGAGCTGATCGGACCCGGCTGGCGCGCGGGTTCGCCGCCCTTCCATCCTTCCTGCGTCCACGCGAGCGTCGATGCGGGTAGCGAAAACGCGCGCACGTCGGCGCGTGTCAGGAATTGCGGCGCGACGATCATCGTGCCCGCGCCCGCCGCACCGGCCTTTTCGACGACTGTGCGCCCCGATGCGTAGTACGCGTCGGCATTACGCAGCGTGCCGTGAATCACGATGAACACGCGCGTGACGTCGGGCGCGGCCCGGTCGAGCGGATGATCGGCGTAGACCGGCAGCATCGCGCTGCCCTGCGGCGTATCGACGACCATGCGCTGGTCGGCGACGGCCTTGACCGGCGCTTCGAGCCGTTCGCGCTGCGCGGGCGTGGCGGCTTCGGCCGGCAGCGCGCCGGCCAGCGTGCCGGCGGCGGCGCAGGCGACCGCGAGCGGGACGGCGTATGACAAGGCGCGCGCGGCCGGCAGCGCACACGAGCGTCGGAGACTGGCAAACGCGACGGAAAGGACGGACATGGCGGCGGCTCGGGAGGCAGATATGACTTGAACGGCGATGGTCGCAGAATCCGTCGCGCGCCGCCGGGCCGTTGCGAACAACCGATCAGCCGGCCGGTTGCGCACCGCGTTCCGCATCGATGCACCGTTGGCCGGAGCGGCTCGCGCGCGGCGGTATGAGATTGCCGACAAGACGAACTAAAACGAGCGAGTTCATCGAGAGCGGTTCACGGCGCGGCCCATGCGACCCCAAGATTACGATTCCCTATCAACCCCATTGCCGACAGTGCTTTCAAGCATATCGTCAAAATACGATATAAGATTCGCCCATCGACGATACTTGTTTGCCCGATCGAAACACCCACCTTTCCATGCCGACCGAACTCGACATCGACGCGATCCTGAAAGCGCTCTCGAACCCCGTGCGCCGGGAGATCCTCGTCTGGCTGAAAACGCCAGGCGAGCATTTTCCGCAGCAGACGCTGCCGTACGAACACGGCGTCTGCGCGGGCCAGATCGACGCGCGCTGCGGGCTGTCGCAGTCGACCGTCTCCGCGCACCTCGCGACGCTGCAGCGCGCGGGGCTCGTGACGTCGACGCGGATCGGCCAGTGGGCGTTCTTCCGTCGCAACGAGGCCGTCATCGACGCATTTCACGACGCCCTGCGCCGCGAACTCTAGCCAACGGCCGAACCGGCCATCCGGGGCGCCGTCGCGCACGACGCGCACGCTTCCCCGCCTTTCGTGAAGAGGTTATCTGCCATGCCCACGTTGTTCGATCCCGTTACGCTCGGCGACCTGACCCTGCCGAACCGCATCGTGATGGCGCCGCTCACCCGCTCCCGTGCGGGCGCGGCGCGCGTGCCGAACGCGCTGATGGCGCGCTACTACGCCGAGCGCGCATCGGCCGGCCTGATCATTACCGAAGCGACGTCGGTCACGCCGCAAGGCGTCGGCTATGCCGACACGCCGGGCATCTGGTCCGACGAGCAGGTCGAAGGCTGGAAGCAGATCACGCAGGCCGTGCACGCGGCCGGCGGGCGCATCGTGCTGCAACTGTGGCACGTCGGCCGGATCTCCGATCCGATGTTCCTGGACGGCGAGCTGCCGGTCGCACCGAGCGCGATCGCCGCGGGCGGCACCGTGAGCCTCGTGCGTCCGCCGCGTCCGTTCGTGACGCCGCGTGCACTCGAACTCGACGAAATTCCGGGCATCGTCGCCGCGTACCGCAAGGGCGCCGAGAACGCGAAGGCGGCGGGCTTCGACGGCGTGGAGATCCACGGCGCGAACGGCTACCTGCTCGACCAGTTCCTGCAGGACAGCACCAATCGCCGCACCGACGCATACGGCGGCCCGATCGAGCATCGCGCGCGCCTGCTGCTCGAAGTGGTCGACGCGGCGATCGACGTGTGGGGCGCCGGCCGGGTCGGCGTGCACCTCGCCCCGCGCGGCGACGCGCATACGATGGGCGATTCCGATCCGGCGGCAACGTTCGGTTATGTCGCGCGCGAACTCGGCCGCCGCAAGATCGCGTTCATCTTCACGCGTGAATCGTATTCGGGCGACCAGTTGAGCCCGCGCCTGAAGGAAGCGTTCGGCGGCCCGCTGATCGCGAACGAGCAGTTCACGCTCGACACCGCGCAGGCCGCGCTCGCGAACGGCAGCGCCGACGCGATCGCCTGGGGCAAGCTGTTCATCGCGAACCCGGACCTGCCGCGCCGCCTCGAAATCGGCGCGCCGCTCAACCAGCCGGTGCCGGAGACGTTCTACGCGGAAGGCGAAACGGGCTACACCGACTACCCGGCGCTGAGCGACGCGGCCTGACGGTGGAACGGCGCGGGTTCAGGCGGGCACGTCCGCACGCATGAACACGCGCCGCGTTTCGTCGAGGCCGAGCGCGACGTGGTGCGCGCGGATCGCGCGCAGCGCGTCGTCGAGCGCCGCATCGTCGATGATCCGGAACCCGAGACGCGCGTAGTACGGCGCATTCCACGGCGCATCGCGAAACGTCGACAGCACCACCTGCTCGACGTGCTGCCGCGCCGCGCGCGCGATCACCTGCTCGATGAGACACGCGCCGATCCGCTGCCCGGCATGCGACGGCGCGACATCCAGTTCCTCCAGATACAGCCGCCGCGCATCGAGCAGCCGATAGAACGCGAATCCCACGCACGTGCGTTGCGGACCGACCGCGACGTACGCGCGACCGTCGTCGATCCGCTCGAGCACGGCGGCCGCATCGGTCGGCTCGGCATCGGCGATGTCGGCCATGCCGATCTCGCGAAACCGCTGCGCGGCGGCGACTTCCACGGCGGCCATCGCGGCCGCGTCTTCCCGCGTGGCGGGGCGAATCAGGATCGAGGCAGGCATGACGGCATTTCGGGCAGGCAGTCTGGAACGGCCGTCACTATAATCGAAACTTCATACGTATCGTTTCGAACGATTTCGAACGCCCGATCCACGAGGTCCGTCATGACGCTGTCCGCACTCGCCGTCTTCGCCTTCGCCCTGCTCGTCACCGCCGGCACGCCCGGCCCGAGCGTCGCCGCGCTCGTCGCGCGCGTGCTGACGAACGGCGTGCGCGACGTGCTGCCGTTCCTCGCGGCCATGTGGCTCGGCGAGGCGCTGTGGCTCACGCTCGCGGTCGCGGGGCTGTCCGCGTTCGCGCACACGTTCGCGACCGGCCTGATCGTGCTGAAGCTGCTCGGCGTCGCGTACCTGCTGTTCCTCGCGTGGAAGATGTGGACCGCGCCGACCGGCACGGGCGCGGACGACCTGCCGCGCGGCCAGTCGCCGTGGCGCATGTTCGTCGCCGGGATGCTGGTCACGCTCGGCAATCCGAAAATCATGATCTTCTATCTCGCGCTGCTGCCGACCATCGTCGACCTCACGCACGTCGGCGTCGCCGCATGGGCCGAACTGGTCGGGACGATGCTCGCGGTGTTGATCCTGGCCGACTGCTTCTGGTCGCTGCTCGCGTCCCGGGCACGGGCCTTCCTGACGTCGGCGCGCGCGAAGCGGATCGCGAACCGCACGAGCGCGACCGCGATGGCCGGTGCGGCAGTCGCGATCGCGACGCGGTAGTCCCCGGCGACGCGCCGGCCGCTAACAGCGAAACGCCTTGCGCCACACGCCCTGCTGCGGCGTGTGATCGTTGCATTCGATCAGCGCACGCACCAGCGCCCAGTCGTCGTCATCGCAGAAATCGAGCAGCATCGCGCCGTACGGGCCGGGCTGCTCGCGCAAGCGCTCGGCGAGCCGCGCATGAATGCCCTGCACGCGGCCATCGCCGTGTGCGACCACCGACGGATTCGCGCCCATCCCCGTTCCGCTGCAAAAATTGAGCGCCCAGCGGCCGCTGTCCGGCAGCGGCAGATGCGTCAGCAGCGCGTCGATCGCGCGCCACTTCCACGCGATCGACGCGGCCACCGGCACGCGATACTCGTCCTGGATCACGAACGCGCCGTCCGGATGATCGATCGTGAACGTCGCGTTGTCGGGCCATGCGGTCAGGTCGATGCCGAGCGGCCGGCCGCTGCGGAAACGCCGCAACAGCACGATCGCGCCGCGCACGTCGCCGAGCGCGGGCAGCGTGCCGCCGGCATGCCAGCGCAGCCGCGGGTGCCGCGCGCGATGCGCATCGAACGTCGCATCGAAACTGCGCGTGCACGCATGCGCCGGCCACTCGTCCTTCACCGACATCACGATGCATTCGCGCGGATGCGCATCGAGAAAGCGCGTGCAGCTTGCCAGCACGTCGTCGAACGTCATGCCGAGCGCGATGCCGCCGTGATGGATGTCGAACGCATCGCGCACGTGCCGGCAGCGGATGTCGAGCAGCCGTACGCCATGCGCGAGCTGCGCATCGAGCGGCGCACGCTGCGTGCGCACCAGCGAATCGTCGACCGTATACGCACAGGTGTCATGGCTGCCCGGTAGGGTCAGCGTATGCAGCGGCCGCGCGTCGTCGAGCGCGGACATCCAGTCGGCAGGCGGCATGCGCGTATCGTGGCGCGAAGGGATCATGAATCGATGAATGACAAGGAAAGAAAACCGTGGGTAACGGCGTCGGATGTCGCGGCGCGGGCCGGCGTCTCGCGCTCGGCAGTGTCGCGCGCGTTCTCGCCGACGGCAAGCATCGCGCCGCAAACGCGCGAACGCGTGATGGTCGCCGCGCGTGCGCTGGGCTACCAGGTCAACCTGATCGCGCGCGACATGATCACGCAGCGCAGCAGCATGATCGGCGTCGTGACGGCCGGGTTCGAGAACCCGTTTCGCGCGCGGCTGCTGTCGGACCTGATGGCCGCGCTCGGGCAGCGCGCGCTCACGCCGCTCGTGACCAATGCGGAAGATCCGCGCCAGGTCCGGCAATCGCTCGAGCAACTGCTCAGCTACCGGATCGCGGGGCTCGTGATGACGTCCGCGTCGCCGCCGCTGTCGGTCGCGCAGCAGTATCTCGAACACCGGATTCCGGTCGTGATGATCAACCGCGAAGCGAACCTGCCGGGCGCGGATGTGGTCGTCAGCGACAACGCGGCGGGCGCCACCCACGCCGCGCAGCGGCTCATGCAGGCCGGCGCGCGCCGCCTCGCGTTCGTCGGGCCGCGCGGCACGAGCTACAGCGCGCGGTCGCGCGCCGCGGCGTTCGAGCAGGCGCTCGGGCCACGCGACGCGTCCGACGCGACGCTCGTATGCGTGCTCGACACGCCGTCCGACACCCACGCCTGCGGAATCGACGCCACGCGGCAACTGTTCGCGACCGGCGAGCGGCCCGACGGCGTGTTCTGCTCGTCCGACCTGCTTGCGCTCGGCGTGATCGACGTCGCGCGCCGCGAATTCGGCTTGCGCGTGCCGGACGACCTGCGCGTGATCGGCTTCGACGATATCCCCGCCGCCGAATACGATGCGTATCGGCTGACGACGCTGCGGCAGGACACGCGCGGCCTCGCGCACGCGGCGATCGACCTGCTCGCCGACCGGATGCAGACGTTCGACGGGCCGTCGCGCACATGTGTCGTGCCGGTCACGCAGGTGGTGCGCGACAGCTGCGCGTGACGACGCACGAACGCGCGCGGCCACGCCACGCGTCACTTCAACCCGCCCGCGAACCCGCGCAGCAGGTAGCGCTGCACATAGCCGGCCACGGCCAGCGTCGGCAGCGACGCCATCAGCCCCGCGCTCATCAGGTCGCCCCAGTCGATGCCGTTCTCCGTCACATAGCCGGCAATCGCGAGCGGCAGCGTGAAGCGGCTCGGCGTCGACACGAACAGCAGCGCGATCAGGAATTCGTTCCACGCCGCGATGAACACGAAGATCGCGGTCGCGATCAGCCCCGGCGCGCACAGCGGCAGCACGATCTGCACGAGCCGCCGCGCGAGCCCCGCCCCGTCGATGCACGCCGCTTCCTCGTATTCGATCGGCACGTCGCGCACGAACGCGAGCAGCATCCAGATCGCCATCGGCAATGCGTAGATCTGGTACGCGAGCATCAGGCCGAGCGTCGAATCGAGCAGGTGCAGCCGCTTCGCGAGCGCGAATAGCGGCACCGCGATCGTGATCGGCGGCATCAGCTTCAACGCCAGCACGAGCATCAGGAACAGCAGGTCGAGCCGCGCCGGAAACCGTAGCCGCACGAGCGCATACGCGGCCGGAAACGCGAGCGCCAGCGCGAGCAGCGTCGTGCCGAAGCCGACCAGCAGCGAATTAAACAGCGGCGCGCCGATGCCGTTCGACCACACCGACGCAAAATGCGAGAAGGTCGGCGCGGCCGGCCAGATCCGCAACGGATGATCGAAACGTTCGAGCGTCGGCATGAAGGCCGCGCCGGCCATCCACAGGCACGGCAGCAGCAACAGCGCGAGCGCGAGGACGCGCAGCGTCCACGGCATCGCGTGACCGAATGCGGCGCTCGCTCGTGCGCGCGGGATGCCCGCCGATCGCGTCGTCATGCGCGCCGCTTGCGAACCGTCTGCCATACGTACCCCGAGACCAGCAGCGCGGACGCCGCGAGCATCAGCACCGACGCGGCGCTCGCCGGCCCGACGTTGAAGAAACGGAAGCCCGTGTCGTAGATATAGGTCGACAGCGTCTGCGTCGCATTGCCGGGGCCGCCGCCCGTCAGCGCATAGACCTTGTCGAACAGCTTGAACGTGTCGATCGAGCGCAGCAGCAGCGCGAGGCCGATCTGCGGCGCCGCGAGCGGCAGCGTGACGTCGCGCAGGCACTGCCATTCGCTCGCGCCGTCGGTGCGCGCGGCTTCGTACAGTTCCTGCGGGATCGACTGCAGCCCGGCCAGCACGATCAGGAACGCCATCGGCGTCCACTGCCACACGTCGACGAGCGCGAGCGACCACAGCGCGAGATGCGGATCGGACAGCCAGCGCACGCCTTCGATGCCGAACGCCGCGAGCAGCGCGTTCAGGAAGCCGTCGAAGTTCAGCCAGTTGCGCCAGATCGCCGAGCACACGAGCGTGGACAGCATCATCGGCAGGATCGCGAGCGGCAGCGCGATGCGCCGCCCGGGAAACGCGCGCACGAACAGCAGCGCGAGGCCGAAGCCGAGCGCGACTTCGGCGAGCGACGCAACGATCGTGAAGCGCAGCGTGTTGCCGAAGCCGGCGGTAAACGCGTCGTCGCCGAGCACCGCGCGATAGTTCGCGAGCCCCGCGAACGCGCGATGGCCCGCCGAATAGTCGACCCGGCAGAACGAGTCGATCAGTACCTGCGCGACCGGATACAACGCCAGCGCGGCGAGCACCAGCAGCGCGGGCCCGAGCAGCGCGACGAACGGCAGGCTGCGACCGAACGCTTTCATCCGCGGCCTCCGGTCGTCGGGTCGACGTTGACGTGCGCGGTCACTTGCCGGCCGCGGCCGCGGCCGTCGCCTGCGCGATCTTCTGCTGCGCCTGGCGCAGCGCGGCGTCGGGCGCGGCCTGCCCCGTCAGCGCAAGCTGCAACTGGTCGCCGAGAATGCTCTCGACCTGCTGCCAGTCCGTCACGCGCGGCCGCGCACGGCCGGCCTCGAGCGCCTTCAGTTGATCGGGATACCAGCGGTACTGGCGCACCAGCGCCGGATCGTTGAACACGCTGCGGCGGGTCGGCGGAATGCCGATGCCGGCGAGGCGCGTCTGCGTATCGCGTGCGGTCAGGTAAGCGAGGAAGTCCTGCGCGAGCTTCGCGTGCGGCGCGTCCTTCGGAATACCCATCTGCCAGATGCCGAGCATCGGGGCCGGGCCCGCGGTCTGCCCCGGCGGCGGCTGCAGCGCGATCTGCCCGACCACGCGCGACTGCTTCGCGTCGTCGAGCGCCGGCACCCACGCGGGCCATACCTCGATCGACTGCGCGGCCGTGCCGCGTTGCAGCGCGTCGCGCACTTCGGCCGCGCCGTACACGTCGACGTCCTTCGGCGCGAACGCCTTCAGCGCGAGGAACGTCTTCAGCGCGGCCTGCGCTTCGCGCGAATCGATCGTCACGTTGCCGGCACGGTCGAACACGTCGCCGCCGTATGCCCACAGGATCGGCAGGAAGCCCGTGACGACCGGGTTGCCCTTCGTGCCGCGGAACACGACGCCCGACACGCTCTTGTCCGCGCCGCCGACGGTCTGTGCGATCTTCAGCACGTCGTCCCAGTTGCGCGGCGGCTGCAGCTTGTACTTCGCGAGCAGGTCCTTGCGATACGCGAACATCTCGACGTTGCCGACGATCGGCAGCGCGTACAGCGCGCCGGCCGCATTGCGGCCGAGCGCGACGGCGGACGGCACGAGATCGGCATCGGCGAGCGATGCGGGCAGCGGCTTCAGCCAGCCGTTGCCGATGAATTCGGGCGCCCACGTATCGTCCATCATCACGAGGTCGTACGCGCCGGTGCCTTCGCGCATCGACAGCTTCAGCTTCTGGTACAGGTTCGCGTTCGGCAGCTTGAGCAGCTCGATCTCGGTGCCCGGATGCAGCTTGGTGAAACCGGCGACGGCGTCGGCGAGCCCCTTGCCGTAGATGTCGTCGCGTCCCGCGATGACGAGATCCGCCGCGAAAGCGTGCGTGGCGGCGAAGGACAGCGCAACGGCGGCGGACAGCGCGCGCAGGCGGCTCAGCAGGGTCATGTGGTCTCTCTCGATCGGCGTATGGAGCGGGTATGGAACGGAACGGTCATGCGTTGCACACGTGTGCAACGCCGGCGACACGTCGGGTCGCGTGAAGCGTCGCCATTGTTCACGCAGACCGTGAAGGTATTGTGGCAACGCGCAAAGCCGGGCGACCTGACGCGCGCGTTCCGTCAATCCGGGTCCATTCAGTCAAGCATACGGACGGTTTTTTTCAAGCATCGCTTTCCAGCAATCGACCGGCGCCGGACCATGCGCGCGAAGGCAGCACGGCGGCACGCGACCGACGTGCCGCCGCCAGCCGCATCCAGCATCAAAAATTCACACGAATCCCGGCCATCACTGCCAGTTGCCGGCTCGAATTGCTGTTCGCGAGCACCGGAATCTGCGCGTAGTTCGCCGCGTTGCCGTCCGCATCGGTGCCGAGCCCCGTGCCGCTCGCGATCTGGCCGATCGCGACCGCATACAGCGCGGTGCGCTTCGACAGGCTGTAGTTCGTGCCGACGTTCAGTTGGTGGAAGCGCGTCGTGCCGCGCCCGTCCGTATGGGCGGCATTGAAGATGTACGCAACGCCGCCCTGCAGCGCCGGCGTGAACATGTACGTGACGTTCAGTTCGCCGATGTCGAACGTGAACGCCTGCGTGTGCGGCTGCGCGGCGGTCGAGAAATAGCGGCTGTCGCCGAGACGCGTATGCGTATAGGTCAGCGCGACCGTCGCCGCGCCGAACGTGACCGACCCGCCCGCGCCGAACGCGCGCATCGAGCCCGCATCCTGCAGCAGGCAATACATCGCGCCCGGGTTGCTGCACGCGAAATCGCCAATATAGCCGCTCGCGCCGCCGAGCGCCGCGTCGAGCGGCTGATGCAGGTCGAGGTAGCCGACCGAGAACGCCACCGGCGCACGCGTGTACGTCGCGGCTACCGCATAGCCGCGCTTCGCGGAAAAATCCCCGGCTTGCCCGCCGAAGCTGAACGTGCCGCCGAACGTGAGGCCGTTGAAATCGGCGCTGGTGAACTTCACCGCGTTGTTGAAGTTGAATGCGGCATTCAGGTTGTCGACGTCGCCGAGATGCGAGCCGTACGGCGTCGCCCAGTTGTTGCTCGACACATACGCGCCGAGCATGTCGGTGTACGAGTCGTATTGCCGGCCGAGGCCGAGCGTGCCGATCGAATCCTGGCGCAGCCCGACCCATGCCTGCCGGCTGAACGCCGTGCCGCCTTGCAGCGCCTGCCCGTTCGCGGACAGAAACTGCTGCTCGAGCGAGAACACCGCGCTGAGCCCGCCGCCGAGCGGCTCGGCGCCCTGGAAGCCGAAGCGGGACGGCACGAGGTTGCCGCCGCCCATCTGCCATGCATGGCCGCCGCCCGTGCTGCCGTCGGCGCGCGTGAACTGCTGGTTCGTCGAATAGATGATGCCGGTATCCACGGTGCCGTACAGCGTCACGCTGCCGGAGGTTTGCGCGTGTGCGTGCATGCAACCCAGCATGGCCGCGGCTGCGGTCAGTCGTCGTCCGTTCTTCATGTCCCGCCCCTCAATGGTCATCGGTTCGCAGTGCAAACCGATGGTGTTGTCGATATGGGTGGCAGGACTTTATCCAGCGAAAATTCCGGACCTCTATCCCAAATCAGCAAATGGTGGAGGGTGCGGCTCGCGACGGCGCCCGGGGGGTGCCGTCACAATGCGCGTACGTCATGCGGGACGCGTCGTCTGGGAAGGCAACTCGCCGAACAGGTCGCGATACTCGCGCGCGAAATAGCCGAGATGCGTGAAACCCCAGCTCGCGGCGGCTTCGCCGACGCCGAGCTGCTGCACCGGCGTCGTGCGCAGCAGGCGACGCACCGCGTTCAGCCGGATCGTGCGCAGGTAGCCGACCGGCGTGACGTCGGCCACGCGCTGGAAGCTCGTTTGCAGCGTGCGGCGGCTGCAGCGCAGCGCGCGGCACAGTTCGAGCACGGTGACGGGTTCTTCGGGCCGCTCGCGCAGATGCTTCTCGCAGCGGCTTACGATATCGCTGTAGGTCGCATGCGTGATGTCGCGACGCTCGACGCCGATGCCCTGTTCGAGCGCGTCGAGGAACATGCCGAGCATCGCGTCGCGAAACATCTTGCGGGTCGCCGCATATTCGAGGCAGCCCGGGTTGCGCTGCGCATCGTCGATCAGCGCCGACAGCCGCACGCCGAGCGCGACGCCCTGCGCGTCGGACAGCCGCGTCACGTGCCGCAGCCTGCGCGCGGCGGCCGCGCCGAATTCGGCTTCGCACAGCTCGTCGATCATGTCGGACGCCGCGCTGATCCCGACGAGCCCCATCCCTTCCGGCGTATGGAATTCGAAATCCTCGCCGGCGCGCAGCGCGAGCAGCGCATAGCCGTCGACGGGCTGGCCCTGGAACGTACCCGCGAGCGGCACGGACAGCGGCACCGCGAGCGACGTGCGCCCGACCGGCGCAAGCCCGGTTTGCGCAACGCGGCGGTTGGTCGTCTCGCGGAAGAAGTGGAAATCGTCGTACAGCACCTGCGTGACGGTGCCCTTGAAGCGGCCCGGCGTCATCTGACGGTAGACCTGATGCCAGCCCGCGATCGCGAGCCCGTGATCGTGCACGTCTTCGTGTGAGCGGGACTGGAACAGCATCGGCGTCTCCGGTAAAACCCTGGGGTGCTGGATGCGGCCGCCGGGTTCGCACGGCACGCATCGCCACAGCTTACCCTCGCAAATTCCTGCGTAGTGCGGTTTCGAATGCAAGACAGGCCCCCGACAGCGCGGCGGCCTGCGCGTCGATCAGCCTGACATAGCGGCGAAACGACGGCATCCGGTTCACGACCTCGCTGCCGCCGAACGGCACGATCGCGAGCGTCCAGCGGCCGTCGCGCGCGTCGATCGCGCAGTCGGTGAAGTGCAGCGGCCGCAGCGCGTCGGCCAGCGACGGCTCGGCAAGCAGCGCGGCCAGCGTGTCGATGAATACGGGGTCGCATCCGGACATGGGCGCGGCATCGATGCCCGTGCAGCGCAGCCAGCCGGTCTGCCGCACGCGCGCGCTGCCTTGCGCGGCCGGGCCTCGGGCGGCCGCCGTCACCTTCACGCTGACCGTATGCATCAGGAACTGGCGCTCGACGCGCTCGTCGATGCTGACGCGCACGCCGTTCGGCAGCCGCGCCGTGACGCCGCCGACTCCACCCCCGGCACCACCGGCATCGCGCACGGCCCGCAGATCGGCGAGCACGCGCGCGGCGATCACGCCGGGCCGATGGCCAGGCGGCGGCGCATCGGGCACCGCGCGCCACCGGGCGAGCGCGGCCTTCACGATGCGACGTGCTCGTTGCGCAGCACGTCCTCGACCGGCACCGGCCTGAACGGATGCCGGCGCTGCACGACGAGCGTCCAGAACAGCGCGTACAGCGCGGTGAGCCCCAGCATCGCGCCGAACGGCACGTAGATGTCGCGCGCGTTCATGCCGGGCGGCGTGATGTACCAGATCGCGAGCACGATCCCGACGCTCGACACGATCTGCGGCAGCGGGAACAGCGGCGAACGGTACGGCCGCGGCAAGTCCGGCCGGCGGATGCGCAGCATCACGACCGACGCGGTGACGAGCAGGTACGCGGTGCCCCATGCGCAGGTCGCGGCGAGCACGAGATGCAGGATGCTGTCGAGATTGCCGTTGATCAGCCACGCATGGAAGATCGGCACGATCGCCGACGCGACGATACCGACCACCGGCGTCTTGAAACGCGGATGCAGGTACGCGAAGCAGCGCGGCAGCGCGCCGTCGATCGCCATCCCGTACAGGATGCGCGGCAGCCCGGCCATCAGCGTGTTGATCGTCGCGGCGCCCGCGCACAGGAACGCGATGCCGAACCAGATCCGCCCGAACGGCCCGAGCACCTGCAGCGCGAACGCGGGAATCGCGCCCGGCGTGTCGAGCAAATGCGTAAGGCCGTCGGGGCTCACCGGCACGTTCGGGACCTGGCGGCGGATCGCCGCGCCGTACAGGAACATGCAGATCGCGACGCCGACGAGGCCGAGCGCCATCGCGCGCGGGATCGTGCGGCCCGGCGCCTTCATTTCCGGCGCGAGCGGCGTGACGAACTCGCAGCCGACGAACATGAACATCGCCATCCCGACCAGCGACAGCACGGCCGGGATCGACGTGCCGATTTCCGACCCGCCGAACCAGCCGTCGAGATGCACGGCCGGCGCGGCCGCGAGCCCGAGGATCCCGAAGATCATCAGCGACAGCCACATGCCGGCCGTCAGCACGATCTCGAGCTTGCTGAACACCTTGATGCCGATGATGTTGGTGATCGCGAACGTGACCACGAGGCCGACGCCGACGAGCCACGAACTGTTGTGCTTCTCGAACGCGGCGTTCAGCGATTCGAAGTTCACGAGCGCCATGATCCCGCTCAGGATCGTCTCCGCGGTGCCGGCGAACACGTGCACGAGGAAATACGCGGAAATCGTGCCGGTGATCGCCCAGAAGCGGCCGAGCCCGCACGACAGGTAATCGTAAACCGAGCCGGCCGTCGGCAGCATCGCGGCGGCTTCGGAGAACGTGGTGGCCTGCGCCTGCATCATCACGAACGCGATGATCATCGCGACCGCGAACGCCCAGCCGCCCATCCCGAAGCCCGACGTCGCGGTGAGGATCACCGGGCTCGCCATGATGAGCCCGACCGCGCTCGCCAGCGCGGTCGGAAAACCGACCGCCCCGGCCTTCAATGCGGCGCCGCCGCCTGCTTCAGCCGGCGAGCCGGCGGACGTATCGCCCGCGGCGCCGGTCATTCCCGACCATCCCGACATCGTTGTCTCCTTCGTGGGTTGGCCCGAACCGGCGCTTCGTCGGCGGCCGGGGCCAGATGCTGTGCGGTCGGCCCCGGGCGGTGCTTCAGCGCGTCGATTCCCGGGGCCCCTCGTCGATCACGGCGTGATCCGATGTCGAAAAAATACGCAGGCAAAATAATCCGGTCATAGCGCAAATCGGCAAACCCGCGCTGGCGTTTACCCGCCGCCGCGGGCTGGCCGCCATGCGCTCACGCCGTCACGCGAACGGCACGGCCTCGAAGCCGGCCGCGAGCGCGTCGACGATCCGGTCGAGCTGTTCGCGCTGGATCACGAGCGGCGGCGACAGGATGATCTTCGTGCCGACCGGGCGCACCAGCACGCCGTTCTCGCGCGCAACTTCCGCGACCGCATTCGCATAGCCCGACAGCGGATCGATCGGCTCGCGCGTGTCCTTGTTCGCGACGAGATCGAGCGCGAGCATCAGCCCCTTGCCGCGCACCTCGCCGACCGCCGCGAAGCGTTCCGCGAACGACTGCAGCGCTTCGAGCAGATACGCGCCCTGCTTCGCCGCATTCGCCGGCAGGTCTTCCTTCACGACGATGTCGAGGCTCGCGATCGCGGCCGCGCATGCGACCGGGTGGCCGGCGTACGTGTAGCCGTGCATGATCGCGCCGCCGAAATCGGCATTCGCGGCAAACGCGTCCTCGATCCGCGCGTTCACGACCGTCGCGCCGAGCGGCACGTAGCCCGACGAAATCCCCTTCGCGAGACACATGATGTCCGGGCGCACGCCCCAGCCGCGACTGCCGAACAGACTGCCGCTGCGGCCGAAGCCCGTCACGACTTCGTCGGCGATCAGCAGCACGCCGTAGCGGTCGCACACCTCGCGCACCAGCGGCCAGTAATTGGCCGGCGGCACGATCACGCCGCCTGCGCCCTGGATCGGTTCCGCGATGAACGCGGCGACGGTGTCCGGGCTCTGGAACTGGATCTCGCGTTCGAGCATTTCCGCGCAGATCCGGCCGAGTTCCTCCGGGTCCTGCGTGAACGGGTTGCGGTACAGCCACGGCGTCTCGACGTGGAAGCAGCCGGGCAGGTTCGGCTCGTAGTTGCGGCGGAACACCGTATTGCCGTTCACCGACGCGCCGCCGAAATGCGTGCCGTGATACCCCTGCTTCAGCGAGATGAACTTCGTGCGATCGGCCTGGCCGCGCACCTTCCAGTACTGGCGCGCGATCTTCAGCGCAGTCTCGATCGAGTCCGACCCGCCCGAGCTGTACAGCACGCGGCGCATCCCTTCCGGTTCGAGCATGTCGATCACCTTCTTCGACAGCTCCTCCGCACGCGGATGCGAAATGCCGTCGAACAGCTGGAAGTATTCGAGCTCGTCGAGCTGACGCACGATCGCGTCCTTCACTTCCTGGCGGTTGTGGCCGACGTTCACGTTCCACAGGCCCGCGACGCCGTCGACGAGCTTGCGCCCCTGTTCGTCGAACACGTAGCAGCCGTCGCCGCGCACGATGCGGATCGGCTTGCGCTGTTTCATTTCGTTCGGGTGCAGCATCGGATGCCAGAATTTCGCTTCGTTGTAGCTCATTGCAATCTCCACTGTCGGATCGGTTTTTGCGGTTTTTGGATGGGCCCGCGCGTCAATGCGCGATGCAGACGGATTTGGTTTCGGTGAAGCCTTCGATCGCGTACTGGCCGAATTCGCGGCCGATGCCCGATTGCTTGTAGCCGCCGAACGGCATCGACGGATCGAGCGGGATATGGCAGTTCACCCACACGGTGCCGGCCTCGATCCGCGGCACGAGGTTCATCACGCGCTTCAGGTCGTTGCTCCAGATGCTCGCCGCGAGGCCGTACGGCGACGCATTCGCGAGGCGTATCGCATCGGCCGCGTCGTCGAACGGCACGACGACGATCACCGGGCCGAACACCTCGTCGTGGACGATCGCGCTGTCCGGGTGCGGATCGGCGATCACGGCCGGCTTCACGTAGTAGCCGGGCAGATCGTCGGCCGGCGTGCCGCCCGCGAGGAACGTGAGGCCCGCCCGGCGCGCGCCCTCGATATGCTGGACGACCTTGTCGCGATGGTGCGCGGATACCAGCGGATTGATCTGCGCGGTCGTATCGAGGCCCGCACCGAGCTTCATCGACTGCGCGACGCCGGCGAGCCCGTCCGCGAGTTGCGCGAACTTGCTGCGATGCACATAGATGCGGGACGCGGCCGCGCACACCTGCCCCTGGTTGAAGAACGCGCCGGCGGCGACGCCATCGAGCGCCTGCGCGACGTCGACGTCGTCGAGCATCACGATCGGGTTCTTGCCGCCGAGTTCGAGCGAGAAGCGCGTCATGTTCTGCACGGCCGCCGCGCCAACCAGCTTGCCGGTCGCGGTCGACCCCGTAAACGAGATCTTCGCGATCGACGGGTGGCTCGCGAGCGCCGAACCGCAGACGCGCCCGCCCGTGACCACGTTGAACACGCCGGGCGGCACGCCGGCTTCACGCACGAGTTCGGCGAGGCGCAGCGCGGTGAGCGGCGTTTCCGGCGACGGCTTCAGCACGATCGTGCAGCCGGCCGCGAGCGCGGGAATCAGCTTCCACACCGCGATCATCAGCGGGAAATTCCACGGCACGATCGCGGCGACCACGCCGACGGGCTCCTTGCGCGTATAGGCCGTATAGCGCGCGCCGGGCGGGAACGGGATCGACACGTCGAGCGTCTGGCCGGTGATCTTGGTCGCCCAGCCGGCCATGTAGCGCACGTATTCGACGCTCGCGCCGACTTCGACCGCGCGCGACACGTGAATCGACTTGCCCTGGTTCAGTGTTTCGAGTTGCGCGAGCGTTTCGGCGTCGGCTTCGATCAGGTCCGCGAGTTTCAGCAGGATGCGTTCGCGGTCGGCCGGCCGCAGCCCGCTCCACACGCGCGCGTCGAACGCGTGTTTCGCGCTGGCGACCGCGCGGTCGACGTCGTGTTCATCTGCATCGGCGACGGTCGCGAGCCGCTCGCCCGTGGCGGGGTCGTACACGTCGAGCCGGGCAGCCGCGTGCGCGGGCTGCATGGCACCGTCGATGAAGAGGCCGAAGTCGCGCGCAACGAAGGTGCGCACGGTGTCGCTGACGGCGACGAAGTTCGTGTTGCTCATGGGCGTCTCGTTGATTGTCGTGGCTGGACCGCGGGCCGGTGAGGCACGCGGGTGTCGGACCACTGTATCGACGAGGATTCACGCCCGGTGAGCGCAAATTGGCAGCGCGTGATCGGCAAGACGATCGCACAGCGTGCCGCGCGATCCCGATTACAGGAACAACGCCCCGACCAGCTCCGTGCGATTCGACACGCCGAGCTTGCGGTACATCCGCATCAGGTGCGTCTTGATCGTCGGCGGCCCGAGCGCGAGATCGCGCGCGATCTCCTTATTCGAGCGGCCGTCTCGCACGAGCCGCGCGATTTGTTCCTCTCGGTAGGTAAGCCGCTCCTCGCAGGCGATCTGATGAATCCCGCGCCGTGCACGCAGCAGCGGGCTCAGCGCGGCTTCAGCGACCGGCTGCAGCCGCGCGAGCGCGTCGATCTCGCCGGGCGCGAACCGTCGTGCGGTGCCGTTGCCGTTCGCATCGCCGATGCCGAAGCGCAGCAGCGAGAACGCGCCGACCGTCCGGCCCGCGTCCCGCAGCCAGATCTCGACGACGTCGGCCACGTCGTGCCGCCGCAGAAAACGGGTCCAGTACGCGGACGCAGCGCGTCGTTCGTCGGGCAGTTGGGACGCGAGCGTGACGACCGCGCATTCGCCCGCCGCGCAGCGCGACGGATGCAGCGGATCGAGCATCCGGTAGCGGGCAATATAGGTGCGGTGCATCGATTCCGGCATCCCGAACAGTTCGAAATCGGCCGGCTCGCCGCTCTGGTCGAGCCGGTAGAACACGATCGCCGACGGGCTCGCGAACGCGTCGAACGCGTCCACGCATGCGCGCAGCGCGCGTCGCCAATCGGCGGGAGCGTGGTCGGTGGGGGCGGACAAGGTAGGCATGGGAATCGGCTGGCGCGCGAATGCATCGAATCTCGACGTCCGGGCCAGCGTACCGACGCCGAAAAGCGCCGGTGAGCACAAATCGGCAATTCGTCCCGGGCCGGCCAGGGCGGCCGGTTCAACCGGGACGATACGGGCGCGCGAAGGGGCGCGCGCCTTGGTTCAGCGCGCGTTCGCGGCGAACGTGTCGCAGGCGCTCACCTCACCCGACTCCATCCCGCGCCGCAGCCAGTACACGCGCTGCTCGCTCGTGCCGTGCGTGAAGCTTTCGGGCACGACGTAGCCTTGCCCTTGCTGCTGCAGCCGGTCGTCGCCGATCGCGGCCGCCGCCTTCAGCCCCTGCTCGAAATCGCCGGGCTCCATCAGCCGCTGGTTCGCGCGCTGCGCGTTGTTCGCCCACACGCCGGCAAAGCAGTCGGCCTGGAGTTCCATCCGTACCGACAGCGCATTCGCACGCGACTGGCTCGACCGCCGGCGCGCGGCGTCGACCTTGTCGGCGATGCCGAGCAGGTTCTGCACGTGGTGGCCGACTTCGTGCGCGATCACGTAGGCCTGCGCGAAATCGCCGCCCGCGCCGAAACGCTTGCGCAGTTCGTCGTAGAAGCCGAGATCGATATACACGTTGCGGTCACCCGGGCAGTAAAACGGCCCCATCGCGGTCTGGCCGGTGCCGCACGCGGTCGGCGTCGAGTTCGTGAACATCACGAGCTTCGGCGGTTGGTACTGTGCGTGCAGTTGCGTGTTGAACACGCCCGTCCACGTGCGTTCGATATTGCCGAGCACCTTGCGCGTAAACACCGCGCCGGGATCGTTCGCCGGCGCGCCCTGATGCTGGGTCGGCGCGGGTTGCGCCTGCTGCTGCCTGCCCTGCAGCGCCGACGCGCCCTCGAGCACGACGCGCGGGTCGATCCCGAAGAAATACGATGCGGCCAGCGCGACCACGATCGTGCCGATGCCGATCGTCGCGCCGCGCCCGCCGCCGAAACCGCCGGCGCCGCGGCGATCCTCGACGTTCATGCTTTCTCTTTCGTCGTCCAGCCTCATTGCCGGCCCCTCCCTGTTCTTGTCGATGGTCCGGCCGCGCCAGCGCGCAACCGGGCGATACGCCGTGGCGACACGAGCCGTCGGCGGATGTGATAGCTGTGCATCGAACGCCCGCTCGCATCGATCCCGCGTGCCGCGCCCTTGCGGGCTGCGCCTTTGGTACGACGGAATCGGCCGGCCGACGCGCCGCGCGTCGTTGCACGCGCCCGCTCACGCTATTTTGCCGGGCTTTCGCGGCTTATCGCAAAAATGTGGAGGATAGAGCGATTCGGCGGCGGACATCGTCAGCCTTTGCAAAATGGGCCTCGGCCGGCTGGGCTCGGCCGTCCGGACGACCCGCGTTCATCCTTTCGGCGGATACCGGCGCGCGCCGGCGCCGCCTAAAGTGGCTGGAACGCATCCTCCCGGAGAACGACATGACGCACCCGCCACCCCGCACGATCGCGATTACCGGCGCAGGCACCGGCATCGGCGCCGCGTGCGCGCGCCGCTTTGCCCGCCGTGGCGACCGCGTCGTGCTGATCGGTCGCCGTCCGGCACCGCTCGACGCACTGGCTGCCGAAACGGGCGGGCTCGCGCTGGCCGGCGACGCCGCCAGCCCCGCCGACTGGGCCGGCTTCCTGCCGCGCATCGCCGAACGCTTCGGCCGCGTCGACGCGCTCGTCGCATGCGCGGGCGGCCATGGCATCGGCCGCGCGGGCGAAACCGACGACGCGCAGTGGCGCGACGCGATGCACGCGAACCTCGATACCGCATTCGTCAGCGCACGCGCATGCCTGCCCGACCTGATCGCGCAGCGCGGCAATATCGTGCTGGTCGCGTCGATCGCCGCGCTCGCGGCCGGGCCCGGCGTATGCGGCTACACGGTCGGCAAGCACGCGCTGCTCGGGCTGGCGCGATCGCTCGCACGCGACTACGGCCCGCACGGCGTGCGCGCGAACGCCGTCTGCCCGGGCTGGGTCCGCACGCCGATGGCCGATGCGGAAATGGAACCGCTGATGGCCGCGCACGGCGATTCGCTCGACGATGCGTACGCCCGCGCGAGCGCCGACGTGCCGCTGCGGCGCGCGGCCGATCCCGACGAGATCGCGGCCGTCTGCGCGTTCCTGGCGTCGCCGGACGCGTCGTTCGTGACCGGCGCGACGCTCGTCGCGGACGGCGGCGCGATGGTCGTCGACGTGCCGACGCTCGCGTTCGACCGGCTTTGACGCCACCCGAAGGCGTCACGCGTGCCTGCTCGCTTCCGAATCCATTAACATCGTCCCGATCCGCCGCCTGGCGCGGCACCGCCTCACCGTTCGGGATTCGATGAACATCCGGTTTCTGGAAACCTTCGTCTGGCTCGCGAAGCTGGAAAACTTCCGGCTCACGGCCGAGAAACTGCACACGACGCAGGCCGCCGTGTCGAGCCGCATCGCCTCGCTCGAGGAAGCATTCGACGTGCGCCTGTTCGACCGCAACACGCGCTCGGCCACGCTCACGCCCGCGGGCCGGCGCATGCTGGCCTACGCGGAGCGGATCGTGCGGCTCGACGGCGAAATGCGGCGCGACATCGATGCGGCGAGCGACGCCGGCCTGATCCGGATCGGCGTGATCGAATCGATCGTGCACAGCTGGTTCCCCGCGCTGATGGCGCAACTGCGCGAGCGCTATCCGCGCCTCGACGTCGAGATCACGAGCGACACGACGCTGCACCTGATCCGGCTGCTCAGCACCGACGGCGTCGACCTGATCCTGCAGACCGATCCGGTGCCGGGCCCGGACTTCACGAACCTGCCGCTGGGCGAATTCCCGGTGCGCTGGGCCGCGAGCCCGCGCCTCGGGCTCGGCGGCCAGCCGCTCGACGTCGCGCGCCTGGCCGGGTTTCCGATCATCAGCTTCTCGCGCCACTCGGCGCCGCACGCGACGATCGAGCGGCTGTTCGCGGCGGTCGAACGGCCGGCCAGCATCAACTGCATCACGTCGGTCGCCGCGATGATCCGCCTCGTTGCCGACGGGCTCGGCGTGGCTGCGCTGCCGCCTGCGATCATCGGGCGCGAACTGCACGAAGGCACGCTCGAACTGCTCGACGTCGAACCGGAATTCCCGGCGCTGCCGCTCGTCGCGACGTACCGCAGCCAGGGGCTGCCGGTCGCCGCGCGCATCGCGGAACTCGCGAGCGAAGTCGCGCGTGCGACGGCGGCTGCCGCGAACCTCGCGAAGCCGGCCGCCGCCGATCGCGTCGACGCAACGCCCGCGCGCAGCGCAACCGCGACAAAGACGACTACGCGTGCGAAAACGAAGCCGAAGCGCACGACGAAAGCCGCCTCGTCTGCCGCGCCCGCTGCAAAACGCCCTCCGCGCCGCTCATAAGAAAACCTGTTCACCGCGAATTTGTTTTCTTGTTGGACGGGCGCGGGCCCTCTTCGGGACACTGGGGTTCCTGGCATCCCCGTCACGAGGAACCCCGCGATGACCCGCCTTTCCCTTCCGCACGGCCAACTCTGCGTCTGGACGGATATCGACCCCGCGCACGAAGCCGATTTCAACGCGTGGTACGACCGCGAGCACATGCAGGAGCGTGTCGCGATTCCCGGCTTCACGCATGCGCGGCGGTTTCGCGCGACCGACGGCGGTCCGCGCCGATACCTCGCGCTGTATGTGACGGACGCGCTCGACGTGTTCCACGGCGATGCGTACCGGCGCGCATTCACGCAGCAGACCGCGTGGTCGCTCGCGAACTTCGAACGCATGACGGGCACGCAGCGGCGCGTCGGCGAGCTGACGATCGAGGCCGGCGACGGCGAAGGCGCGCATCTCGCGCTGTTCGTGCTGCCGCCGGATCGCATCGACGTGCCGCAACTGCGCGAGCGTTTCGACGCTGCGCTGCAAGAACCGGGCATCCACGCCGCGCGGCTCTTCCGCACGTCACCGGACCTGTCCGCGCCGATCGGCGCCGCGGCAGCCGCCCGTCCGGCCGCCGATGCGCTGGTGCTGCTCGAAGGCAGCGACGCAGCCGCCACGCGCCGCGTGGCCGCCACGCTCGCCGCACACGACGACGTGCGCACCTTCGACCTGCTGTGGCGCGCCGCCGCACCGCTGCCCGCCCGGCGACGCGAAACCGAACCGGCCGCCGCTGCCGCGCTGCCAGCCTGAACGCTCGACGCCGACACCCACGCCGGCCCCGCGCTTCACCCCGTCACCCGTCACGACCTGCCCGATACCATGAGCACTCTCGCCCAGCCCGCCGCCCACGCGCCCCGCCGTGTCCGCAACAGCCGACTCGCGACCGCGAGCATGATCGGCACGTCGCTCGAGTGGTACGACTTCACGATCTACAACACGCTCGCCGCGCTCGTTTTCAACCACCTGTTCTTCCCGTCGGTCGATCCGCTGGCCGGCACGATCCTCGCATTCTCGACCTATGCGGTCGGCTACGTGTCGCGCCCGCTCGGCGGCTTCGTGTTCGGCAACCTCGGCGACCGCATCGGCCGCCGCGCGGTGCTGATGCTCACGCTCGTGCTGATGGGCGTGACGACCGCGCTGATGGGCGCGCTGCCGACCTATGCGCAGGCCGGCATCCTGAGCCCGATCCTGCTCGTCGCGCTGCGTTTCGTGCAGGGCGTCGCGCTCGGCGGCGAATGGGCCGGCGCGGTGCTGCTGTCGGTCGAGCACGGCGACCAGAAACGACGCGGGCTGTCCGCGTCGTGGACGCAGATCGGCCCGTCGTTCGGCACGCTGCTCGGCACCGGCTGCATCGCGCTCGTCACGCTGTCGACCACGTCCGACAATTTCCTGTCGTGGGGCTGGCGCGTGCCGTTCGCGGCCAGCGCGCTGCTCGTCGCGTTCGGCTTCTGGGTGCGTCGCGGCGTCGACGAAACGCCGCAGTTCGAGCAGCTCGCCGAATCGCACGCGACCGCCGAAGTACCCGTCGCCGACGTGCTGAAGTACCACTGGAAGCGCCTGCTGATCGCGGGCGGCTCGCGAATCGGTTCGGATGTGCTGTATGCGCTGATCGTCGTGTTCACGCTGACCTACGTGACGACCGTGCTGCACCTGTCGCGCCCCGTCGCGCTGACGGCCGTGATGATCGGCACCGCGTGCAACGCGCTCGCGGTGCCGTTCTTCGGCGCGCTGTCGGATCGTTTCGGCCGCCGGCCCGTGTATCTCGTCGGCGCAATGGCCGGGATCGTGTGGGCGTTCGTGTTTTTCACGCTGCTCGATTCGGCGCGCCCGGCGGCGATCGTCGCGGCCGTCGCGATCGGCCTCGTGATCCATGCGGTGATGTACGGCCCGCAGGGCGCATTCGTGACCGAACAGTTCCCGACGCGCGTGCGCTATGCGGGTTCGTCGCTCGCGTACACGCTCGCCGGCATCGTCGGCGGCGGCTTCGCGCCGCTCGTGATCGCCGCGCTGTTCCGGCAGACGGGCACGACGACCGCCGTGTCGCTGTACGTCACCGCCGCGCTCGTCGTCACGTCGATCGCGCTCGTCGCCGCGCGCGAGACCGCGCACCGGCCGCTCGAGGATTGAGCGTCGCCGCGAGCCGAATCGTTCCTTCGCACTTCAAACGGATATTCGCATGCCCACCCTGTCGTTCAACGTGATTTCCCTGCAACGCGCGCCGGCCGCCGTCGACGTCGACGTCGAGCGCGTCGTGATCGCCGGCTGGGCCGGCCGCGACCCGGCCGCGATCCGCGCGCACATCGACGAGCTCGCGGCGCTCGGCGTCGCGCCGCCATCGACCACGCCGTGCTTCTATCGCGTGTCGTCGGCGCTGCTCACGCAGGCGCCGTCGATCGGCGTGCTCGGCGCGCGCTCGGGCGGCGAGATCGAATGCGTGCTGGTCGACAGCCCGGCCGGCACGCTGGTCACGGTCGGCTCCGATCACACGGATCGCGAAGTCGAGGCGTACGGCGTCGCCGTGTCGAAGCAGGTGTGCGCGAAGCCGCTCGGCCGCGACGCGTGGCGCCATGCGGAGGTCGCCGATCACTGGGATGCGCTCGAGATGCGTTCGTGGCTGATTACGCGCGACGGCGAGCGGACGGCGTACCAGCACGGCGCGGTCAGCGGCCTGCTCGCCCCCGACGCGCTGTGGCAGCGGTTCGGCGATCGCCGCGCGATGCCCGCGCGCTGCGCGATGTTTGGCGGCACGGTCGCCGTGCACGGCACGATCGCGACGATGGGTGACGGCGATGCGTTCGAGATGGAGCTGCACGATCCGGTGCTCGGACGCAGTCTCGCGCATCGTTATGCGGTCGAGGCATTGCCGGTCGTGGCTTGACGGCGAGCGGAAAACCGCACGGGACGCGGGCACCACGGCTGTCGGTCGTGACGCCTGTTCCTACCTGTACGACTCAAAGCAGTGATAGTCCGGGAAGTTGAACTGCGAGTTGCCGCAGTACAGCACACCGGCCAGGTTGGTACACCCGCTCAATGTGAACATGATTGCTCCCGCAACCGACGCTTTCCAGCCAACGTGCAACATCTCGCCCCCGTTTCCCGTTGATCGACGTTGACGACATGATGCTCATCGGATGCATGCGGGTATGTGGAAAATTGTTGTCCCGCGGGTGCTTCGATTCTGTCTGACGCCCTCCGGTGTCGGGCATGGCCCGATGCACCGGAAAGCGGTCGAGGTGCATGGCTGCGCCTGGCGCAGAAAATGGCGGCGACGCAACGCGCACGCGCCGCCGCCCGTCACGCCTTGAACGTGATCCACGGTTTCAGCCGGACCGCACTGCGGATCAGCCCGGCCTGCTCCTGCGCGTCGATCACCGGCCCGATCGGCTTGTAGGCGTCCGGCGCCTCCTCGATCCGGCGTTCGTCGCGCAACGTCACGCATCGCCATGTACCGGGCGCCTGCTCGGCACGCATCCTTCGCAACGCCTGACGGCGCACGCTCCGGCCCGCGCCGTGGCTGCATGACCACAGCCAGTCGGGATGGCCGAGCCCGGTGGCCAGAAACGACGCGTCGCCCATCGAGCCGGGAATCAGCGCGAGATCGCCATCGCGCGCGGGTGTCGCGCCCTTGCGGTGGATGTTCATGCCGTTCTCGCGCAGCACGACATTGTGCGGCACATCGACCACGAGCGCCGAACCGGTCGCGCCGGTCAGTTCCGCCAGCTCCTTGCGCACCATTTCCGCGAGGACGACGCGGTTCAGCCATGCATAGCGCGCGGCCGTGCCCATCGCGACGAGGTATTCGCGCGCCAGTTCGCCGGACAGACCGTACAGGCCGCTCTCCGGATGCCTGACGCCGGCCGGCCATGCGGCACGCGCGCGATCCATCCAGCGCCGCCCGACGTAGAAGCCGACATCGCGCGAGCCGCTGTGAATCATCACGACGACATCGTCCTTCGCGATCCCGGCGCGGTACGCCACATGCCGGTCGAACACCGCGTCGACGATCTGGAGTTCGACGAAATGGTTGCCCGAGCCCGGCGTGCCCAGGCTCGGGTCGCGAAACATGTCGCGCGAGCCGACGTGCGCGTCCGGCGCATACTTCGCGCTGCCGTCGAACCCGGCGAGACCGATGCACGACGACAGTTCAGCGGCCAGCCGGTCGCGGTCGACCTGCTGCCACAGCCCCTGCCGCGCCACGCGGTCGATGAATGCCGCCGGGCCCGCGTCGAACAGCGCGCGAAATGCGTCGCCACCGACCGGCACGTCCCGGCGATCCGCGAGAATCGCACGGGTCAGCCGCTCGACGAGCGCCGCTTCGAATGGTGCGAGGGCCGAGCGCTTGAGACCCGTCGTGACGAGGCGCATCCCGCAGTTGATGTCGGTGCCGATCGCGGCCGGAATCACGAACGCGTCGTCGGTCGCGACGATCGAGCCGACCGGCGCGACGCCGCCCGGATGGAAATCGGGCGTCGCGCATGCCTTGCAGACGCCGTGGTGGCCATCAGGCGACCTGACCGCGGCGAACGCGAGCAGTTGCTGCACGGCCTTCTCCTCGAGCGGGAGCGAATCGGGCAGCAGCACGGAAGCCTGCGACTGTTCATTGCGCAAATGGTAGATGCCGGCCTGATGGTCGACATGGATGCCTTGCCGCTGCAAGGCTTTTTTCAGACGAGGGAAAGTAGACATCGCTGCTGGAAATGAAAAAGGTACGACGCGACCTCCGGCATTCCGGCGGTCGTGGGTACCTTCCTGCAGCAGCGTCGAGGAAGGAAGCGCGGATCATAGCAGAGCCGCGCGACATCCGCGACGACCGTTGCTCACCCGAGACACCCGAGCCCCGCCAGCGTCGCCTCCACCGCCGTCTCGAGCGGCGTCACCGGCTCGCGGCCGAGCACCGCGGTCACACGCGCGTTGTCCATCCGGATCGGTTCGCGCCACAGGTAACGCATCTCGAGCAATTCGCGCATCGTCGTGACGAACGGCGCGGCCACCCACACGAGCCACCACGGGAAATCGCGCAGCGCCGGCCGCATGCCGTGCCGTTGCGCGATGCGTTGCACGGCCTGCGCCATCTGCATGCCGTCTTCATCCCAATGCCCGCCCAGATGAAAACGCGCGAACGGCTCCAGCGTCTGGCGGCGCTCGATCAGCTCGAGCATCGTGCGGGCCACGTCCGGCACATACGACCATTGATGGCCGACGCCGCGGCTCGGCACGCTGATGGCCGAAACGGGCCGCCCCGGCTTGATCAGCCCCTGCGAGAATCAGCTGTTGCCTAGCTGCGGTCCGAAGAAATCACCGGCACGCACGACGATCGAACGCACGCCGTGCACGCTGGCGTCCTGCAGCCGGCGCTCCAGTTCGACGCGGATCGCGCCCTTGCGCGTCGCCGGATGCTGCGGCGCATCTTCCCGCAGCACCGGAAACGCATCGACGCCGAAGTTGTAGACCGTGCCCGGCAGCACGACGGTGGCCTGCACGGTCCGGGCCGCCGCGATCGTGTTGTCGATCATCGGCAGCACCTGCGTCGCCCAGTTCCGGTATCCGGGCGGGTTCACCGCATGCACGATCACGCTGCAGCCGCGCGCGGCGCGCACCACCGCAGCGCGATCCAGCGCGTCGCCGCGCACCCATGCGATGCCGTCGCGCTCCACGACCTCGGCATCGAGCCCGCGCTTGAGCGCGCGCACCTGCCAGCCCGCATCGCGCAACTGCCGCGCGACTTCCCCGCCGATCCCGCCGCTCGCGCCCAGCACGAGTGCCTGCCGTTGCGTCCCGCCTGCATTTGACAACATTGCCGCTCTCCTTGAATGGCGCCATCACGACACGCATTCTGGCGCGCCGGTCGCTATCAAGGAATTGCCGAACCTGTCGGATCAGCTATACATTTATGCATGACCACCGATCTGAACTGGGAACGCTACCGCACCTTCCTCGCGGTGCTGACGGAAGGCTCGCTGTCCGGCGCGGCGCGCGCGCTCGGCATTACGCAGCCGACGGCCGGCCGCCATGTCGCGGCGCTCGAAGCCGCGTTCGGCCAGACGCTGTTCACGCGTTCGCCGTCGGGCCTGCTGCCGACCGAGGCCGCGCTCGCGCTGCGCGGCCATGCGGAGGCACTGCGCAGCGCGGCGGCGGCGTTCGAGCGCGCGGCGGCCAGCCACGGCGCCGGCGTGCGCGGCATCGTGCGGATCTCGGCCAGCGACGTGATCGCCGTCGAGGTGCTGCCGCCGATGCTCGCGCAGCTCCGGCGCGACCATCCGGGGCTCGTGATCGAACTGGTGCCGACGGACCGCATCCAGGACGTGCTGAAACGCGAGGCCGACATCGCGGTCCGAATGGCGCCGCCCACGCAGGACGCACTCGTCGCGCGGCGCGTCGGCGACATCGAGGTCGGGCTGTATGCGCGCGACGATTACCTCGCGCACCACGGCGCGCCGGCGACGATCGACGCGCTCGCGCATCACGCGCTGATCGGCTTCGATACGGTCACGCCGTTCATCCGCTCGGCGGCGCGTGGCATGCCGCTCTGGAAGCGCGAAGCGTTCGCGCTGCGCACCGACAGCAATCTCGCGCAGCTCGCGATGATCCGCGCCGGCTACGGGATCGGCTTCTGCCAGACGGCGCTCGCGAAACGCGACGCGCGGCTCGTGCGCGTGCTGCCCGACGGGCCGGCGATGCGGCTGGAAACCTGGGTCGTGATGCACGAAGACCTGCGGACGAGCCCGCGCTGCCGCGCCGTGTTCGATGCACTGGCCAACGGGCTGCGTGCGTATGCGGACGGTGAGGTCACCGAGTAGAAAGCCGTGGGCACGAATAGCGCGGCCGCGCGCTATTCGTAGATTTTCCCGGCGAACAGGATATCGGCGATGCGCCGCCAAGGATTGTCGGGCACGTCATAGAAGCGCAGCCCCTCTTCCGACGCCTCGGCCCAGTCGATCATCGCTTCCAGGTATTCGCCGATCGAACGGTTTTCCCAGCCGAGCACCGCGTGCGCGTACGGCGACAGCGGCGAGTCGGCCTCGAGCTGCCGCTCCGTATGCCAGTCATGGCCGAGCACGCGCAGGAAGTGGATCAGCGAACGCTCGTCGACCACGCGCTCCAGCGCATCCTGCAGCTTCGCGGCCATCTCGCGCTTCAGTTCGTCGTTCATGCCTGTGCCCCTTGGCGCGTCTCTCGATGACGCGCCGCCGCGTGTCGCGCGGCATGGTTTTACATCAGCAGTTGACGCGACAGCACCTCGCGCGCCTGGGTGACGGTCTCGCGCTCGCCCGGCAGCGGCGGCGTCAACGAAAACACCGCGTCCGGCAGCGGCGGCAGCCGGTATTTGGTGCCGAGCCGCATCAGGCCGTCGCCGATCGCCGACGCGCACAGGCAGCCGACCCCAAGCCCCGCCGCGAGCATCGACTGCAACCCCGCGACACCCGACGCGCTGTGCACGAGCACGTACGGCGTGTGCTGCTCGTCGAGCGAGCGCACCGCGACCTGATGCATCATGCAGTCGTCCGGCAGCAGCACCAGCGGCAGCGGCTCGGGCAATTGCTCGGCGAGCGCCGGCGACGCGACCCACGACAGCGGTTCGCGCCGCAGCACCCAGCGCGTGTCGGCCGACACCGGCCGGAACGGCCCGCTCGACATGTTCATCACCACGCCGAGATCGACCTGCCCGCGCGCGTGCGCCGCTTCGATCTCCGCGCTCTTCATCGCGCTCACGTGCAGGCTCAACTGCGGGTAGCACTCGCGCAGCCGCGCCAGCATGCCCGCCACTTCATTCGTGCGGTAGTAGTCGGTGATCGCGACGCGCAACTCGCCCTTGATCGCCTGCCCGCGCAGCTCGTCGAACGCGGCCTCGTTCAGCGCGACGATGCGCCGCGCGTGCTGCAGCAGCCGCGAGCCGGCCGGCGTCGGCTCGACGCCGCGCTTGCTGCGCACGAACAACGGCACGCCGGCGCGCGATTCGAGCTTGCGCACCTGCTCGCTGACCGTCGATTGCGACAGGTGCAGCAGCGGCGCGGCGGCCGTCAGGCTGCCGGCGTCCGCGACCGCCGCGAAAGTGCGCAATTGGTCCAGGTCGAAACCGCGCATCGCCACCCTCCATCCATCGAATAACCCGATGGATGCTACCACTCTTTCCCGCTTTTCCGAATTATGGGCGATGGCCAGAATAAGGAGTCAACGGCCTGCTTGCGTCGATCGCCTATCGGGCCCTCATTCTTTGGATCTGCTTTCATCATGACGAACCACACCCTCGCCCCCTGCGCGCCGGCCGGCGCGGCTGCCGCGGCGACGCCGCGCAGCCATCACGGCTGGGCGCTCGTGGTCCTGCTGGTCGGCGCCATTCTGCCGCCGCTCGACTACTTCATCGTGAACCTCGCGCTGCCGGCCATTCGCGACGGCATTGGCGCGCGCCAGGCCGAGTTGCAGCTCGTCGTGTCGGCCTATGCGTGCGCGAACGCGGTCGTACAGATCACCGGCGGACGCCTCGGCGACCTGTACGGTCGCAAGCGCATGTTCATGATCGGCATGGCCGGCTTCGTGCTCGCGTCGACGCTGTGCGGGCTCGCCGGCAACGGCACGGTGCTGGTCGGCGGCCGCGTGCTGCAGGGCCTGTTCGCCGCGATCCTCGCGCCGCAGGTGCTCGCGACGATCCGCAGCGTATTCAGCCCGCAGGAACAGGTGCGCGTGATGGGCTTCTACGGGTTCGCGTTCGGCCTCGCGGCCGTGATCGGCCAGCTCGGCGGCGGCGCGCTGATCAGCCTGCATCCGTTCGGGCTCGGCTGGCGCGCGATCTTTCTCGTCAATCTGCCGATCGGCATCCTGGCGCTGATCGGCAGCTGGCGCTTCATCCCGGAAAACCGCGCGCCGCGCGGCCAGCGCATCGACGTGCCGGGCACGGTGCTGATGTCGCTGTTCCTGCTGATGATCGTGTACCCGCTCACGCACGGTCGGGAAGCCGGCTGGCCGCTGTGGATGATCGCGTGCGGCATCGGCGCGCTGCCGATGCTCGGCGCGCTGCTGGCGGTCGAAGCGCGCCGGCTCGCGCGCGGCCACGATCCGCTGCTCGACGTACGGCTGTTCCGCAACCCGGTCGTCGCGCTCGGGCTCCTGCTCGCGTTCCTGTTCTACATGCTGAGCGCGTTCTTCCTGAGCTACGGGATCTATCTGCAGGGCTGCCTGAACTGGTCGCCGCTCGCGTCCGGCTTCGCGATCCTGCCGCTCGGGCTCGGCTTCCTCGCGAGCCCGCTGCTGACGACGCGCCTCGTCGCCCGCTTCGGCGGGTATCGCGTGCTCACGCTCGGCTTCGCGATGCTCGCGGCCGGCGTCGCGAGCGCCGCCGCGCTGGCCCGCGACGGCGCGCCGGGGCCCGGCTTCTATGCGGGCATCGCGGCGATCGGCATCGGGCAAGGGCTCGTGCTGCCGTCGGTCGTGCGGATCGTGCTCGCGGAAGTCGACGCGGCCCGCGCGGGCGTCGCGTCGGGGATGGTCAGCGCGATGCTGCAGATCGGCGCGGCGGTCGGCGCCGCGACGATCGGCGGCGTGTTCTTCGCGCGGCTCGGCGTGCATCCGGCCGCGCTCGACTACGTGCAGGGGTTCAGAGCGTCGATGTTCACGCTGACGATCGTGTTGGTGGGCTGCATTGCATTGTCGATGGCGCTCGGGCCGCTGCATCGGCGGCTGCATGCGGATGCGTGACGCCTGACGCGCGACGGAATTGGCCTCGTCAGTCCGACGTCGGCGACAGATGCGGTGCATGCAACGCATGGCCGCTCGCCGGCGTCCGGTTTATTTGCGATGCTCGCGCTGTGCCTGCCGCGCCTCCCATTCGGCCAGTTCGACGCGATAGCGCGCGAGCGCTTCGTCGTACAGATCGAAGACGCACGGCGAGCAGCCGCTGTTGCAGCAGTCTTCCAGTTCGGGTTGGATGGGCGGGGTCGGACGGGGATCGTCGATGGACGGATCTCCTGAAACTGGGTTCGGCACGGCGTGGTCCGGTAATGTGGAGTGCTCAGTATAGGGCGATCCGGGCCGCCGCCGCTTTCGGCAGGCCGGGCCGGCCGACGATGAACGCGTCCGTCACTGCGCGATCGCCGAGCCCGCCCGCTTGCTCGCCTACTTCGCCGGCGCGCCCGGCTTCACCGCCGCCGGCTTGTCGGCCAGCGGCTGCCACGCGGCGCCGAGCGAATACCAGTCGACGCGGCGCGTGAGCGTCATGATGCCGGCGAGGATCGCGAACAGCAGCAGCGAACCGAGCATCAGCGCATTGTCTTCCGACAGCAGCAGCCCGTAGAGCGCCGCGTACAGCATCGCGAGCAGCGCCGTGAACGTCGCGCCGCGCTTCACGCTGTGCAGCACGAACGACAGGTAGAAGCCCAGCAGCCCGATGCATGCGCCGCTCGCCGCGAGATACGCATAGCCGAACGCAATATGCTCGGACAGGCTCAGCAGCAGCAGGAAGAACAGCGCGAGCGACAGGCCGACCAGCGTGTACTGGATCGGGTGAATGCGCAGCCGCTTCACGAGCTCGTACATGAAGAAGCTCGCGAACGTGAGCATCACGAACAACGCGCCGTATTTCGTCGCGCGCTCGGCCTGCAGATAGACGTTCACGGGCTCGATCACCGATACCGACGCCATCTCGATCTCGCCGTCGCCGGTGCCGGACGCCACTTGCTCGCGCGCCTTCGTGTTGAACGACGTCACGTGCCAGTTGCTGACGAAGCCGCGCGCGTCGATCGCGCGGTCGGCCGGCAGGAATTCGCCGCCGAAGCTCGGATGCGGCCACGTCGATTTCAGCGAGAAGTCGTTCTGGTCGCCCACCGGCGCGAACGCGACCGATTCGGCGCCCGCGAGCGGCAGGCCGATGCTGAACGGCACGACCGTCGCGCCTGCGTTTGCGTCCGCCAGCGCCGCGAGATCGAGGTTCGCATGCACGCCCTGGCGCAGGCTCTCGAGCCGCGTGCCCTGCTCCACGTCGATCCGCTTGCCGCCGATGCGCAGGTCGGGCTGCGCCTTCAAGCCGCGAAGGTCGCCGATGCCGAGCGCGACATACGCGCCGTCGATCTTGAAGCTCACGTGGCCGTCGGCCTGCGGCAGCTTCTTCAGGTCCGGCAGCGGCAGCGTGCCCGTCATCCGGCTGTCGAGCCCGTACACGAGCGCCTTGTGGATGCCGCGATAGCGCACGCTGACCGACAGCGTGCCGTCGACGTTCAGCGTCTTCGGAAACACGAGCAGCCGTTTCGTCTCGCTTTTCAGGCTGGTTTTCGCCTTGCCGCCGGTGCGCACGTCGTCGCTCACGCGCGTGACTTCCGTGTAACGGACGACGAGCACCGGTCCCGTCACCGTCTGCGGCCCCGCGTAGCTCGCCCAGATGCTCTGCAGCGCGTTCTGCCGATAGTCGGCGCGTTCCCGCACGATGCTCTGGACCATCTGCAGCGGGATCAGGATCGCCAGCGCGAGAAACGCGGTGATCATGGACTTGAACAACAGGACTCGATTCATTGCTGGCAGGTACCGGAGTGGAAGGTACGGTCAGCATGCGCGGCCCCGGTGAAGGGCGATTGAAGCCGGCGTGAAGCGAATGTGTGGCGAACGTGAAGCGCGCGGTCAGCCCGCCGACGGCAGCGTGAGCGTCGCGCATGCGCCACCTTCCGCACGGTTCGCGAGCGCGACCTGGCCGTGGTGCAGCATCGCGACCTCGCGGACGAAACACAGCCCGAGGCCCGTGCTGCGATCCTGCCCATCGGGACGCGGCAGCGAATAGAAGCGTTCGAACACGCGCGACAGCGCATAGTCGGGCACGCCGGGGCCGTCGTCGGCGACGCGCACCACGGCGACGTGCGCCCTGCCCGCCGGCTGCCGCTCGAGCGCGATCCGAATCGTGCTGCCCTGCGGCGCGAAATCCAGCGCGTTGTCGAGCAGGTTGCCGAGCGCCTGCCGCAGCAGGAACGGATCGCCGTCGACGACCGGCGCATCGGCTCCCTCGGCCGCATCGTTCGCGTCGATCCGCAGGCTCACGCCGCGCTGCCGCGCGCGCGGTTCGATATCGTCGACGAGTTGTTCGAGCACCGGCCGCAGCGCGACCGGCTCGTGCACCGACAGCCGCTGCTTCTGCTCGACCTCGGCCAGCGCGAGCAGCTTGCGGATCATCTGTTCGAGGCGGCGGGCCTGGCGGCGGATGTTCTCGGTGAAGCGGCGGCGGTTCGCGACCGGCATGTCTTCCTGCAACAGCTCGGCCGCGCCGCTGATCGCGGCCAGCGGGCTCTTCATCTCGTGCGTGAGCGTGTGGATGTAGGTTTCGACGTACTGCCGGTCTTCCAGCCGCTGATGCATGCTTTCGACCGCGCGCCCGAGTTCGGCCAGCTCGTTCGCGCCCTGCAGCGGCATCGACGCGCGCTCGCCGGCCGCGATCGCGCGCGCATAGCGCTGCAGGCGCCGCAGCCCGAGCACCAGCCACCACGTGCACGCGGCGCCGATCAGGATCGCGCCACCCATCAGCAACGCGCCGTACAGCATGATCTTGCGCTGGCTGCGCGCGATGAACGGCGCGACCGTCTGGTTCGGCTTCGCGATCGTCAGCACGCCGATGATCTCGTTGCCGCGCCGGATCGGCGCCGCCACGTGCATCACGGTGCTGCTGTCGTCGTTCGGATCGCTGCGCGTGCTGCGCGCGCCGTATTCGCCGCGCAGCGTCCGGTACACGTCGTTCCAGCGCGAATAGTCCTGCCCGACCGCGCTGCCGGACGAGTCGTAGCGGACGATGCCGTGCGCATCGGTGATGTAGAGGCGGTAGCCGATCGCGTTCTTCTGGATGCCCCACACGTTGGCGCTAACCGGGCGCTCGTGCAGTTTCCCGAGCTGCCGTGCGAATGTGCCGTCGGCGATATGGCCGTTCGCCATGTCGTCGGCCGCCAGCGTCGCCAGCACCTGCGCGGTATCGACGAGCGTGTCCTCCATCGCTTCGCGCACGCCGGGCTTCACCTCCTGCACGAACACGCGCAGCGTGATCAGCGCGGCCAGGCCGACGATCAGGAAAAAGCCGAAGAAGATGCGCAGGCCGATATGCATGGGCGGTGCCGGTCGTTACGGTTGCAGCGAATAACCCATTCCGCGATGCGTGCGGATCGGGTCGCGCTCGGGATCGATCGCGCGCAGCTTGGCGCGCAGCGTCTTGATATGCGTGTCGACCGTGCGGTCGGCCGAATCGAGCGCCTCGTGCCACACGAGATCCATCAATTGTTCGCGCGAGTAGATGCGGCCCGGATGCCGGACCAGCAACGCGAGCAGTCCGAATTCGTAGCGCGTGAGGTCCAGCGCGTGGCCGAGCCACGCCACGCGCGCGCCGTCGGCATCGAGCGTGAAGCCGGCGGCGACCGGTGCAGGCGCGTCGGCCGGCGCGGGTGCGGGCGCCGGCTCCGGTGTGGCCGCCCGGCGGAAGCGGCGCAGGATCACGCGCACCCGTGCGGCCAGCTCGCGCGGCGAAAACGGCTTGACGACGTAATCGTCGGCGCCGATCTCGAGTCCGACGATCCGGTCGATCTCGTCGTGCCGCGCGGTCAGGAAAATCACCGGAATATCGGTGAACGTGCGCAGCCGCCGGCATACCTCGAAGCCGCTGAGGTCCGGCAAGCCGACGTCGAGCACCACGAGATCCACACGCGTGTCGCGCAGGCGGTCGAGCGCCGCCTGCCCGAGCGTGCAGTGGACGGTCTGCATGCCGTCGGTGCCGAGGGCATAGACGATCGTGTCCGCGATCGCCTGTTCGTCTTCGACGATCAGGATGGTGGGCTGAGTCATGGTGTCGGGTTCGGTCTCGGGTCCGGGTCGCGCAATCCGGTGCGACATTGTACGCACGGCCGGCCCCGGCGAGCCCTGCCCGCAGCGCACTACGCGACGCGGCCGCTCACCGGAATCGACGCACCGGTGATCGCCTGCGCGTCGGCCGACAGCAGGAATCCGATCGTCGCCGCGAGCTGTTCGGGCCGGACCCAGCGCGAGAAGTCGGCGTCGGGCATGTCCTTGCGGTTCGGCGGCGTGTCGATGATGCTCGGCAGCAGCGCGTTCACGGTCACGCCGCGATCGAGCAGTTCCGCCGCCAACGCCTCGGTGAGCCGCGCGACGCCCGCCTTCGCGGCCGCATACGCGCCCATTCCCGCGCCGGCCTTGAACGCCGCGCCCGCGCCGATGTTGACGATGCGGCCGGCCTGGCTCGCGACCAGGTACGGCAGTGCGGCCTTCGACGCGTTCAGCGCTGTCTTCACGTTCAGTTCATACATGCGGTCCCACGTGGCGGCATCGCCGTCGGCGATCGTCTGCCACACGAATGCGCCCGCGATGTTCAGCAGCGCGTCGACCCGGCCGAATTCGCGGTTGACCGCGTCGAGCGCCTGCACGGCGGCCTGCGGATCGACGAGATCGATGCCGCCGATGCGCAGCGCATCGGCCGGCACGCCGGGCAGCGCCTGCGCCGCCGGGGCCGCGCCGCGGCCGATCAGCGCGACGCGTGCGCCGCGCTCGCCGAGCCACGCGGCCGTCGCGACGCCCAGATGACCGAAGCCGCCGGTAATCGCGACTGCCTTGCCTTTCAGGTCGTGTTCCATCGATGTGTTCTCCTGGATCGAGGGTAATGGGATGAAATGCCGACAGCGTAGCGCCGTTCACGCGTTCGTGCGCACGGGATGAGGGTGCGGTCGCGCGGTTCGTCCGTCGGTGGACCGCGGCTGGCCGGGAGGGAGGGAGCTCGGCGAAAGGTCGACGGGAAGCTGGCGGCCATTCGGCGGCGGCATCGCGAAACAGAGCGCGACCTATCCGTCGCGAGACGGTGCGATGCCTGCGCGAGTCGACGAGCACGCGGTCGGACGGCCGGGCATAATGCGCGATGCCCGGCACCCATGGCGCGCGGCAAGGCGGCCGGGCTGGCCTGCCCGAAGACCCGCGCCCATCACCGTCTCGCATCCCGAACCTCAACCCGTCCATCCCATGCAAGTACTCGTCATCGGAACCGGCAAGCTCGCCAACGAGTTGCTCGGCTCGCACAAGCTCGACCCGGCCAGCTGTCGCGTGATGCCGTGGTCGGACGCCACGCGAACCGACGCGCGGCGTAGCGACGCCCGCTCGATCGTCGTCCATGCCGGTTCCGGCCGCGAACTCGCCGCGGCGATCGCGTTCTGCCAGGCCACCGCGTCGCCGCTCGTCGAGTTGTCGACCGGCTCCGACCTCGAAACCGGGACGTACGACTTTCCGGTCGTGCTGTGTCCGAACACGAACATCCTGATGCTCAAGTTCATGAGCATGCTGGAAACCAGCGGCCACCTGTTCCGCGACTGCGAGATCAGCGTGACCGAGTCGCATCAGGCCGGCAAGACGTCCGTCCCCGGCACGGCCGTCGGCATCGCCCGGTCGCTCGGCGTGCGGCCGGAAACCATTCGCTCCGTGCGCGACCCGGCGGCGCAGCGCAGCGAATTCGGCATCCCGGACGATCAGCTCGGCCGCCATGCGGTTCACCGGATACGCATCGACGATGGCGCATGCAGCCTCCAGTTCGAATCGCGCGTATCCGGCGATACGCCCTATGCGGATGGCGTATCGCGGATCGTCGAGGCCGTGCGGCAGCACGATCTCGAGCATCGTCGCTATTCGATCGTCGAATTCATCCGCAACGGCTGGTTGTAGTCGCGGCGCTGGCGTGCGGCACGGCCCCATGGCGTGGGCCGGCCTATGCCCGCAAATACCCTCCTATGCCCGCACGGCCCGCGGCCGCCGCCACGGCCGGCCTCGCTAGCTCACCGCTACCCGTCTCCCAGCACCGCCCCGCTCTCCGGCAACGTCGCGCCACCGTCGACGACGATCGTCTGCCCGGTGATGTACGCCGCGTCGGCCGACGCGAGAAACAGCATCGCGTTCGCGATATCCTCCGGCTCGCCCATCCGTGCCAGCGGAATGTCGCGCGCGATCTGCGCCGCGACCGACGCGTCGCCGAGATTGCCGGCCGCCGGCGTGCGGATCATCCCCGGTTCGACGCCGTTGACCGTCACGTTGCGGCGCGCGAGCTCCAGCGCCGCCGCCCGAATGAAGCCGTTCACGCCGGCCTTCGACGCCGCGTAATGCGCGAGCCCCGGATACGCGACGCGCGGCCCCGTCACCGACGACGTGACGAGCAGCCGCCCGGCCCCCGCGCGCTCGAATGCCGGCAACGCGGCCTGCGCAAGCCAGAACAGCGCCGACAGGTTGACCGACAGCGTCCGCTCGAGCGTCGGCTCGTCGATCCGCGCGAATGGCGTCAACGGAAAATACGCGGCATTGTGGATGACGACATCGAGCCGGCCGCCGTCGCGCTCGACTGCGGCGACGAGCGCATCCAGTTCGGCCCGGCTCGCGGCATCGACCCGGTACGCGCGTGCGTCGCCGCCCGCGCCGGCCAGCGCGTCGGCCTGCGCGGCGGCCGCATCGCCGTTCAGGTCGGCGACCGCGACGAACGCATCGGATTCCGCGAAACGGCGCGCGATCGCCGCGCCGATCCCTTGCGCGGCGCCCGTGACGAGCACGACGCGACCGCTGAAATCCGCACGCAAGCGGCCGCTGCCGAGCACGGTAGTCATCGCCGCGCCTCGTCGCCGAGCGGATGCACGGTTTCGTTCAGCACCTGCGCGTATGCGCCGATCTGGAAATTCGACAACGTGCCGAAATCGCTGCCCTGATAGCCGAAGATCTTGCCGTCGGTCTTGCGCTGCGCGAAGTCGATCAGCACGACGCCGAGCGTCGGCACCACCTTCTCACGCCACACGAACAAGTAAAGCTCGTCTGCAATCCTGAAGTAATGACAGCGGTCGACATCGGCCAGCCCGCCTTCGACGCCCTGCAGGCACTGCCACGCGTAGAAATTCTCGTTCAGGTAGATGTGCTCGTAGCATTCGGTCGGGCTGTAGCGGTACATCGTCCGCTTGCCGATCAACTCGCGCGTGGGCGCATGCAGCGGCCCCGGCCGGGCGTGGCCGCCCAGCGTACCGTGTCGGAATTGCGCATCGACGGCCGTCAGCGGCAGCCCGTGCGCGACGCGCGTGAATGCATCGATGCGCGTGTCCGCTTCCGTCGGCAGCGTACCGACGACCGCCGTCCACACACCGGTGTCGAGATCGATCACGAGGCTCACCGACGTCGCCCGAGCGGTCGCATCGATGTAGTCGACGAAGTACAGCCCGTCGCGCAGCCGCGTCACGCGGCACGCCGCGCGGCCGTTCGTACCGGTCGCCGCATCGCGCCACTGCAGCGCGCCCGGCTCGAACGTATAGATACGCCACGCGCCCGATGCGTCGTCGAGCGTCAGCGTCCGCCCGACGAGTGCGTCGACGGGGGCGAGGACGTTCGCGTCCGGCGCGAAGCCGTCCGCGAGCGCACCCACCTGAATGAATACCGGATCCTGTCGTTCCACCTGCCCTCTCCCGCGCAGCTTCAGGCCCGGCGGGCCGTGTACGCTGCTCATGTGCACATGGTGCGGGCTGCGCGCGCCGCGCGGTATCCGCCAAACGGATGAAGGGCGCGCGGCGCCGGAACGCGCTAAAGTGCACGTGATCCGCGCCGCCACCGGCGCGAGGAGCGCACATGCACCGTGTCACCCACTACCGACGCACCGGCGAAGGCATCGAGACGATCAGCCTCGAATCCGATCGCACATTTCCGCGCCACGCGCACGACGAATTCGGGGTCGGCGTGATCGTCAGCGGTGCGCACCGGTCGTGGAGCGGCCGCGGGCAGGTCGACGCGCTGGCCGGCGACACGATCATGGTCAACCCGGGCGAGATGCACGACGGTTCGCCGCTCGAGGCCGGCACCGGCCGGCGCTGGCGGATGCTGTACCTCGCGCCCGCGCTGGTCGCGGGCGTCGCGGCGGAAGAAGGCGTCGGCGGCGTCGAGCTCGCGCATCCGGCCGTGCGCGACGCGCGCCTCGCGGCCGCCGTCGGCCGGCTGCATGCACGCATCGTCGCAGGCGAAACCCAGCCGCTGGCCCGCGACGAAGCGCTCGTGATGCTCGTCGCCGGTTTGCTTGCCCGGCACGCAAACCGCACGCTGCCGGCGGCCGGCGTCGCACCGGCGGTCCGCGTCGCCCGCGAGCGGCTCGACGCGGCGCCGGCCGCACCCGTGTCGCTCGCCGAGCTGGCCGACCTGAGCGGCGTCAGCCGCTTCCAGTTGCTGCGCGGCTTCGCGCGCGAGCTCGGCATCACGCCGCATGCCTATCTGGTTCAGTCGCGCACGCGGCGCGCGCGCGCGTTGCTGGCCAGCGGTTTGCCGATCGCCGATGCCGCGGCTGAAGCCGGCTTCGCCGATCAGAGCCACCTGACGCGCGCGTTCGCGCGCCAGTTCGGGATCACGCCGGGGCGGTTCACGCAGGCGGGTTAAGTCGCGCTGTCGCCCGCGCCGCGCGAGGCCGCCGGGCGCACTTCATTCGAAATGCGGTTGCCACCTCGACGGCGGCCGCGCCCCATTGCGTCCGGACATGTCGACGGCGCACCGTATTCAACGCCTCCCTCTGCTGCAATTTCGTTCAAGACGCCCCGTGCCCGGTACGCGACGATGCGGCGCATGAAGACACGACTGATTGGTTATCTCTATCTCGCCGCCGCGATGGCGGGCGTCGGCAGCACCGTCATCGCGAGCCGTCTCGCGGCCGGCGGCCTGTCGCCATTCGCGGCCACCGCGCTGCGCTTCCTGATCGCGACCCCGCTGCTGTTCGCGCTGATGCGCGCGCAGCGCATGCGCTGGCCGCGCATTTGCGCACGCGACGCCGTGCTGCTCGTCATCCAGGCGGCGGCGGGCGGCGTCGGCTATACGGTGCTGCTGATCAGCGGGACGAAGCTGTCGTCGCCGCTCGATGCGGGCGTGATGCTCGGCACGCTGCCGGCCATGTCGACGTTGATCGCGGCCGTCGTGCTGCACGAGCGGCAGACGCCGCGCGACTGGCTGGCCGCCGCGCTCGCCACCGCCGGTGTGCTGTTCGTCACGTTCGCGCCGGGCCATGCGATGCCGTCGCTGCAGACGCTTGCCGGCGATGCGCTGGTACTGGCGGCCGTCGCATGCGAAGCGGTTTTCATCCTGCTCAACCGGCGGCTTGCCGCGCCGTTGCCGCCGCTTGCGCTTTCCACCGCGATGTCGGGCCTCGGCTTCGTGCTCGCACTCGTGCCGGCCGCGTTCGAATGGCGCGCGGTGGCGAGCGGCTGGACCGTCGGCGCCGTGTCGGCGATCGCGTACTACGCGCTGATCCCGACCGTGCTCGGCTACCTGTGCTGGTATGCGGGTTCGGCGCGCACGAGCGGCACCGAGGCCGCCCTGTTCACCGCGGTCGCGCCGGTTTCGGCCGTGCTGTTCGCGGTCGCGCTGTTCGGCGAAGCGCTGACCGGCACGCGTGTCGCCGGCATCGCGCTCGTCGTCGCCGGCATGCTGGTCGGCGCGACGCGACGGCGCGAGCCGCCCGCCGAATCACGCACGACGATCGCTGCGCGAACCGCCATCGACTGACTCGCGCTCATCGCGTCCCGGCGGAAACGGCGGCGGCGCCCTGCCGTCGCATCGCCTGCCGCTCCCCGCCTTCGCCACGATGCAGCCGGCGACTGTAGGAATGTGTCCGCGCTCCGCAAAACCGTTGCGCACGGCTGCGCGAGATGCAATATTCGCGTGGCCGGCCCCTTTGACCACCCTCGAACAACAATCCGCCAAGCAATGAACAGGAAGGAAGCCAAAACGAGAATCGCGGTGCTGCTGTCCGCAGGAACGAGGAAGGCCGACGCGCTGGCCGAACTGTCCGGACAGGGGCTCAAGGATCGCGTGCTCGCGCACCTGATCGCGTCGCGCCCGGACCCCGAACGCTGCCGCAAGAACAAGGTGCACGTCCGGATCCTGATCGCGCTCGGCATCGCCCAACTGGTCATCAGCCTGATGCTTGCGTACTACTTCTTCGCATCCGGCGCCGGCACCGTCCTCGTCACCGTATTCCTCGCGTTGACCGTGCCGCTATCGCTGCTGTTCATCTGGGGCTTTGCGACCCAACGTGTCGGCGCGTATCACGCGTTCATCCTGCTGTCGCTGCTGCAGATGCCGAAGACCGTCGCCGACCTCGGGCGCGATCCGGCGGCCGCGCTGCCGAGCCTCGCGATCACGGTCGTGCTGGTCGGTTACGTGTGGTTCGTCCGCAACCGGTTGTTCCCCGACTACGGCTGGTTCACGCCGCGCAAGGTCGAAGGCCGTTACGCGTTCGTGGAACACGCCTGACGCCGCCGGCATCGATCCGCGCACGAAAAAGGCGCCGGGCCGCCCCGCCATCGCGGGAAGGCCCGGCGCCTTCTGCATGCCTGAACCGGTCGGCTTACTTGGCCTTTTCAGCCGAATCGCTGATCGCCTGGCCGCCCCTCGAAATATCCTGGCCCACGCCGGCGACCGTATTGCAACCGGCGAGCGCGGCGGTCAGCACCAGCAGCATTGCAGCAATCGTACGCGTCATTCTCATTCTCCTTGGAATCAACAAGCCCGACCGGGCGAATCGTGTGTGGCGTGGCGCCCGGCAGGCTGCCGGACACGGGGCCTGACCTGATTATACGGAGAGCCGCGCCGCGCGCCAGTACGGCCCGGCCGCGCGTGCGCACAGATTTTTCTTGACTTCATTGCGCGAGGAACTAATATACGCACCGCGTATATTTCCCGCCCAGGAGCCGCCGATGACCGTTCCCCAGCAAGCCTTCCTCCGCGACGCGATGCGCCGCCTCAACATGACCCGCGAGGCATTCGCGAATCGCATCGGCGTCAGCCGGCGCGCGCTGGATACCTGGCTGCTGCCGGACGATTCGCAGGAATCGCGCGGGATGCCCGAGATCGTCGAGCGCTTCGTGTCGGAAATCGTCGAACGCCCAGCGCCGGACGGCGAGAGCTATACGCAAAGCGTAGATAAACAAGGGCTCGCGAAGCAGTTCCTGTTCGAAGGCAAGCCGCAATTGATCTCGGTCGAGCAGTTCTCGCGGGATTCGGTCGAGGCGCTGTTCCGCGTGGCCGACGTCATGCAGCCGATCGCGCGACGCCACAAGATTTCGCGCGTGCTCGAAGGCGCGGTGCTCGGCAACCTGTTCTTCGAGGCCAGCACGCGCACGCGCGTGTCGTTCGGCGCGGCCTTCTGCCGGCTCGGCGGCTCGGTGTGCGACACGACGGGCTTCACGTTCTCGTCGATGGCCAAGGGCGAATCGATCTACGACACGAGCCGCGTGATGGCCGGCTACGTCGACGCGCTCGTGATCCGCCATCCGGACAAAGGCTCGGTGGCCGAATTCGCACGCGCGACCAACCTGCCGGTGATCAACGGCGGCGACGGCCCCGGCGAGCACCCGAGCCAGGCACTGCTCGACCTGTATACGATCCAGCGCGAATTCTCGCGGCTCGGCAAGATCGTCGACGGCGCGCACATCGCGCTGGTCGGCGACCTGAAATACGGCCGCACCGTGCACTCGCTCGTCAAGCTGCTCGCGCTGTACCGCGGGCTGAAGTTCACGCTCGTATCGCCGCCGACGCTCGAGATGCCGGCGTACATCGTCGACCAGATTTCGACGAACGGCCATGTGGTCGAGCAAACGAACGACCTCGCGGCCGGGCTGCGCGGCGCGGATGTCGTCTACGCGACGCGGATTCAGAAAGAGCGCTTCACCGACGAGTCGTTCGAAGGCTATACGCCGGATTTCCAGATCAACCAGGCGCTCGTCGATTCGGTATGCAAGCCCGACACGCTGATCATGCACCCGCTGCCGCGCGATAGCCGGCCGGGCGCAAACGACCTGTCGGTCGACCTGAACCGCGACCCGCGTCTCGCGATCTTCCGGCAGACCGACAACGGCATTCCGGTGCGAATGGCGATCTTCGCGGTGCTGCTGGGTGTCGAGAATCTCGTCCAGCACTCGATGCGCGATGCGACGTGGCGTCCGCCAGCGTACCTCGGCCCGGAGGATGCGGTGTTTCACGGAATCGACTGACCTGCAGCCGGTGTCGCGCGGCTGAACCGAGATTGCCCCGGTTCAAGTGCCGCGCGCAGCCGGCACGCACCCAACGCGCCGGCTTGCACGGCGCGTTGTCATTTTCGACGTCGGTAACGTGACGGCGGCCGAGCCGGCGTCAGTTGGCCCAGGGATCGATCACACGCAAGCCCGCTGCCTCGAACGGCGCGACGTCGCGCGTGGCCACGATCAAACCGTTCGCGGCGGCGGTTGCCGCGATGAAGCCATCGGCAGACGCCATCGCGTTGCCCGTACCACGCGCCTTGGCGCGAAGGCTCGCATACGCCTTGCTGGCCGCATCGTCGAACGGCAGGATCCGGCCGCGAAACAACGGCACGACGCGCTGCTCGATGCTTTGCTCGAGCCAGTCCCGCCTGCGCCCCACCGGCAACACGGCCACGCCGAACCGAATCTCCGCCAGACTGATTGCGGCTACAAACAACGTGTCGACGTTCTGCGCGTCGAGCCATTCGATCACGGCTGCGCTCGGCTCGCGCCGCAGCGGCTCGGAAATGACGTTGGTATCGACCAGGATCATTCGAAGCTCATGGGATCGGTTGGCGTCTTATCACGCTGAACTTCGAAATCGATGCCGCCAGCCTCTCGCCCGATTTCAGCGAGCAACGTTCCCAGTCTCAGCCGCCCTCCCGGCCGAACGGCTTGCTCGAGGATGTCTCGCACCTCGGCCTCGGTACTGCGGCCATGTTGCGCAGCCCGGATTCGAAGCGCGCGATGCACTTCGTCGGGCAAATTTCGAACGGTGATCATGGGCATGATGCGCCTCACTACATTTGCTTGCAATGCAGTCATACTAACACCTTGCAGTCATTTGAGCCGAAAGAAGATTCGGCCACTGTAAGCCGCCCGCCGCGCCTCTCCCATTCGGCCGTTCGGCCATCCTCCCGCCCCGCAATCCCCCACAAGCCCTCTGCAACATTCGTCAACAATCCCCGCACAAACGCGAACAAGAACGCTTCTCATTCAACAAGAAATTACATAGAATGCCGCCTGAAAACAAATCGTAATAATTCCCGGCGGCATGCACGTTTTCGCAACGCACCGCCCCGGGGCCACACCGCGAGGTCGAAGCGCACCATGAAGTCCCGTCCCGACGAGCTGAAGCTCGGTAAATTCACCACCCTGTGCAGCGTGCTCGCCGCGAGCCCCGCGTTCGCCGACGGCACGCCGCCCGCGGCGCCCGTCAGCACCGAGGGCCACCTCGCACCGATCGAGATCCAGGGCAAGACCGAGCACAGCTTCAAGGCCGACTTTTCCGCTTCCGCGAAATTCACCGCGCCGCTCGTCGACACGCCGAAATCCGTCACCGTGATCCCGCAGGAACTGATCCAGAGCAGCGGCGCGGCGACGCTGACCGAAGCGCTGCGCACGGTGCCCGGCATCACGTTCGGCGCCGGCGAAGGCGGCAACCCGCTCGGCGACCGTCCGTTCATCCGCGGCTACGACACGCAGGGCAGCATGTTCGTCGACGGCATGCGCGACACGGGCGCCACCACGCGCGAGATCTTCAACACCGAGCGCGTCGAGATCACGAAAGGCTCCGACGGCGCGTACGGCGGCCGCGGCGGTGCCGGCGGCAGCATCAACCTGATCACGAAGGCCCCGCATCTCGGCACGACGGCCGCCGCGAGCGCGGGCCTGGGCACCGACCGCTATCGCCGCTTCACCGCCGACGGCAACTGGCAGTTCGCCGATCACGCCGCGTTCCGCCTGAACCTGATGAGTCACAACAACGACGTCGCCGGCCGCGACGCCGTCAACAACGAGCGCTGGGGCGTCGCGCCGTCGATCGCGTTCGGCCTCGGCACGCCGACGCGCGTGACCGCGAGCTACTACCACCTGTCGACCGACGACATGCCCGACGGCGGGATCCCGTACTTCTACACGACGTCGAACAAGCCCGCGAACGTCGGCACGATCTATCCGGCGCCCGTCGATCGCCACAACTTCTACGGCCTGATCGACCGCGACTTCCGCAAGACCACGTCGGACATCAGCACGATCAAGATCGAGCACGACATCACGCCGAACCTGACGGTGCGCAACACCACGCGCTACACGGAATCGACGCAGGACTACATCTGGACGCAGCCGGACGACAGCCAGGGCAACGTGGTGAACGGCAAGGTCTGGCGCCGCAACAACAACCGCGACAGCTCGATCAACAGCCTCGCGAACCTGACCGAGCTGTTCGGCGAATTCCGCACGGGCCCGTTCAAGCACAGCTTCACGACCGGCATCGAGCTGTCCCGCGAATGGGGCAAGCGCGATTCGTACACGGTGGCAACCGACAAGGGCACGATCTGCCAGAAAGGCATCGGTGCGCCGTCGGGCTACAACTGCACGAGCCTGTGGTCGCCGAACCCGAACGATCCGTGGGCCGGTTCGATCACGCGCAACAACGACTATGCGCATGCGCGCACCACGACGAAGTCGATCTACGGCTTCGACACGATCGAGCTCACGCCGCGCTGGCAGGTGAACGCCGGCGTGCGCGTCGACGACTATTCGACCCGCTTCACCGACACCAAGGCCAACGGCGGCAAGACCTACACGCGCGACGATACCCTCTTCAACTGGCAGGCCGGCCTCGTGTTCAAGCCCGCACGGAACGGCAGCATCTACGCGTCGTATGCGACGTCGTCGACGCCGGCCGGCATGCTGCTCGGCGAAGGCAGCGAAACGCAGTCGCTGACGCCGGGCCGCGGCGGCGTCGGCCCGAACGCCGACCAGATGGCGCCCGAGAAGAACCGCAGCATCGAACTCGGCACGAAATGGAACGTGCTGAACGACCAGCTGTCGCTGACGGCCGCGCTGTTCCAGATCGATACGACGAACGCGCGCGTGACGCTGCCGAACAACCAGTACGCGATGGTCGGCAACAAGCGCGTGCAGGGCCTCGAGCTCGGCCTCGCCGGCCAGATCACGAAGCAATGGCAGGTGTTCGGCGGCTACACGTACATGAAGAGCGCGTTGCGCGACAACGGCAAGGACGCCGCGAACAACGGCAACCGCTTCCCGAACACGCCGAAGCACAGCCTCACGATGTGGTCGAACTACGACGTCACGCCGAAGTTCACGGTCGGCGGCGGCGCGTTCTACATGTCGGAAGTGTTCGGCGATCCCGCGAACCTGCGCGCGGTGCCGTCGTACTGGCGCTTCGACGCGATGGCGCAGTACCGGATCAACAAGAAGCTCGACCTGCAACTGAACGTGAACAACCTGTTCAACCGCACGTACTTCGATCAGGCGTATCCGGCGCACTATGCGTCGATCGCGCCGGGCCGCTCGGCGTTCGTCACGCTGAACGCGCGCTACTGATCGATGGAGGCCGTATCGCTGAAGGCGCTCGCGTCGGTATCGCCGCGCGAGTTCGCCGACATCCTGGCCGGGCCGCCCGAGCGCGCCGCCGCGTGGGTCGCGGCCGCGGCCGACCACGGTATCGTCGACGCGCAGGCCGTGTACGGACAATACCTGCTCGACGGGCACGGCGTCGCGCGCGATCCGGCGGCCGCGTTCAACTGGTTCCGGCACGCGGCGCGGGCCGGCCACCCGATGGCGATGAACATGCTCGGGCGCTGCTACGAGTTCGGCTGGGGCACGGCCGCGTGCGCGCCGGTCGCCGTGTACTGGTATCGGCTCGCCGCGCAGGCAGGCCTCGACTGGGGCATGTACAACTACGCAACCGCACTTGCCCTCGGCAACGGCGTCGACGAGAACCGCGCCGACGCGCTCGACTGGTTCCGCCGCGCGGCCGCGCTCGGTCACGCGAAATCGATCAACCTGATCGGCGGCTTCTACGAGGACGGCTGGGTCGTATCGGTCGATATCGACGCCGCGTTCGACCACTATCGCCGTGCGGCCGACGCCGGCGATTTTCGTGGCCAGTTCAACTATGCGCGGCTGCTCGCCGAACGCGGGCGCGTCGACGAAGCGCTCGCCTGGCTCGCGCGCGTGCCGGCCACCGCGACACCCGCGTTCATCGCGAAGATGCGTGCGTATCTCGTGTCGTCGCCGCTCGACGCTTTTCGTTCGGCGGCCATGCAGCTGGCGCCGCACGCAATGGAAACCGCATCATGATGCTTCATATCCCCGGCGTACTGACCCAAGCGCAAGTCGCGCAATGCCGCGACCTGCTCGATGCCGCCGAATGGGTCGATGGGAATGCGACGTCCGGCGCGCAGTCGGCGCTCGCGAAACGCAATCGGCAATTGCCGGAAGGTTCGCCGGTCGCGCGTACCGTCGGCGACGCAATCCAGGATGCGCTCGCCCACCATCCGCTGTTCTTTTCGGCGGCGCTGCCGCTGAAGGTGTTTCCCCCGCTGTTCAATCGCTATGCAGGCGGCGAGACGTTCGGCACGCACGTCGACAACGCGATCCGGCTGCTGCGCGGCACGGATTTCCGCGTGCGCAGCGACCTGTCCGCGACGCTGTTCCTCGAGGAACCCCACGCATACGACGGCGGCGAACTATGCGTCGAGGACACGTACGGCGTGCATCGCGCGAAGCTGCCGGCAGGCGACCTCGTGCTGTATCCGGCGTCGAGCTTGCATCATGTGACGCCGGTGACGCGCGGTGAACGTGTGGCATCGTTCTTCTGGATTCAGAGCATGGTGCGCGACGATGGCGATCGCACGCTGCTGTTTCAGCTCGATACGCAAATTCAGGCGCTTTCCGCGGAAAAAGGCGCGAAGGACCCGGTGGTCATTTCGCTGACGGGGATTTATCACAACCTGTTGAGGAAGTGGGCGGATGCATAGCGTGGGCCGGGCACGCTCCACCGCGCTTGCGCGGCGTCGAAACGCGGGTCTAAAATGACCATCGTCATATGACCATGCTCAAATCATGATGCCGCACGCTCCCGTATCGAAATCCGAATTCAAGGCTCGCGCACTCGAATACTTCCGGCTCGTCGAGGCGTCGGGCGAAAGCCTGATCGTCACCGACCACGGCAAACCGACGCTCGAGATCCGCCCGTATCGCTCGCGCGAAGCTCAGCCGTTGGACATATTGCGCGGTTCGGTCATGCGCTACGACAATCCTCTCGATCCGATTGCGGAAGATGATTGGGAGGCGTCGCGGTGATCGTGCTGGATACGCATGCATTGGTGTGGTGGGTGGCGGGCGACCCTGCGCTCAGCAAGAAAGCGCGAAGCGCGATCGATCGCGCACGGGGCGAAGGCACGCTCGTCGCATCGGCCATCTCCGCGTGGGAAATCGCGATGCTGGTGCGCAACGACCGCCTCGCCCTGACAATGGATGTCGACGCGTGGCTCGCCACCGTCGCGCAAATCGACGGCATGCGGTTCGTGCCGGTCGATGCCGACATCGCCGCGAAATCCACCGACCTGCCCGGCACGTTCCACAAGGATCCGGCCGATCGCATGATCGTCGCGACCGCGCGGCGGCTCGGCGCGCCGCTCGTCACCCGCGACGAAAAAATCCGCGCGTACGCGCACGTCAAGACGCTCTGGTAAGCGTCGCGCGCCCGTGGGTCGAACGGCGGCGCCTCTTCCGCCAGACTCTGGCATATCGGCGATTCGTCTGACCAAAACGACCACGACCGCTTCATTCAATATCGGCTCGTGGCCCGCAACCGTCGTCGCGCCACTTGCTCGTGCTACACGCACAACCCGTTCATCAGCCGCCCGGCCGCAGCGAACCGCAAGATCCTGATCGACGCGCTGTCCCGCGCCGGCTTCACGAATTACCCGTCCGAATGGTGGCACTGGTCGTTCGGCGATCGCTATTGGGCCGTCATGCAGAACGAATCGCACGCAATTTACGGTCCTGTCGACGAAAGCATGCTCGACGAAGCATCGCGATGACGGTTTTCCCGATCCGACACAGGTGACTCGGTAACATCCTCACTTGCCGATCCCCGTGTGCTCCCGCACAATCGCAACACCTGTCTCACTCTCCGCGCGCCGATGTCCTATGCGTCACTCGCGACCGGCGTCCTGCTCGCCGGCGGCCTTGGTCAACGCTTCGACCCGAGCGGCCTGCACAGCAAGCTGCTCGCCCGGCTTCCCGACGGCACACCGGTGGCGGTCGCCGCCGCCCGCCGTCTCGCGGCGGCCACCGCCGACGTGATCGCCGTGGTGCGCCCCGGCGCCGAAAAGCTCGCGATCCTGCTGAACGAAGCCGGCTGTCAGGTCGTCTATGCCCCCGACGCGTTGCGCGGCATGGGCGCGAGCCTCGCGGCCGGCGTCCGCACCGCGCCCGATGCGAGCGGCTGGCTCGTCGCGCTCGGCGACATGCCGTGGATCGCGGCTTCCACTTACGAAACGGTCACACGCGCGCTCGACGCCGACGGCGCGTCGATCGTCGCACCCGCGCATCGCGGCGTGCGCGGCCATCCGGTCGGTTTCGCCGCGCACCACTTCGAGGCGCTCGCCACTCTCGACGGCGACGCGGGCGCTCGCGCACTGTTCGCCAGCGCGCCGGTGGCCCTGCTCGACGTCGACGATCCCGGCATCCTGCGCGACATCGATACACCGGCGGATTTGCGCTGACATTGATTGCGCGGGCCCGCACGTTCCCGCACGAACCCTGCCAATAGGCGGATTTCTCCGACGATCGACAAGCCATCGCAAGAATCCCGCTGCAAACGCGCGACCGATTGGCTATAACGAAGACGAGGCACGTCCGCCGCGCCACCACCGTCACGCACTGCACGAGTTCTCCATGAGCGACCACACGACCCCGACGCCCGAACCACCGGCCGACCCGAACCGCGATCCGGAAGACGATCCGTTCTCGTCGCCGCCCGGCCATCACGACAACCCGCAGCAGCCGGACGGTCCGCCGAGCAAGGATCCGGTCTAGCCGCGCGCCGGCCGCGCCGCGCACTCGACCCGCGACTGCCGTGACGCGGTCTAGCGTGCGGTATACCCGCCGTCGATCGGCAACGACACACCGCTGATCATCGACGCCGCGTCGCTCAGCAAAAACAGGATCGGCTCGACGACTTCGTTCGGCTGCGCGAACCGGCCGAGCGGAATCGCGGCCAGCATCGGCGCGCGCTTCTCCGGTTCGCTCCACGCGAACTGCGCCATCGGCGTGAGCGTGACGGTCGGGTTCACGCTGTTCACACGAATGCCGTACGGCCCGAGTTCGATGCACAGCACGCGCGTGACCGCGTCCATCGCCGCCTTCGACGCGCAATAGCTCAGATGCGCGGGCAGGCCGACGAGCGCCGCCTGACTCGACACGTTGACGATGCTGCCCCGTGCGTTCGCCGCGCCGCGTCCGTCGCGCTCGATCATCTTGCGCGCCACCGCCCGCGCGACGAGCGCCGCGCCGCGCGCGTTGACGGCCATCACGCGATCGAAATGCGCGGCGTCGACATCGAGCGCCGGTTCGAGCGACGCGATTCCCGCGCAATTGACGAGGCCGTCGAATGCATCGTACGCATCGAGCGCGGCATCGATCGCGTGTTGGTCGCCGCCGACATCCATGCGCAACGTATCGCACGCAATCTCGCCGGCGAGCGCGTCGAGCGCGGCCATGTCTCGCGCTGCAGCGACGACGCGCGCGCCTGCGTGCGCCAGCGCGATCGCGCACGCGCGGCCGATGCCGCTCGATGCGCCCGTGACGAGCACCGTTGACCCGCTGAAATCGAATCGTGTGTTCATGATGACGTGCCCAGCTTGTGCATGATCGGCTTGAGCGCCGGATACAGCGCCGTGTAGAGCGCAAAACGCGCGTCATACGTTTTCGCGCGCTCGGCATCGGGCCGCGCGCGCTCGACGAGCGTGACCCAGCCGCCCTGCGCGTCATCGCGCGACACCAGCCCCACACCCACACCCGCCAGCAACGCGGCGCCCATCGCGGCTTCGACGTCCTGCTCGATCGTCCACACCGGAAAACCCGTCACGTCCGCGATGATCTGCATCCACAGCGCCGAATGCGCGGCCCCGCCGACGACGATCAGTCGATCGTCCAGCGCCACCGCGCCACGGCGGCCGGCCTCGATGTTGTGACGCAACGCGAACGCGACGCCTTCGAGCACCGCACGATAAAGATGCACACGCGTGTGCGCAAGACTCAGCCCGACGAACGCGCCGCTCGCCTTCGCATCCCACACCGGGCTGCGCTCGCCCATCAGATACGGCAGGAACAGCACGCCGTCCGCGCCGGCCGGCACGCGCTCGGCCGCCTCCTCGAGCAGCACGTGCGGATCGCCGTGCGGCAGCAGCCGCGCCGCATCGATTTCCGCGTGACAGAACTGGTCGCGAAACCACGCGACCGACGCGCCAGCCGTAATCGCGCCGCCGAACACGTACAGGTCGCGCTGCCCGTCGAACACGTGTGGCATGCTGACGAGGCCGTGCCGCGCATCGACGTGCCGGTTCACGTAGCCCCAGCACATGCTGGTGCCGATCATCGCGACGTGCTGCCCGGTACGCGTCGCGCCGGCCGCGAAGGTCGCGACCGCCGCATCGACGCCGCCCGCGACGACGGGCGTGCCGGCCGGCAGCCCGAGTGGCGCGGTCCATTGCGACAGCAACCCGCCGACGACGTCCGTCGAATCGACCAGCCGTTCCGGCATCATCGTCGCCGGAATGCCGAGCATGTCGAGCGCATCGTCGGACCACTCGCGGCGCGCGACGTCGTACACGCCGCCGATATTGCCGGCCGAACTGTGATCGACCGCGACTTCGCCGGTCAGCAGGTAGATCACGTACGCGTTCGGCGGCAGGAAATAGCGCACGTTCGCCCACACGTCCGGCCGCCGGTCGCGCAGCCACAGCATCTTGGTGAAGCCGTAGTAACTGTCGACGCCGTTGCCGGTGATCACGCGCAGCCGCTCGACGTTCACGTGTGCGTTGACCCAGTCGACTTCCGCGGTCGCGCGCCGGTCCATCCAGATCAGGCACGGATGCAGCGGCCGCATGTCGATGTCGACCGGGATGCCCGAGCCGCCGTACAGGCTGCTCACGCACACCGCCCGGATCGCATCGGCCGGCACGCCCTGCGCGCGCGCATCGCTCACGCAGCCGGCGATGCAGTCGCGCACCGCGTCGAACCACACCTGCGGCCACTGCTCGGCCCACAGCGGGCGCGGCGTATCGGGCTGGTAGCCGGCCGAGCGCCGCGCGACGATCGTGCCGTGCCGGTCGACCAGCAGCGCCTTGGTGCTCTGCGTGCCGATGTCGACGCCTATCACGTATTCCATGATGTCTCCGGTGAGGCGCACGCCGGCCGTCAGCGGGCCGGCTTCAGCAGCACCTTGATCGATTCGGGCGATTTCGCGACGCGGATCGCGTCGTCCCAGTCCTCGAGCGCGAAACCGTGCGTGACGACGCCCTTCGATGTGACGAGCCCGCGCGCGAGCAGGTCGATCGCGACCGGATAGCAGTAGGGCCCGAGGTGCGCGCCGCGTACGTCGAGTTCCTTGCGGTCCCCGATGATCGACCAGTCGACGGTCGCGTCCTCGCCGAACACGCTGAATTCGACGAAGCGGCCGAGCTTGCGGATCAGGTCGAGCCCCTGGTTCACGCCGACCGGCGCGCCGGTCGTCTCGATGTACACGTCGCAGCCGTAGCCGTCGGTCAGCGCGCGGACGATCTCGCGCGCGTCGTCGCGCTGCGGGTTGATCGTCACGTCGGCGCCGTACTGGCGCGCGAGTTCGAGCCGTTCGTCGATCAGGTCGATCACGACGAGCTTCTTCGGCGTCTTCAGGTGCGCGACCTGCGTCATCATCAGCCCGAGTGGGCCCGCGCCGGCGATCACGACGACGTCGTCGAGCTGGACGTCGCCGCGGTTCACCGTATGAATCGCGCACGACAGCGGCTCGATGATCGCCGCATCCTCGAGCGATACGCCAAGCGGAATCTTGTGGACGATCGCGGTCGGCGGAATGCGCATGTACTCGGCCATCCCGCCGTCGGCGACCTCGCGCTGGAAGCCGAAGATGTTGTGCACCTCGCACATCCAGTACTGGCCCGACTTGCAATAGCGGCACTTGCCGCACGGCACGATCTGCTCGGCGATCACGCGGTCGCCCAACGCGACGCCGAAATGCTCGGCCGCGCCGTCGCCGAGCGCCTCGACATAGCCGAAGAATTCATGGCCGGGAATCACCGGCGCCTTCACCCACGGGCTCGGTCCGCCCCAGAACATCTTGGCGCCGGTGTAGCACTTGCAGTCGCTCGCGCAAATCCCGCACGCGGCGATGCGGATCACGAGCTCGTTCGTACCGGCGCGCGGCATCGCGACCTGTTCGACGCGATAGTCCTCGGGGCCGTGGCAGACGACCGCGGTCATGCGCGGCTGGGCTTCGGGTGTCGTCATGAGTTGTCTCTTTCCTGAATGATTCGGATGGCGGATGAATCAAGCGTTACCGCGATCGCTCGCGGCTGATGTAGATCGCGAGCAGAATGATTCCGCCCTTGATCACGTTCTGCACGTACGGGTTCACGCCGATCATGTTCAGCCCGTTGTTGAGCACGCCGAGCAGCAGCGCGCCGACCAGCGTGCCGAGGATCGCGCCGCGCCCGCCGGAGATCGACGTGCCGCCCATCACGACGGCCGCGATCGCGTCGAGCTCGAAGCCCACGCCCGCGTTCGGCTGCCCGCTCATCAAGCGCCCGGTCAGCACGATCGCGGCGAGCGCCGACGTGAGCCCGGCCAGCGTGTAGACGATCAGCTTCACGCGTGCGACCCGCACGCCGGTGAGCCGCGTCGCCTGCTCGTTGCCGCCGATCGCGTACACGTAGCGGCCGAACGGCATCCGGTCGAGCAGCAGCCATGCGATCGCATAGACCACCAGCATGATCAGCACCGGCGCCTGGATGCCGAGCACCTTGCCGCTGCCGAAGAACGCGACCCAGTCGGGCAGCCCGTCGATCGGATAGCCGCCCGTATAGATCAGCGCGAGGCCGCGCGCGATGCCCATCGTCGCAAGCGTGACGATGATCGGCGGCATCCCCGCGAACGCGACGAACACGCCGTTCAGGAAGCCGAAGCCGAGCCCGACCGCGATGCCGATCGCGAGCGCGGCGACCGCGTTGACGCCCGCGACCATCAGCCCGGCCGCGAGCGTGCCCGACAGCGCCATCACCGAGCCGACCGACAGGTCGATCCCGCCCGTCAGGATCACGCAGGTCATGCCGACCGCGATGATCGCGTTGATCGACACCTGGCGCAGCACGTTCTCGAGGTTCGCGGCCGACAGGAAGCTCGGGCTCGCGATCATCATCGCGATGCATACGACGATCAGGCCGACGAGCGGATAGAACAGCGTCGAGCGGCGTAGCTGCGCCCACATCGCGCGGGGCGGCGGCGCATCGCCGTTTCCGGCGGTGGCCGCGAGCGTCGTCGAACGCGTGGAAGAAGAATCAGGCAGGTTCATGGGTCGCTCCTCGCGTGCCGGTCGTGGCATAGGTCATGACCGTGTCGGGATCGATCTCGTCGCCGGCGAGCGTCGCTTCGATGCGGCCCTGCCGGAACACGGCGACGCGATCGCACATGCCGACGATTTCCGGCAATTCGGACGAGATCATGATGATGGCGTAGCCGCGCGCGGTGAGTTCGCGCATCAGCCCGTAGATTTCGGCTTTCGCGCCGACGTCGATGCCGCGCGTCGGCTCGTCGAAGATCAGCACCGACGTGTGATGGTTCAGCCAGCGCGCGATCACGACCTTCTGCTGGTTGCCGCCGGACAGCGTCGCGACCTCGGTGTGGATCGACGGCGCCTTCACGCCGACGCGCCGCATCACGTCGTGCGTGGTGCGCGCCTCGCCGCGCCGGTCGATCAGCCAGCGCATCGACCGGTACTTGCCGAGGTTGTTCAGCGAGATGTTGTCGCGAATCGAGAACGACGTGACGAGCCCTTCCGTCTTGCGGCTTTCCGGCAGGATGCCGATGCCCGCACGCAGTGCGTCGGCCGGATCGGCGAGCTTCGCCGCCGCGCCGCGCACGCGCAGTGCCTTGCGATGCGCACGCGTCGCGCCGATCACCGCGAGCGCGGTTTCCGTGCGGCCCGAGCCGACCAGGCCCGCGAAACCCAGGATCTCGCCTTCACGCAACGCAAAGCGGTTCACCGGGCCGTCGCGCTCGATCTGCAGCGCATCGACTTCGAGCACGGCCGGCGCGTCGGCCGGCAAGACCGGCTTCGGCGGAAAGCTGCTCTCGATCCGGCGGCCGACCATCATGCGCACCAGTTGCTCGACGTCGGTGTGCGCGACCTCGGTCGTCGCGACGTACTGGCCGTCGCGCAGCACCGTGATCCGGTCGCACACCGCGAAGATCTCGTCGAGGTGATGCGAGATGAAGATCATCGCGACGCCCTGCCGCTTCAGCTCGCGCATGATCGCGAACAGGTGCTCGGCCTCGGCCGGCGTGAGCGTCGCGGTCGGTTCGTCGAGGATCAGGATGCGCGCGTCGAGCGACAGCGCCTTGCCGATCTCGACGAACTGCTGCTGCGCGACCGACAGCGTGCGGATCGGCGCATCGAGATCGATCGCCACGCCGAGCCGCGCGAAGATGCTCGCCGCCGCGGCGCGCATCCGCTTGCGGTCGCGCGCGCCCCAGCGGTTGCGCAGCTCGCGGCCGAGGAACAGGTTGTCGACGGCATCGAGGTGCGGAATCAGGCTGAACTCCTGGAACACGATGCCGACGCCGGCCGCGACCGCGTCGTGATAGTCCGCGAAATGGCGCGCGGCGCCGTCGATCTCGATCGTGCCGGCATCCGGCTGGTGGATGCCGCACAGGATCTTCATCAGCGTCGACTTGCCCGCGCCGTTCTCGCCGAGCAGCGCATGGATCTCGCCGCGCGCGATCTCCAGATGAATGTCGGACAGCGCCTTCACGCCGGGAAAGCTTTTCGTGATGTGGCTGAGCCTGAGTATCGTGTCCATCGGCTTCTCCGTGCGAAGGGCGTCGGCCGCGCCGCCGCCCTTCGCGTCGCGTCGCACGTCGTTCACCAGCTGAAACCCTTCGCGTTGCCGCGATCGACGACCTTCACGTCGACGGGAATCGCCTTCGGCACCGTCGCGCCCCACTTGCGCGCGATCGCGATACCGAGCGCGATGCGCACCTGGTCGGCCGGGAACTGCGCGGTCGTCTCGATGAACTTCGAGTTCGGCTTCTGGATCGCGGCGATCGCCTCGGGCGCGCCGTCGACGCTCGTCAGCTTGATGTCCTTGCCGGACCCCTCGATCGCGGCGAGCGCGCCCATCGAGCCGCCGTCGTTCACGCTGAAGAGGCCCTTCAGGTTCGGATGCGCGGAGATCATGTTCTCGGTGACCGACAGCGCGGTCGCGCGCTCCTGCTTGCCGTTCTGCGTATCGACGAGCTTCACGTTCGGGAATTTCGCGAGTCCGGCCTTGCAGCCGCGCACGCGTTCGAGAATCGGCACGACCGGAATGCCGTCGAGGATCGCGACCTCGCCGCTGCCGCCGATCGCCTTCGCGAGGTATTCGCACGACATCACGCCCGCGTCGTAATTCTTCGAGCCGACGAACGAATCGACCGGGCCGTTCGCGTTCGCGTCGACGGCCACGACCACCGCGCCGGCCTTCTTCGCCTGCGTGATCGCCGACTGGATGCCGGTCGAATCGGTCGGGTTCACGAGCAGGATGTCGATCTTCTTCTGCAGCATGTCCTCGACGTCGCTCACCTGCTTGCTGACGTCGTGATGCGCATCGGTGACGACGACCTGCGCGCCGATCGACGCGGCCGCGTCGTTCAGCGCCTTTTGCATCGTCACGAAGTACGGGTTGTTCAGTTCCTGGAACGTCATGCCGATCCGCAGCGGCGCGGCGTGCGCGGCGGCGGGCAACAGCGCCGCGACGGCGAGCGCGGCAACGGCCGCCAGGCGGGCGGCGCGACGGGGGGATGAAGCGGGCGATGCGTGCGTCATGACGGTGTCTCCAGAATTGTGTGCGGCTTTTTCGTGGGTGAATGCGCCCCTCGCGACGTGAGCGACGCGATCGGCTGGGTGAAACGGTGAAACGGCGGGTAAAACTCGGGCGGGCGGCGGCCCGGCGATCATCCGGGCTGCGGCATGAGTTCGGGCGCACCGGGCGTCAGCACGCGCGGCGGCAGCGGGTTACCGGTCGGCGCCGCGTGCAGCGCCAGCTCGCGGCTGCGCACGTTCAGGCGCTGCAGCGCGCGGAATTCGGACGGCGCCATTCCCTTCACCGCGCGGAACTGGCGGTTGAAGTTCGACACGTTATTGAAGCCGGCCTGGAAACAGATGTCGGTGATGCTTGCGTCGTCGGCGAGCAGCATCTGGCACGCGGATTCAATCCGCAGACGATTCACGTACTGGACGAACGGCATGCCCGTATGGCGATGGAACGCGCGCGAGAACGCGCTGACGCTCTGCCCGGTCAGTTGTGCGAGATCGGACTCGCGCAGCTCGGATGCGAGGTTCTTGCCGATATACGACAGCGCATGGCTGAGCCGCGTCGGCGTGACATCGGCCTGGTCGTACGCGGGGCTCGCGAGCAGCGTGCGTTCGGCCGCGCCGCACAGCCGCTCGAGGATCGTCATGAACAGCGCGATGCGGCGCATGCCGCGCGCGGTCAGCAGTTCGTCGAACAACGGCGCGATCGCGGCGCTCGTCGCGGTGTCGAAGCCGACTCCGCGCCGCGCGTCGTCGAGCAGCGCCTGCGCGTCGCGGCATTCGGGGAATGCGTCCAGGCAGCGACGCACGAACGACGGATCGAACTGGATCACGAGATTGCGGCGCTCGACGGTTTCGCCTTCGGCCATGTCGCTGACCCAGTTGTGCGGCAGGTTCGGGCCGAGCAGCACGAGATGGCCCGGGCCGAACGAGCCGATGTGATCGCCGACGAAATACTTGCCGTGCGTCGCGACGATCAGGTGCAGCTCGAATTCGGGATGGAAATGCCAGCGGATCGTGCGATACGGATAGCCGTGCGACCAGACCTTGAACGACTCGTCGCGTCGCACTTCGACCACTTCGAGATCGGGGTGCATCATGTTGGCGTCTCCATTCCCATATATTGCTGGCCGGCCTGTTCGGCTGGGCGTGCAGCGCCGCGTGTCTCGCGCGGCGATGCGACCGGTCGCATGGGAAGCAATGTAGGTCGATCGAGCGCGCGGCTCCACCAACTTTACGCCTGATTTTCGATACTTTTTTGCCGCCCGCGCGCGGGAATGGCGTCGGACGGCAAATTTGTTGCAGCGCGGAACGGCGCGGCGGCCGCCCTCGCCGGCTTACGCCGCCGCGTGCTCGCGCGCCGTGCGCACCTCGTACGCCTTCAGGTGGTTGTACGCGATCCGCAGCAGCGACAGCGTATCGGCCGCCTGCGGGTCGCGTCGCGCGAGCAGGTCGCCGATCACGTGATCGGCTTCGACGCGCGCATGGTTCTCGACGTCGCGCAGCATCGACGCGGTCAGCGGTGACGGCGTCAGCACCATCCGCTGCATCCGCTCGCTGGCCGCCGGGTCGGGCCGGTGGCCGTTGTATTCGGCGATCGCGCTGCATTCGGCGCGCATCGTTTCGAGCAGGCGGCGGCCGTCCGGCGCGGCGAGAATGTCGCCGATCGACCCGCGAAACAGCGACGTGCTCGCGGCGAGCGTCGCGAGAAACACCCACTTGTCCCACATCCGCGCGGTGATGTCGTCGCTGAGCGTCGCGTCGAAGCCCGCGCCGCCGAGCACGTCGGCCACCGCGCGCACGCGCGGCGATTCGCCGCCGGCCAGCTCGCCGAACGACACGCCGTGCGTGTCGTTCAGGTGCACGATGCGCTGCTCGCGATCGAGCGTCGCCGCGATCACGCACAACCCGCCGAGCACCTGCGCGGCGCCGAAGCGCTCGCGCAGCACGTCGAGGTGGCGCATTCCGTTGAGCATCGGCAGGATCAGCGTCTGCGGGCCGACGAACGGCGCGAACGATGCAATCGCGTCGTCGAGGCTGTACGCCTTGCAGCTCAGCAGCACGAGATCGAACGGCGCGACGCCGGCGCCCGCGTCGCCCGCGCGGATGGTCTGCACGTTCGCGAGCGTCAGGTCGCCGCGCGGGCTGCGAATCAGCAGCCCGTCGCGCGCGAGCGCGGCCGCGCGGCCGTCGCGCACCAGGAACGTCACGTCGCGCCCCGCCGCGGCCAGCCGGCCGCCGAAGTATCCGCCGACCGCGCCGGCCCCTACCACCAGAATCCGCATCGTTGCCTCCTTTCGGTTTCGTTCGGCGTCCGCGCCGCTGCCCAGGGCGCCGGACGCATATCTCATGCAACGCTCACTGGTTCAACGGCTTGATCCGCGGAACTGCTCGGCGGTCATGCATGAGTCTTCCGCATTCAAACACGTCCGGAAGTCGGAAGGGATGAAATCAATTCGGCACCGCATGAGGTCTTGTGGCCGTCGAACGCGGCGGCTTGGCCTTCGACCTTGAATTCCGGGTCACCTTCGACGATTACGCAAGCACCGTGAATCGGACATGAACACGTGTCGCCGATGCGAGCGACCGCGCGGCCCATTACCTTGCTCGTACCGGCTCCGGTTTCGACCCGGCCGCCATGGGTATGGGCGTCGTCTACCCGGACAATTCCCCGCATACCTTCAGTCTCCGAATGATCCGGCGCGACGCGCATCATCTGCGCGCCGCGCCGACTACATCACCACGAATATCCCTGCTGACCGTAATCGGTATCGTGTCGGCGACCCCACCACGGCAGGTAAGCATTGTTTCCGCCACGCGCGCGGAACCAATCCTTGTTTGGATCGATCGTCGTCAACTTTGACGGCGGCAGGATGACAACCGCAACCGGATGCTCGGCATCGGTTGTGCCGGCAACCAGTGCGTTACCGCCGAAGTGATTGATTCGGCCGATCGCGAGCGCAACGTCGGTCAACGCACTACCGGTTCCCATGTCGCCAAGCAGGGCCGCCGTGTTGAACGTCTGCTTCTTGTGGTCGTATTCCGGCAGGATTTCGGTGAGCGTTTGCGACAGGCCGACAAGGCGGTTCGAAGCCGCGTCACTGCCTTTACCTGCATCGTGAACGATGTATTTCAGGTCAGTAACCGCGACGCCGGCATTGCGTGCCGCGTGGTCTATAGTCGCCTTCCACGCCTGCACAGTGCGTGTTGTGCCAACCTTCGGCGAAAAGTCCTTCGTGTCGCCCGTCGCCGCCTTGCCGATCCATGCGAGCGGTTCACGCTCCGTGTTGAAGGTCGGGCCGGCGAGGAACAGTACAACAAGATTCTCGTTAATCTGCGCGTCCGTGGGTGGGAAACTCGGCGCATCCCAATTCATGACCCACACGCTCTTGTCGGGGTTCGTCTGCAAGTAGTTCAACGCCTTGTTCAGCGACGTGAAACCGGCGTTTGCACCGCCTTGTGTGATCTGCACATCAGGGGGCGTGTCGCGGCTCCATACTTTCGGGAAATTCGGGTTTCCGATCAAGAAAGTTTCCCTGATCTCCTTGGTCAAGAATTCTCTAGACTCGGTGATGTCGAGCCGCTTGGGAATTGCCAATTCAACACGAATTCCAGCAAGTTCACGCCAACTCTTTGGATTGTCGGGCTGCACTGTATAGAAGTACGACGGATTCATCGCGTAGCGGTTACGCAGCAAATCCAAAAAGGCTTCCATGTATTTATGATAGAAGCCCTTGAATGTTTCTTCACCTTCGTTACCGTACACCAATGCCCCGATTGATTTGAGCGTCGAGAACGATTTCGGATCGGTACGAACCATGTCATCGTTCTTGTTCGGTGCGGCGAGTCCTTGCGTCCACAACAATTGCCATTCGGTCGGATAGTCCTTGCGTTCGAGCGGATTCAACCAAATCAGTCCGACGACCTGCGCGACAAATGGCTTCGCCGGTTCTTCCGCTACTGGCGCTGCCTTGCCGGTGGGTGTCTGGGCGGGGGCGGCCTGTGCAGGCCGCATCATGGCCGTGGTGAACAAAAACACCACAAGCGTCAGCAAGCCAGGCGCGATTACGAATCGTTTCATCCAATCTCCTATTTCCAAGTGTCCCGGGTCCGGTTGCTCCACGTGCGCCATCAGCGTCGCCATGAGTAGGGCCGCGACCATCCATACCAAAGCAGCGACAGCGACACGTCGAGGCCATGTAGCGATCAGCGCCTTCATACTACGCCTCCGACCTTCAAATGAGCCTGACCTTCGCGCTCGTCGGCAATCTTGCCGGGCATGTTGCCTTCACCGTTCTTTTTGTGGACCCATTTATGCATCGGGAGGTCATCGAGAATGCCAGATCTAAAATACTTGGCATATTTTCTGTTTGGATTGCCTTCCGGAATACCATCCCCCATCCGCCAATCTGCTTCAATGCGCAGCGCCTTGATTTGCTTTTCCGTCAGATAGCACAGGCCAACCGCCACATCATACGCAAGCGCATATTCGGCATGATCCGCATTGGTCATCGTTGTTGAGTGGTTTGTCGGGTTATTGGTCTGGCCACGGTCCATCCCGTCCGTGATCTGCTTGTTGCGCCAATCCGTATAGCCTTCGGGCACGTCGCTTTTCCCATCCTCACCGATCACGTGACCGTCCTTATCAACCCAATCGGAGTTCATCGTACGTCGTGCTTCCAAACGCATCAGCGCGCGATCCTCATAGCGTTGTCCGGTTTCACTCTCAGCCGTACCTTGGGCGTCACCGTCCTTGTTCTTCGACTTGTAAAGGTCGTAGGGATCGTCGGCCCGCTTGTCCGCATCGGCCTTGCTCGCGTCGCGCCATGCGGACGGCGGATCGTTGCCTTCGTTGAAGTCGCTTTTGGCTGGTCCATCTTCTGTCGGCGCGATCGGCTTGCCGAATCGCTTCGCCTTCGGCGGGAACGGTTGATCCAGCGCGGGGGCATCCGCAGTTACGGTCCAGCCCTTCGGCGGGTCTTCATTCACGCGGAACATCTTCAGTGCAGCAGTCGCAGCAGTTCCCGCGTACATGAGGGGGGCGGTAATTAATGTCCCCATCATCCCCCAGACCGACTCGTTTCCTTTGAGCGCACCAACCAGACCGAATTTTGCCGGCGGCGATGGCGGATACCAGAATCCCGGAGTCGTCCCTTTCTGTACATGCCGCCAGTCGTCTTCCCAATATCGATAGTCTTTCTGCACGCCGACATCGAAACCCGATGCGAAGACACGCTGCGTCAGTACGCCGGGAACACCGATATCGTTGATTTCAAGCTTGCTGATACCGCGCCAGCCAATCCCTTGAACCGTCACCGCCGAAATCACCTGATCATGCGGACAACAGTACGCCGTGACGCGGCCATATGTCGATTCATTCAGACCGTGACGCACACGGTCTTCCTGTGCTGCATACGACTTGTTGCTCGTCGGCGATACCCGACTGTTCCCCATGTCTTCATCGATCTTGTCGGCAGGAAGTTCGTAGGCTTTGCGCGTGCCGATGATCGACAGAAACTTGCCAAACGTCTGCGTGCGCGCTGCGTAGGTCTGCCGTCCGCGATTCCCGTGCGGGTCTTTCGTCTCACGTTGCGACCACGTATCCATTCCCGTGGAAGATTTATACGGGCCTTCCCCCTTCGCAAAGCTGTATGGTGCGTTTGCCAACACGTAGGCATCCGCCACGCATCGCCCCTTGCGTCCCCACGGGTCTTCAACGTCGGGCAGTGCATCGCCGAAGAACGCCGCCGTGAGGCCCACAATGTTGCCTTGACTGTGACATACGACGGTAATCGGTACGGTGGCCTGCATGCGGCGGATCGACTCGATCAGCTTGGCAAGGCGCAAGGCGGCAAGGGCGCCATACGCGCGGGGCGGCGCGCGATACAGGGGCCGATTGGTCGGGTTGATGGCCTGCACGCTTGTCCAACCGAATGCACGATCATCAAGTCCGCCATGCCAAAGATCGGGAAGACTCGAGCATCCATTCGTGAACGGACCGCCGCCCCAATAGTCCTGTTCGTTCAGGAAAATCTTGTCTCCGTATTCCTTCAATTCTTCGGCGGTCGCCCGATAACCCCACCGGAAGTGAATCACGTTCGAGAACGACGGATCGGGCTTGATGTAGTTGTCCGCAAGCAACTTTGGATTCAGAAACCCGTCCGGCGTCAAGCTTTCGGTGTACTTCGCAGGCGTCAATTGACCGGCATCGATGCCGGTGTACTTCAATTGATCACAAGACGGCCGAGCCGACGATTGAGGCCCTTGCACAGTCCTTCCTCCGCCGCTTCGAACCATTCTCCTTCCGAATTCACGCCATGCACGAAGATGACGATGCCGGGCAGCGGCATTTGCTTGATGCAGATAAGCCGCTTGTCCTTGTCGAACAAGGTCGGCCCTTCGGCACGACCCACCACAATAGGCGGCGGTTCTCCGCGCGATGCAGTTGCGCCCGCCGCATCGGATTTTGTGGTCGGTTCGTCGGTGCGCGCGTCGGCGACCGGTCGAGGATCGAGAAAAGAATTGGTCATCAAAACTCCGGCCCTTGCTTATACGTTCTTCTTGACGAACTGCACCGCCAGCTTTTCGAACTGGTCGGCATGCACCGCCGGCAGTTCGCCGGCCGCATCGGTCTTCAGATTCGACAGCGCCCCCGACGCCTTTTGTACCTGGCCGTCGAACCCTGCCGCCGCGTTGCCGTCCGTGGCACGAACAAGCTTCGGCACGCGGCCGAGCGGCGCATGATCGAATTTCGGCATGTCAGCGGACATGCTGGCAGGACCGTCCCACGAATGGCCGGCCGATTTCACGGTGAAGGTGCCAGGGCAACCGAGTTCGATATCGCCGCCGTGCAGCTTGAGATATGCGCCGCCCGACGTAACGAACACCACCTGATCGCTCGCCATGCCGGCGAGCTTGCCGCCGGCCGCAGTGAGTTGGATGTTCTTCGCCGAATCGACTTGCGTATCGTCGCTCCGAGATTGAATCGTGACCTTGCCTTGATTCGCGATGGCCGACACGCCTTCGCTGTGCGCGAACATCGCGACGCCATGTCCGCCGTGCAGGTTGATCCGCTCGCCGCTGGTGAGTTGCACGTGTTGCTGTGCGACCTGATCGATGTTCACACCGGCATAGGTCACGTGCGTTTTCGGCGTGAGGTTGACCGATCCGGCTTGCGCGCCAAAGGCCATCAGTGCGGATGCGTCGCCCGCCGAGCCGCCGGGCTTCCAGTTCTTGAACGCATCGGCGATGGTCGCTTGCCCGGCCGTGTCGGCGGCTTGCCCACCGTGCTGGCCGGCATAGTCGCCAAGCGATTTGAAGAGCTCCGTGCACTGGCCGAGCAAGCTAACGAGTTCGTCGCGATCGAGCTGGCCGCCGCTTGCCTGCGAGCGCGCGTAAGTTGTCAACAGAATGCCTTGGGCGGCGCGCAGCGCGGCGGCAGCGTCGGTGCGCAGTTCCGCGCCTTCGCCCCGGTCGGTCCCGTGTCCGTCCTTCCGGGGCTGCGTGAGATACCCCAAGTTCAATTGCGTATACGCATGTTCGCTCGCTAGCTGTGCGGAAATTTGCGAGGGGGTATCGTCAAGACGTAGTTGGTTATAACGTCGCCCTTTAATCTCCTTCGTCTTGATCCCGGACACGTACCGGTTGCCCGGCAGCGCGCCGGTATGGGTGAACGTCGCAGGCGGGTTCGCGCCGTTGCTCAAAACCCCGATGATGACCAAACGGTCTGGGTCGCCAGATAGACAGCCCAATAGGACTTCCATACCGACACGGGGCAGGAAAAGGGCACCGAAGTTGCCGCCCGCCAAACTTGCACCGACGCGGATAGGTGCACTGTCGCCGGCCAACCCGTTCGTGCCGACACCTTGAGCGTGGGCGTGATCCGCCGGATCGATACCGTGAATCTGCACGCGAACGCGGCCATCTGCGTCGCAAAACACTTCCTCACCTTCTGTTCCTACTATCGTGCCGGTCAGCAGGTGGACCGGCGGCAAGTCGATCTTCGGATCGTAGGACGGCTTGAGTGGCACGCCGCGCCGGACGCACGTGAAACTGTTTTCGTAGCGCGTGTCTTTCCGTTCCGACACATCGGCCGGCGCGGGTAGCGCGGTCTGCGCAATGTTTCGGCTCGCTGCGAATAGCGCGATCACGCGGCCAGTCAGGTCTTTCGGAAGGTTGTTCCAGATATCGTGACGAACTGACGTAACGACGAACTGTCGCTGATCGACCGGCTTCATGTCGAGTTCGGGGTCTCCCGTCAACGTGAACCATGAACCAACCGGCATATCGCGGACGCTGCTGATACCGTCGTACCGCTCCGCTGCGAACTGGTGAGCCAGCATCCGGTCGCGCGTAATGCGTTCGTGATCGTTCCACGAATCGCCGACGTGCGGAATGTCGATCGCAACATCGGTCAACAGCTGTGCAAGGTCGTTACCCGATTCCCCCTGGTCGATGCTGGTAGCGACGGCGGAATTGTCCACACGGGCTTTCTTGTAGTCCCACGACGGCCGGCTCGCGATGCCGGACGACAGGCTCTGATAGTGCGCGAATAGCGTTACCGTATCGCGTTGTTCGGTTCCGGCATCGCGAGGGTGAAGACGCACGGCACCAGCCGGCGCTTCGGCCAGCCGCATCGGGTCATCGCAAAAGATGAGTGTGTGAATCGGCCGCTCGTCGGTCATGCTGCGCGTTCCACCGGCTGGTCCGGCCTTGGCGAAGACGGTAATTCCTTCGCGCCGCAGTAGCCGGCGGACAAATCGTGCATCCGACTCGTTGACCTGTCGCGTGAGTTCGCGCGCCGGGTAGCGTTCACGACGCAGGCCGGACAGGTCAAATTCGAATGCGCGGGCCAGCGCCGCACTCCGTTGCCGCCATTCGTTCATCAGCGTCGCGAGAATGTCGATAACGTTGCGCGAACGGAATATGCGGGAGTTCGTGCGGCGGTCCATCAGCGACAAAGCGTCGCAAACGTTTAATCGATAGACGGTCAATTCGCCGTCCGATTGGCCCACCTGCACATCGCGAACGATCGCGTTGATCGTCTGCCGCCCCGGTCGGTCGTGAGGCGCACCGACACCGGCAGACCGAGAAGCAGCTTGGGAGACAGGTTGTCGTGTGTCGAAACGCAGTTCAGATAGCCGTCGATACCGGTCAGCAACCCTTCGTGGATATCCGCGTGATGAAGCGCCAGTCGATGACCGACCGCGCTTTGCGCTTGCCCGAAATTGAGGGCGACGGGCCGCTGGTTCCAGTCAACCAGACCGGACGAAAAACTTCGAAGGGTTTCAGCTATCGACATACCCGCGCTCTCATCGTTCTTATTCGTGACTTGGTCTTTTAGGCGGGTGGTCAGGGGGACCACGCCGCGAAACTCGGAATTTGGCCGCTAGCATACCAAAGTTACAAAATCATTCAGCAGCGACATATTTTGAGATATGCATTTACTCGATTAATTCGTCAGCCGTGGCTGACGCGGCGTCGCGCCGATGACGTGGCCCACCGAGCTTCCCATATGAGCCTTGGCAGGCAATTCGCCCAATTTCTCGACATGGATCGCCATACTTTCCGGTAACTCAATCATCTCGACTTTCATTGCTGCTCCCGTCGTTTATTCATCCCCGTTGACATCCGCCCCTTCCAGACCCTTGCCGCTTGACTTGCTGAAAAGGTCCAACACGGCGCCCGTTCAATTTCGCGACACGTTCTAAGGGATTTCCCGCCTACAGCGCCGCGCGTTTCACGCCGTCAAAACATGTATCCCGTCACGCCGACCCGGCGAGCTTCCACGACTGACCGACCTCATACCATGCGCAATCTCTCCCTGAATCAGAAACTCGCCTCGATGATCGTCATCCTGTGGCTCGGCCTGCTCGTGATCGCCGGGCTCGGCGCATGGCAGACCCGCGCGTCGATGATCGCGGACCGCCGCGACCAGCTTGCGTCGCTGGTTGCGCAGGCCGCGAGCGTGACCGATCACTACTACAAGCTGTCGCAGCAGAACGCGCTGCCGGAAGCCGATGCGAAGCAGAAGGCGCTCGAGGCGATCGCCGCGATGCGCCACGGCGCCGACGGCTATGTGTCGGTCAACGATTCGAAGCCGGTGATCGTGATGCATCCGATCAAGGCCGAGCTCAACGGCAAGGACGTGTCGAACTTCACCGATCCGAACGGCCAGCACCTGTTCGTCGAGATCGTGAAGGCCGGCAACGCGGCAGGCGGCAAGGGTTTCGTCGAATATCTGTGGCCGAAGCCGGGCGCGGACAAGCCGCAGGACAAGACCAGCGCCGTGCAGCGCTTCGCGCCGTGGGACTGGTATCTGGTGACCGGCATGTACATGGACGACGTGCGCTCGGCGGTGCTCGCGAGCGTCGGCCGCTGGTTCGCGATGACGGCCGTGCTCGGCGCGATCGCGACGGCCGTGATGGTGCTGGTGCTGAAAAGCGTGCGCGCGAGCCTCGGCGGCGAGCTCGAAGCGGCGCTCGACGCCGCGCAGCGCATCGCGCAGGGCGACCTGACCGCGCGCGTGACCGTGAAGCACGACGATCGCGGCAGCCTGCTGCATGCGCTGCATACGATGCAGGGCGGGCTGATCGACATGGTGTCGCGCGTGCGGATGGGCACCGAGAACATCAACGTCGGCGCGAGCGAGATCGCATCCGGCAACACCGACCTGTCGCAGCGCACCGAGGAACAGGCGGCCGCGCTCGTGCAGACCGCGTCGAGCATGGACGAGATGACCGCGAACGTAAAACAGAACGCGGACAGCGCGGCGCAGGCCGCGTCGCTCGCCGGCCAGGCCGCGCAGGTCGCGACGCGCGGCAGCGAAGTGGTCGACGACGTCGTGCGCACGATGAACGAGATCACCGATCGCTCGCACAAGATCGGCGACATCATCGGCGTGATCGACGGGATCGCGTTCCAGACCAACATCCTCGCGCTGAACGCGGCCGTCGAAGCGGCGCGGGCCGGCGAACAGGGCCGCGGCTTCGCGGTGGTCGCGGCCGAAGTGCGGTCGCTCGCGCAACGCTCGGCGACGGCGGCCAAGGAGATCAAGTCGCTGATCGTGTCGTCGAACGAGACGGTCCAGCACGGCGCGACGCTCGTCACGCACGCGGGCGAGACGATGACCGAGATCGTGCAGTCGGTGCGGCGCGTGAACGAGATCCTCGACGAAATCAGCCACGCATCGCGCGAGCAGAGCGCCGGGATCGAGCAGGTCAACCGCGCGGTGGGCGAAATGGATCAGGTCACGCAGCAGAACGCGGCACTCGTCGAACAGGCCGCGGCCGCCGCGCATTCGTTGCGCGACCAGGCCGAGGCGCTGCGCGACGCGGTGACGCGGTTCGCGCTGCCGGCCTGACGGCAAGCCCGCCCCGCACTCACGCCGCGCTGCCCGCCCGCCGCGCGGCCTCGCCGCTCCCGAGCCCCAGCCCCGCCGCGCGCTGGATCAGCTCGACGTCGTTGCTCGCGCCGAGCTTCTTCATCGCGCTGATCTTCTGCGCGCTGACCGTCTGCTTGCCCTTGCTCAGGCGCTGCGCGATCGTCTTGATCGGCACGCCCGACAGATACAGGCGAATCACCTCGATCTCGCGCGCCGACAGCTTCACGGGCGTATCGCCGCGCGTGCCGAGCGCTTCGACCGCGCGGCGCACGGACGGGGACAGGTAGGTCGCGCCGCTGTAGCTCGAATGGATCGCCGTGACGATATGGCCGACCTCGTCGAGCTTGCTGACGACGCTCACGCCGCCGATCGCGACGATCGACCGGAAGATCAGCGGGTTCTCGTTCGCGACCAGCGCGACGATCCCGACGTTCGGCCGCGTGCGGCGCAGCCAGTCGAACAGCGCGAGGCCGTCCATCTGCTCGTCGCCGCGAATCGCATAGTCGACCAGCACGACGTCACAGTCGACGCCGCCGAGCGACGCGACCAGTTCGGCCGCGCTCCGGTAAACCGCGGCGAGCTCGATCGCGCAGGCGCCGCCTGCGATCTGCTCGATACCGGCCAGCGTCAACGGCCAGTCGTACGCGACGACGATGCGAACATTAAATTTCCTCATGCGCAATTCCTGGTGGTTCACCGGCCGCGCCACACGACACGCGCGCGACCGGTTGGGCGTTGAAAGGACATTCAGGCTATTTTTAGCCTGAATGTCGATTCTATGAATGTCTGCCTGCGCGCGATATCGGACGGCGTACGAATTGGCCGCCGAAGACGTAATACGCGTTTGATATTTGCACCGGCTCGACGCCCGGCGGCCGGCGATCGACCGTCGCGGCATCGGCCCGATGGCCGGTATTGCGCGCCGCACGACCGGTCAGCAGGTAAAATTGCGCGTTTGCATGCCACCCCGGGCCGCCGGCGGCGAGCGACGCGCCGATGCCGGCCGCGCGCCACCGCCCCTTCGCCGGCTTGCCCGACCTCCCGCTTTGCTCATGACCGATTCCGACCTGCAATCCGACGACACCTCCATCCACGAAGACGGCCTCTGGCGCGACAACGGCTGGACGGCCCGCATCATCAAGAACGAAGACGACGACGGCTGGGCCGTCGAGATGGTCAAGGACGGCGAGTCCGAGCCCGCGCTCGTCGGGCCGTGGACCATGGGCCGCGACAAGAAGAACCCGAAGCCGATGGACGCGAACGCGTTCCGCACGCTCGTGAAAACCGCGACCGAAGTGCTGATGCGGCACGAACAGCAGCGGCGCGCGCTGCTGCACAAGGAAGTGACGGTGCAGGACGAAGCCGGGCAGGATGTGTCGGTGACGCTCGACATCGTGCCGGACGAGTTCGAGCCGTATGCGCAGCTCAAGGCGTTCGATCCGTATGGCGAGCTGCTGGCCGACGCGAAGGTGTCGGCCGGGTTCAAGCTCAACAAGGCCAGCGCCGAACGCTGGGTCGCATCGGGCTTCGACCGGCCGGCATAGGGCCTGTTCACGATAATAACGGGCCCTGCGCGAACTGGCCCTTAGCGCGCATGGCGCGCCGAAGCACGCGATCAGGCGCCGGCGCCCCGCTCGGCCCGCGCGAGCCGGCGCGCGGCCAGCTTGCGTCGCACGAGCGCCTCGAACTGCGGCGTCGCGGCCTCGGGATCGCGCGCGGCCAGGCCCAGCACGTTGCGCGCGAGCTGGATCGGCGTCAGCACGATGCCCCACGGCAGCCCCCACCAGCCGAGCGTGGCCGACGCGAGCAGCGCGACCGCCTGCTTTCTGCGGCCGCAACGGCGGCAGCACACGTGGCGCCGCGTCGCCCAACGCGTGACGAACACGAGCGACACGACGCGATGCGACGCGTGGACGTCGACCGGCCGCCCTTCGCGCAGGCAGATCGGGCAAGGCCCGTAGCGCCAGTCGTCGACGTACTGCCGCACCTTCGCGTCGGGCACCCGTTCGGCCTCGACGACGACCGGATGCGCCCGTGCGCATGCCGGGCTGCAATAGCGGCGGCCGTCGATCGACCGCCCGCCGACCAGGAACGTCCTGCCGCAGTGATTGCACTCTGCCACGATGACCTCGGATAAACGTGATGCGCCGCGTGCCGGTTGCGCGCCGATCGATGCGCGCGCCGGCCGCGGCCATTTGCTGTTTTAACGGCTGCCGCCGCGCGGTCTTGAGCGGTCGCGCGCCGCGGCGCGTCAGCCATGCAGCCCGTGCGTGTTCATCAGCCGGTACAGCGTCGCGCGCGAGACGCCGAGCTCCGCCGCGGCATCCGCATGCTGGTGGCGGTGACGCAGCAGCGTTTCCTCGATCGCGTGCCGCTCGGCCTGCCGGCGCGCCTGCGCGAGCGTCGGTGGCCGCAACGACGTGTACGGGCGCAGCTCGAGATCGGCGGCCGAGATCAGCGGGCCGTTCGTCATCACGACCGCGAAGCGGATCCGGTTGATCAGCTCGCGCACGTTGCCGGGCCACGGATAGTTGTGGATCGCCGCGATCGCGCACGGCGTGAAGCCGCGAATCCGGTACGAGCCGTCGCCGCGGTAGCGCCGCAGCACGTGATCGGCGAGCAGCATGATGTCGCGGCCGCGCATGCGCAGCGGCGGCTCGTCGATACGCAGCACGCACAGGCGGTAGTACAGGTCGGCGCGGAATCGCCCGGCCTGCATCGCGGCCTCGAGATCGACGTGGGTCGCCGACACGATCCGCACGTCCACCGGAATCGACGCGTGCCCGCCGAGCCGCTCGATCTTGCCCTCCTGCAGGAACCGCAGCAGGCTCGCCTGGCTCTCGAACGGCATGTCGCCGATTTCGTCGAGAAACAGCGTGCCGCCGTGCGCGGCCTCGATGCGGCCGATCGTGCGCTGGTGCGCGCCGGTGAACGCGCCGCGCTCGTGGCCGAACAGTTCGGCCTGCAGCAGCGTCGTCGGGATGGCCGCGCAGTTCACGGCGACGAACGGTGCGTCGGCACGCGACGACTGCCGGTGGATCGCCGCCGCCGTCAGTTCCTTGCCAGTGCCGGATTCGCCGGCGATGAACACGGTCGCCTCGGTGTTCGCGACCTTGCGGATCGTCGCGAACAGCCGGCGCATCGCGTCGCACGCGCCGATCATCGCGCCGCCGGGCGGCGGCGCTTCCGCGGCCGGGTCGCCGTCCGCGAGCGTCAGCATCCCGTATGCATGGCCGACGAGATAGCCGATCGTCGTGGAGGCGGTCGCATCGCGCACGTAGTCGAAGCAGCAATGGCGGATCAGGCGCGCGATCGTGATGTTGCGCAGCCGCTCGCCGTCGGCGAGCGCGACCCAGCCGACGCGCGGGTCGCGCAGCAGCGCCTCGAACGACGCGACGTCCGGCGCCGCGAAACCGGCGAAATCGACGATGCCCGCGTGCGGACGGTTCGCCTTGACGAGATTCAGCGCGTCCGCCACGGTTTTGGCGTGCCATACGTCCCAGCCGCGCGACGCGAGCACATCGACGAGCGCGGCATCGTGTTGCCGCGACAGGTAGACGAGCGGCCGCGACGGCGCGACGGGGGGATGCCGGACCGCGATGAACGGCAGCGCGCTCACCTGCCGTTCGACATCCCGGGCGCCCGACATGCTCAGCTGACAGCAATGGTTCACGATCGCCTCGCCGCATAAGGGTATGTATCGGAGCGGTCGTTGCCCGATCGCGCGCGGCGGGACCCGTGGTCCCGCGGCGCGACGCCGCTCCGTCCTCGAATCGATACTGCGTTATCGGCAGAACACGACGCGCTGCGTGTAGATCTGCGGCTCGACGACAGGCTTCGTCGAGCCGTTGAGATCGTCGCGATACGCGCGGTAGGTCCTGCCGTTCACCGTCACGTCCGACGCGCGGGCCGTCTCGATCCTGTCGAGCCCGGTGTGCCGCCATTCGTTCACCCGGTCCGCCGCCGTGACGCTCGACTCGCCCGCGATCTGCTGCGTGATCGTGCTGCCGTCGCTCCACGGCTGCGTCTGCATGTCCTCGGCGTGCTGCATCGCGCCGACCGTCTTGCCGGTCGACTTCGGCCCGTTCTGCGCGTCGAACGGCGCACCCCGGCCGTACACCGGCGATTGCCACGACGGCGCGTGACCCGCTTCCGGCATCATGTAGATCATCTGTGGATCGCCGATCATCATCATCGGCGCGCATGCCGTGTTGTCGGGACGGCCAAGCGTCGACAGCGCCTGCTGGACGCTCGCGGCGTTCGCGAGGGTCTGCTCGTTCAGGATGACGAAGACCGCGGGATTCTGGAAAACCGACTGCGCAGCAGCTTGCACGCTGGCCAGCAACAAAGCGATCAAAAAGATCCTCATGATTGAGGCCTCCTTGCACTCGTCACGCAAAAAGAGGTGTTGACCTCGGGGATGGGAGCAACACCCGTCAAACCGGAAAAGACTGTCGGGCATCGGCCCGAGCGCCTGCCGTGCGACCAGCGTGCCGGTCGCACGGCAAACCGACCCGCATGCTCACGACGAGGTGCTCGTCGAGATGACGGCCGGCGCCGGCGCGATCGGTGCAGCCGGTGCGGCCTGCTGGTCGACCGTGGCCGGCGGCAACGCTTGCGCCGGATCGGTCAGCGCAGGCATGCCGGCGGCTTGTGCAGCCGCGGTGCCAACCGAGTCCACTGCGTCCGGCGCTTTCGCGTCCGCTGCCGGCATGTCGGCAGGCGCAGCGGCGACGGCAGGCTGCGGGGCCTCCGGTGCAGGCGCTTCGGCGGTTGCCTGCGGTGCCGGCTCGGCCGCCTTCGCATCGGCGGCAGGCGCCGCGACGATGGCTGCCGCCGGCATCGGTTCGGCAACCGGCTCGCCGGCGGTCTGGGCCGTGTCGGTCGCGGCCGGCAGCGGCTCCGGCGCCTTGTCGGCGACGGGCTGAGCAGGCTCGGGGGCCTTGTCCGCGACGGCCTGGGCAGGCTCGGGCGTCTTGTCGGCAACCGCCGGGGCGGGCTCGGCGGCCTTGCCGGCGACCGGCTGCGCGGGCTCCGCTGCCTTCGTATCGGCAACCGGTGCGGCAGGTGCCGGCGCTGCCTTGTCGGCCACAGCCGGTGCGGCGATGACGGCTGCAGCCGGCACGGCTGCCATTGCGGCCGCCGGTACCACCGAGGCCGCAGGTGCGGCGGCGACAGCAGGCGCGGCAGCAGCAGCCGGTGCCGCGGCGACAGGCGCGAGCACCGGGACCGGGACCGGCACCGAAACGGGCGCAGCGCGCATCGAAGCCGTCTCGATCGGGCGCGTCGGTGCGGGCGCGGGTGCGGCCGAGCCGAGCGGCGGCAGGCCCATCCGGTTGCGCACGATCGGATCGCGATACTTGATGTCGTCCGCGACGGTCGCTTCGACGCTCGGCGCCACGTTCGAACGCGCGAGCGGCGCGGTCGTACCCGGGCACAGGTGCCCGGTCGCTTCCACCGCGCGCCGGTTCGCGTCGCTTTGGCACAGCAGCGCGAGCGCCACGTCGGTCAGGCCCATCGCACGGAATTCACGCGCATCGAGACGCCGCACGCAGGCCTGGTCGACCAGCGTCGTGCCGCCGGTCGCGCCGAACCCCGGGAACGACACGCCGACGCTCACCGAGCCCATGCAGGTATCGGACAGCGTGGTCGTGAGGCCCGGCGCCTGAATCGACGGGTTCGTCTTGATCGTCTGCGTGCCCGAGTAATTGACGTTTTCCGAGATCTGGGTGTTGTACGGGTTGGTGCCGGGCGCCCCGGACGACTGGAGCGAGTTCACGCTCTGCGGCGTCACGTTGCCTCCGGCCGTGCCGGACGGCATCGTCACGTTGACGTTCACGCTCGAATTGCCGCTGCCGCGCACGCCGCTGCTGCTGCTGGCATTACCGCCGCGCGAACTCGTGGTGTTCGTGTTCATGCTCGACCCACCGCCCTGGCTGATCGCCGTCGACGACGTCGACGATTGCGCACTCGACGTCGAATCGGCGGTTTGCGCCTGGGCACCGATCGTGGTCATCGCGAACATCGCCGCACATGCCACCTTGATCCTGTTGCTGTTCATTTCACTCTCCGGACGAGGTTTGACCTCCGACCCAGGCAACCGTACTAATTCCCCTGAATGCCTTCAGTTTTCGCTGCTTCCCCGAACTGCTTCCAGCCGCTGCCCAGCTGGGACCACGAGCCGGCCGACATACCCTGCCACTGCTGGGTGTCCGGTCCGCCGATGGCACTGCCCGACGAAAGCGTGTGTTGTTCTGACGGTTTGGTTGTCTGGTCAGGTTTGTTTGACGTCTGCATAGTCGATTGCCCACCATCGGCAGCACGGTCAGCGCCATACGCCGTCAGAGACGCGAACATCAGAGCGGCGGCAATCAGGTTCTGCTTCATGCCAACTCCTTACGTGACAACGATGCGGAAAAGAGACCAGCGTCGCTGGGAAACTGGCCCCCCCACACCTGACTAATGACTGCTCCCGGTCGCGCTCGAGTCGCCCTGGCTTCCGCCCGATGCGGACGGCGAACCGGCCGGACCGGTACTCCACACGGTCGACGAGTTGTAGTGATTCGAGCCCGTGATCGCGCCCGACCCGCCACCGCCCGTCCATCCCACGGCACCCGCGTTGGCATTGCCGTGGTCGTTCGCGCCCGTGGCCGTGTAGTGGTTCGCGCCGAGTACGATCGTGGCGGTCACCCCTCCCGAAAGCGCATTCGCGTTCTCGTTCGTGCTGCCGTTTCCAGCGAACGAGCCCGCGGCACCGATACCGCCGCCTGCCGCGAACGCGCCCCCGTTCGTGCCCCAACCGCTGGCCGTCGAAGTCGAGTTGTGATACGCGGACGCCGTGCCGGCGGAGCCGGCGGGTGTCACGGTACTGCCCGCATTCGCGCCGGCCGTCGAAGTCGAATTGCTGGTATAGCTGCCGGAACCGACCAGCACCGAACCGGAAACACCCGCCGCGACGGATTGCGTCTGGTTGGTCGTGGACGATCCGGCCGCCAAAGCAGCGGACGAAATGACGGTGAGCGCTGTCGCTAATATGACTTTGGCTTTCATAGCAATTCCTTGCTGTGAGGAAGTTCGACGGTGGCGGAGCCGGGCCTGCCCTCGCGGGGCAAGACCCGGCATCCGACCCGCCAGCCAATGACGAACGCTATGCGTCGCGGCTTAGTGGTGATACGTCCAGCCGGTCGAGCCCGCGTTCGCGCCGCTGCTGCCGCCCGCTTGTGCGCCGCCGAAGCCGAAGCCACCGACCGTCGACGTTTGCGTGTGGTTCGTGTACGAGATCGAACCGCTGCTGCCGCCACCGGCCGCTGCGCCGGCTGCGCCGAGCGCCGAGCCCGAATCGGTCGCGGAGAAGTGGCCGAACCCGGCAACCCCGGCCATCGTCTGGCCACCGCTCGACGAAGTGCTGCTCGACACCGTGCCGCTGCCGGCAAACGCTGCACCCGAAACCGCCAGAACTGCTGCTGCAATCAGAAGCTTCTTCATGGTGGACTCCTAACGGCGTGGAGAGAATGAACACGGAAGATCGCACGCCATCGACCTTCCAGCCGCGAGCAATCCTTAAAAGTAAGGATTGCTATAAAATTGATAAATCAATGCTTTATCGAAAATCGGCGTTTTATTTTTCCAGCCGAAGTCTAGTTTTATGTTTTTAAGTTATCCAAAGTTTATTGGTAGGTGTTTTCTATTATTTTTACGATCATTGAGATGACCAAAAAACACCCTTGATTCAATTAACCAAAATGACGCGCACATCTTTCCGGCTCGCGATTTTCAATTCCACGTCGAAAACGAATGCCGGCACTGGCGCCCGTTTCCGGAATTAAAAATCAGCGAATGTATTGACTACCGCAAAATGCAGTGCCCGCTCGACAGGCACCCTTCATCCGGGCGATAACGGGCCGGCATTGCAGCCAGACGACATGTCTGCTCCCTGAGCTGACGAAGAAAGGCCTTCCGGATAACCGGCCGACGCGCGTTCGATCTAGTCCGGCCGGCACCGCGGCTGGCCCGGCGCGATCGAAACGGCGCTGCACGGTTGAAGAGGAATCGGCGCCACGCTGTCCGGCACGAACAGCAGGCCGCATCCGGGAATGCTGAATGAAGTGGAGCGCCGCTGTCGGCGGGTGGCCGCGCGAAGCGACGAGCGCGCCACCACGCGGCGCGCGCGGAGGGCGGCAAACAGGCAACGCGCTACCGACGACGCTGGCACGGCGTCGCAAGCGCTACCCCGATCGTTCCCACTACCCCTTTGGTGCGCAAGAAATGCGCGGATCATGCCACTGCTTATAGTGTTCATCGCCGTTTCCCCGACAGGCATGTGACGAACTGGCCGCCCCCACATCGTTGTTGCATCGTGTCGACCGCTCGCCGGTGCGTCCTATATCGCAAACCCCATGCCATGCGATATTCCACCGAGCATTGCATGCGGCGTGCGGCCGCCAGGCCTGATCATTTCTCCAGAAACGGCGTTTTTTTGTTTCATGAATGTATCGCGATAATGAGGCGCCCCCTACAGCGATCATTGAAGATCGTGACGCAATATCGTGATTTGATGGAAGAATCCGGCTCGCTGGGCATTGGCGGACACCCGTGTGAACGGGTGTTTCAATCTTGAGAGGCGAATCTCGACTCACCGCTCGGGGTTCGTGTGTTTCCACTGACAAACCGCGTGTTGCGGCATGCCAGCAGCCGTCCATTACCCCGACGAACCAGGGCCGGTCGCTCGATGCTTCACGCCGAACGGCCGCCGATACGGCCGGAACACGGGTTCACCCAGAAATGCAAAAGGAATTTGATTCATCCGTGAAAATACCCGCACGATCACGCGACGAAAAATCGTGCCATCGGGCGTGTTGCAGTCGCAATAACCGAACGAATGAAAACGTCCAATTCCGACACAAACGGGCGCCTTCATTTTTTCACCGTTCGATTCACCTTCGCGCACGAAGCGACGACGATCGATTCATCGAACAGACATCTTCACTCGGCTATCCGTTTGATTCTCATCACTGAAACATTTCGATTCAAGACGGCTTTCACGTCTTCAATCTCGTGAAAGCCTGATGCATCGCGCGTTTCGTCGCATCGAACCGTAACGATCCAGCAATCTCCGTGGGTGCTTCCCAGTCCCCAAGGTTCGCGCGTGAGACACAAACGTTCAATTTCGACGAAGGCCCGCATCGGACAGGCGACGATTACAGTCGCGAACCGTGGCGCGACCGTCGGCACTGCGCAAGACCGGAGCGCGCCGCCCGTCAGCCGAGCAGTTCCTTCTTGCGCAGATGCACGACGTCGCGCATCGGCGGCGCGCCGAACAGCCGGCTGTATTCGCGGCTGAACTGCGACGCGCTTTCGTAGCCGACGACGGCCGCCACCGACCCGACGTCGCCGCCCTGCCGCAGCAACAGCAGCCGCCGCGCCTCGTGCAGCCGCAGTTGCTTCTGGTACTGCAGCGGGCTGAGCGTCGTCACGTGCTTGAAATGATGGTGCAGCGACGACACGCTCATGTTGACCGCCTGCGCGAGCGATTCGACGCGCATCGGCTCCGCGAAATGATCGCGGATCCATTCGATCGCGCGTGCGATCCGGTGCGTCTGGCTGCCTGCGATCGCCATGTGCCGCAGCCGCGTGCCCTGCCCGCTCGTCATCAGCCGATACAGCACCTCCTTTTCGATCAGCGGCGCGACGACCGCGATGTCGGCCGGCGTATCGAGCAGCCGCAGCAGCCGCAGCGCCGCGTCCAGCAGCGGCGGCGTCAGCTCCGCGAGCGCAATCCCCTCGCCTTCCGGGCCCGCATCGGGCTCGGGCAGCCGCATCTCGGCCGCCAGCTCGACGATGCGCTGCGGATCGAGCGTCAGCGACAGGCACAGATACGGTTCGTCCACCGACGCACGCGTCACGCGCGAGAGGATCGGCAAGTCGATCGACGTAATCAGGCAATTGTGGGTGTCGTATTCGTAAGCCTGGCCGGCCACGATCACGCGCTTCGCGCCCTGCGCGGCGATCACCAGCGCGGCGCGCGATACGCCGCAGCCGAGATCGACCGGCCGCGTGTGCCGATGCAGCATCAGGCCCGGTACGGCCGTCGAATGCGAGCCGTCCGCCGGCGCGAAACGGCCGATCAGCGACGCCAGCTCACGTCGCCCGGATTCGCGCGACGCGACGATATCGGTCATGTCCATGACGCATCCTCGAATGATTTCCCGTGTCGCGCGAGCATAGCGAAACGGCCTGCGGCGTGCCGGGGATTTGCAGGATTGTTCAATAAATTTGCAGGATTGGGTAGACGCAAATTCGGGCTGCTCGCGCACACTCCCGGCTAACCTGCCCGTAAGGCGGGTTTTCCCCACGGAGACATACAACATGCCTACCTCGTTTGTCCTGAACGGCAAGAACGTCACGCTCGACGCCGATCCGTCGATGCCCGTCCTCTGGGCGATTCGCGAACACGCGGGACTGACCGGCACGAAATTCGGCTGCGGCATGGCGCAGTGCGGCGCGTGCACGATCCATCTCGAAGGCCAGGCCGTACGCTCGTGCGTGCTGCCGCTCGCCGGCATCGCGGACAAGCACGTCACGACGATCGAAGGCGTGCAAAGCAAGCCCGCGCAGGCCGTGCAGGCCGCGTGGGTGAAGCTGCAGGTGCCGCAATGCGGCTATTGCCAGTCCGGCCAGATCATGTCGGCCACCGCGTTGCTCGAACAGAACCCGAAGCCGACCGATGCGGACATCGACGCCGCGATGAACGGCAACCTCTGCCGCTGTGCGACCTACGCCCGCATCCGGGCCGCGATCCACGATGCGGCCGCGACACTGGGAGCCTGACCATGACGATCGAACTCGACCACACCGATGCGGTGCGCCCGTCGCGCCGCACGTTCCTGAAAGCCGCGGGCGCCGCTGCCGCCGTCAGCCTGACCATCGGCTTCGACTGGGCCGGCCTCGGCCGCCGCGCGCTCGCCGCGACCGCGCCGGCCGGCGAATTCGCGCCGAACGCCTTCCTGCGCATCACGCCCGACGGCGCCGTCACGGTGATCGCGAAGCACGTCGAAATGGGCCAGGGCGCATATACGGGCATCGCGACGATCGTCGCCGAGGAGCTCGACGCCGACTGGTCGAGCGTGCGCGTCGAAAGCGCGCCGGCCGATGCGAAGCGCTATGCGAACCTCGCGTTCGGCACGATGCAGGGCACGGGCGGCAGCTCGGCCATGTCGAACTCGTGGCAGCAACTGCGCGAAGCGGGCGGCAAGGCGCGCGCGATGCTCGTGTCGGCCGCCGCGGCCCGCTGGAAGGTGCCGGCCGCCGAACTGACCACCGCCAACGGCGTCGTCACGCACGCAAAGAGCGGCAAGACGGCCGCATACGGCACGCTCGTCGCCGATGCGTCGAAGCTGCCGGTGCCGGACAAGGTCACGCTGAAGCAGCCGGCCGATTTCAAGCTGATCGGGCATCGGATTCCGCGCGTCGACGCATCGTCGAAATCGAACGGCACCGCGCATTTCACGCTCGACACGACGTTCCCCGGCATGCGCGTCGCGCTGCTGCAGCGGCCGCCGCGCTTCGGCGCGACGGTGAAATCGTTCGACGCGACGGCCGCGAAGGCCGTGCCGGGCGTCGTCTCGGTCGTGCAGGTGCCGGGCGGTATCGCGGTCGTCGCGACGGGCTTCTGGGCCGCGAAACAGGGCCGCGACGCGCTGAAGATCGACTGGGACGAAACGAAGGCGGAAAAGCGCGGCTCGGACGAGCTGATGCGCGAATACCGGCAACTCGCCGAGAAGCCGGGCGCGTCCGCGCGCAAGGACGGCGATGCCGATGCGGCGATCGCCGGCGCGGCGCGCAAGATCAGCGCGACGTACGAATTCCCGTATCTCGCGCATGCGCCGATGGAGCCGCTCGACGCGGTCGTCAAGCTGACGGCGAACAGCTGCGAGATCTGGGCCGGCGACCAGTTCCAGACGGTCGACCAGAGCAACGCGGCCAAGGTCGCGGGACTGAAGCCCGAACAGGTGAAGATCCACACGCTGTATGCGGGCGGCAGCTTCGGCCGGCGTGCGAACGCGTGGTCGGATTACGTGGTCGAGGCCGTGTCGATCGCGAAGGCGCTCGGCGCGGACGGCAAGCCGGTCAAGCTGCAATGGACCCGCGAGGACGACATCCAGGGCGGCTTCTACCGGCCGATGTACTTCCACAAGCTCGACGCGGGCCTGACCGCGGACGGTCGGCTGGTGGGCTGGCGTCACCGGATCGTCGGCCAGTCGATCCTCGCCGGCACGCCGTTCGAGGCATTCATGGTCAAGAACGGAATCGACGCGACGTCGGTCGAGGGCGCGGCGAATCTGCCGTACGCGGTGCCGAACGTGTCGGTCGAACTCACCACGACCCAGGTCGGCCTGCCGGTGCTGTGGTGGCGCGTGGTCGGCAGCTCGCACACGGCGTACGCGGTCGAGGCGTTCATCGACGAAGCCGCGCATGCGGCCGGCAAGGATCCGTACGCGTTCCGCCGCGACCTGCTCGCGAAGGAGCCGCGGATGCGCGCGGTGCTGGAGCTGGCCGCGCAGAAGGCCGGCTGGGATCCGGCCAAGCCGCTGCCGAAGGGCCGCGGGCGCGGGATCGCGGTGGCCGAGGCGTTCAAGAGCTATGTCGCGCAGGTGGCCGAGGTGTCGGTCGATGCGGACGGCAAGGTGAAGGTCGAGCGCGTGGTGTGCGCGGTCGACTGCGGGATCGCGATCAATCCCGACATCGTCGCCGCGCAGATGGAAGGCGGCATCGGTTTCGGGCTCGGCGCGGCAATGCACAGCGCGATCACGCTGAAGGACGGCCAGGTCGAGCAACGCAACTTCGACGGCTATCACGTGCTGCGGATGGCCGAGATGCCGAAGGTCGAGGTGCATATCGTGCCGTCGGCCGAGGCGCCGACCGGGGTCGGCGAGCCGGGCGTCGCGCCGGTCGGGCCGGCCGTGGCGAACGCGATCTTCGCGGCGACGGGCAAGCGGCATTACGTGCTGCCGTTCGATTCGGCGGAGAGCGCGAAGGCTTGATGGGCCGGGACGCCGGCTGCGGCGCAAGGTATGCGCCGCGGCCGGTGTTTTTCGGCCGCCGATGTAGGGTTCAATGTCGGCAAAAATCTTCGACAACCTATTGATTATTAAAAATAATCGAGCCAGCCCGGTACGGTTCGATGTAGGGTTCGTTATCCATCCGCAATCTCATCCGGCCTGCCCCGGCGTCCGGACCTCCTCCCACGTTACGTCAGACGTAACGCCCGTAACGTCGCCACCCGATGCTACGTAACAATCCTTCACTATTGCCCGGCCGCTTTCATCGGTCGCCCGGCGTTCCCCGTTAAAAATTCTTTTAAATTCAACGCTTCCCCGCCGTCCGCGCCCTTGCCGCGGGCTCGCACCGCCGGACAACCATCTCCCTGGCCCGGAAGTTGCAGCACAGGACCCCGCAAACACTCCTTTACGGACATGCGAGGGCCACCATGGATTGCAAATACCTGTACATCGACAACATAAAAATCAACTTCGTCCGCCGCACGATCGAAATCGACAACAAGGTCGTCGACGTGACCCCGCGCGAATTCGACGTCGTCGAATTCCTGCTCGACAACATGAACAAGATCGTGCCGCGGCAGGCAATCCAGGAAGCCGTATGGGGCCGCGAGCTCGGCGTGTCGTCGCGCACGCTCGACACTCATATCTCGCGAATCCGTTCGAAGCTGCAGCTCGAACACGACAAGAACCTGCGCATCATCCCGATCTACGCGGTCGGCTATCGTCTCGTGCTGTTCGGTGCGGCGATGACGCACGTCGAGCGCCACGACGCGGCGCCGATCATGCGCGCGGCGCCGCAGCCGGCGATGTCCGCCGACTACGCGTAACGCTTCGCCCGCGCGCCGCCCGTTCGCCGCGCGCCGGCAACGCCTCCCCACCGCGCTGCGCGGATCCGCAGCCCCTCGCGACCTGCCAGCCGGATGCGGCCTGCCCGCCGTCCGGCCCCGCCAGCCAGTCGCGTCCCGACCGCCGCCTCCGGGCGGCGGTCGCCTTTGACCGCCAGCCGTCGCGCCGCCCGCTTCATCGCCCGCCGCCGCACCCCGCTGCACCCTGCCGCACTTCGTCACGCTTCGTAGCGCCGCGCTCCCGCCGTCTGCGCGCGCTGGTCGCGACTACGGATTCCGGCGCGGCACGCGGCCAGCGCCGTCCCTACAATCGACGCAGCAGCCGCGCGCCCCTCGGCGCCGCCGGCATCAGAACAACCCGTCGAACCGACGCCGAATCCGCCCCGATCCCGCCGTGCCTGCGCTGTTCCTGACGAATGCCGACGCCGGCGACGCCGCGAACCGGGCCATGCCCGCCGCTTCCCCGCCGCCCGCCGCCGCGCCGGCCGCGGTCGCGCTCGACGCGTCGCCCTACCTGCCGCGCCTGTCCGCCGCCGCCGCGCGTGGGCTGTCGCATGCGTATTGCGCGACGGGCGCCGTCCCGGTCACGCTAGGCGAGCACGCGTACGAGGTGCGCTGGCGCGTCGACGCCGAGCCTGCCGCCGATGCACATGCGTACCGTTTCGTCGTCGGCCCGGCCGCCGGCACGCTGTGGATCGACCCGATCGCGGAAACCGAATGGCTCGGCGATGCGGCCGATCCGGCGGTTCCGGCCGTGATCCGCGCGGCGCTGCTCGCCGATCTCGCCGCGCCGCTCGCGGCCGTGCTGCAGACGGCGACGCGGCAGCGTGTGGAACTGCTGCCGCCGGCGGACAACGCGCCGGCCTGGCACGCGTTGCCGTCCGCGCTGCGGTTCGAGCTGCGGCGCGCCGACGCCGCGTGGCGCTGCCACGGCGCGCTGCTGTTCGACGCGCCGGATGCGCTGGCCGTATTCTTCGCGGCCGCGCCGGCCGCGCTCGCCGACGCGCGCGCGGCCTACGCGAGCCTGCCCGTGCCGCTCGTGTTCGAGATCGGCCGCACCGAGCTGACGACGGCCGAACTGGCCGACGTCGTCGGCGGCGACATCATCGCGATCGAGCGCTGGCAGGCGCACGAGCAGAACCTGCTGTGCGTCGCGCGGCTGCCGGCCGCGCCGGCGTGGGAGATCACCGGACGGCCGTCGGGCAACCGGCTGACCGTCGAACGAATCAGGGAGATGCCTTTGGAACCGACCCGCACCGACTCCGCGCCGACGACGACGCACGACGCGCCGCCCGCCGACGCACCGCGCTCGCTCGACGGCCTCGCGGTCGACCTGCGCTTCGAGCTGCCGCCCACGTCGATGCCGCTCGGCGAACTGAGCGCGCTGCAGCCGGGCGCCGTGATCGAGCTGCAGCAGGGCATCAACCAGAGCGTGATCCATCTCGTCGCGAACGGGATGCTGATCGGCACCGGCCATCTGATCGCGGTCGGCCAGAAGCTCGGCGTACGCGTCGTCACGCTGACGCAACCCGCGCCGCGCGAGCGCTGAACGATGGGCAACCTGCCGAATCCGGTCGCGCTGATCGCGGTGATCGCCGCGCTCGGCATCGCGCCGTTCGCGGCGCTGATGGTGACGAGCTACACGAAGCTGGTGGTCGTGCTCGGCCTGCTGCGCTCCGCGCTCGGGATCCAGCAGGTGCCGCCGAACCTGGTGCTGAACGGCATCGCGCTGATCCTGTCGCTGTTCATCATGGCGCCCGTCGGGATGTCGATCCGCGACGCGCTGCAGGCGCGCCACTTCGATGCGTCGGGACAGTTGTCGACGTCGGACATCGGCGCGCTCGCCGATGCCGCGCTGCCGCCGATCAAGGATTTCCTCGTCTCGCATACGCGGCAGCGCGATCGCGAATTCTTCGTGCGCACCGCGACGTCGGTGTGGCCAAAGAACCGCGCGGACGGCATCAAGGACGACGACCTGCTCGTGCTGGTGCCGAGCTTCACGCTCGCCGAGCTGACGAAGGCGTTCCAGATCGGCTTCGTGATCTACATCGTGTTCATCGTCGTCGACCTGCTGGTCGCGAACATCCTGCTGGCATTAGGGATGCAGATGATCTCGCCGACCACGATCTCCGTGCCGTTCAAGCTGCTCCTGTTCGTCGCGCTCGACGGCTGGTCGCTGCTCGTGCACGGGCTCGTGCTGTCGTATCGGGTCGCCGGAGCCGGATGATGCGCGCACGCGCCCTGCGAACCGCCGCCGCGTGCGTTGCCGCGCTCGTCGCGCTCGTGCTCGCGTGCGGCCAGCCCGGCGTCGCGCAGGCAACCGGCAGCGCCGCCGGTTTCGCGCAACTCGCTCGCGCGTGCGCGCCGAACGTCGACCCCGCTACGCTCGCCGCCCTCGTGCGCACCGAGTCGGGCTTCAATCCGTATGCGATCGGCGTGGTCGGCGGGCATCTGGCGCGCCAGCCCGCCTCGCTCGACGAGGCGCGCGCGACCGCGCGCGCACTGTCGTCGCGCGGCTTCAGCTACAGCGTCGGTCTCGCGCAGGTGAACGAACGCAATTTCGCGAAATACGGGCTCGATGAAGCGACGATGTTCGAGCCGTGCCGCAATCTGCGGGCCGGCGGCGCGATCCTGACCGAATGCTTCGCGCGCTCGTCGGGCACCGGCCGCGCGACGCAGGCCGCGTTGCGCGCGGCGCTGTCGTGCTATTACAGCGGCAACTTCACGACCGGCTTCTCGAGCGGCTACGTGAGCCGCGTCGTCGCGAGCGCGCAGCGCAACGCGCACGAAGGCGGCATCGAGCCGATCCCGGTCGTGCGCGACGTGCCGCCGCCGGCGCGGCAGCGACGCATGGAGGCGGCCGCGACCACGCCGCCCGACCGCGCGCGCCGGCTGCCGTTGCCGGCCGCGTCCGCCGACGCCCCGTCGTGCCATGCGCGCCCGGTCGTGATGATGTGCCGCGGCTTGCCGGCGAGCCAGGCGAAGCGGCTGTGCGTGCGGTGTCTCGATCAGTAATCGCATGATCGCGCGCGGCGCCGGGCGCGCGCGTCCGCGCCGCTTTCAGGGGTCCGAACGACGCCGCGCGGCATGGCTGCCGCACGCCGCGCGCATCTCGTAGCCCGCGCGACGCCGGGGCGCCGAGCGCTTCCTGCCGCTACGAAACAGCGGCGTTCCCGCCGCCGGGTGCGTCCGTACACTCGAACGATCACGTCGCGGCGTGCAGGACGCCGCGCGTGCCGCGCATCGCGCGGCTCAACGGAGACGAGCATGCTGTTGATCGACGGATTGGGACTGGGTGTCAACTGGCAGCGCTTCCTGTCGGAAACGCTGAATCCGGTCGTTGCACCGCCGCCCCCGCCCCCGCCTCCGCCGAAGAAGGACGATCCGGCCGCCGGGCCCGCGAACCCGACCGCCGCGCCGCCGATTCCCGTCACCGCATCGCTGGCCACCGATCCGTCGAAGCCGACCAACGCCGAGATCCAGTCCGCGACGTCGCTGATCCAGAGCATGGCCGCGCAATATACGGCGCCGCCGCCCGACATCACGGTCGAGAACGACAAGACGCGCGCGGTACAGAAAGCGATCCAGGACGCGCAGACGAAATACGACAACGCGTCGCAGACGCTGCAAGGCGCGCAGAACGTGCTGCATCTGGTCAACCGCGATCCCGAGTCGACGGCCGACGACCGCAAGACCGCGCAGGCCGACTACGCGAAGGCGCGCACGACGGCCGACACCGCGCAGCGCGAGCTGAACGTGACGACCGACGCCGGCTACATGATCCTGTACGGCGAACAGGCGAACGCCGACATGCCGGCCGGGATGAAGATCGACGATTCCGGCAAGGTGACGGACCCCGGCGACGCGCAGCACGCGGCCGACCAGCAGTTCAAGACGCTGCTCGACGCCTTCCCCGATCATGCGAACGATCCGAACTGGGTGCCGCAACCGGGCGACTGCAAGAACCCGCTGCAGATCCGGCTCTACGACAATTGGCAGACCGCGAGCGCGAAGGCGGCCGTGGGTGCGTCGAAATACTTCGCGGACGTCGCGAATTCCAATCTCGCGTATACGCAGTTCCAGTCGTACCTGGCCGATCCGGACTACAAGGCCGCGCTCGATGCGGGCGTCGGGCGGCTGAACGACGCGTTGCAGCCGCTGGAGCTGCAGGTCACGATGCCCGATGCGCCCGCTTCGCAGGATGCCGCGCAGCAGGCCGTCACGTCCGCCGCGAAGGATGCGAACTATGCGAACGCCGCGTACGGCGCGGCCAACGACAGCCTGGCGCTCACGAACGCGCAGCAGCGCTACGATTCGGCCAGCGGCAAGGAAGGACCGACGGTGGTCGTCGCGAACGAGGTGTCGGACGCGAAGACCGCGCTCGCCCGCGCGCAGACGGCCGCGAACACGAGCGGCGGCTATCTGCAGATGCTGTCCGCGCAGCGGCAGGTCGACACGCTGCAGGCCGACTATACGAAGAAGCAGGACGCATCCAGCGCGTGGCACAAGGACAATCCGCACGCGATGATCAAGGATCCGCAGGTCGACCTGGACCTCGGCGATGCGTATGCGAAGCTCGATCAGGCGAAGCAGCAGGCGAGCATCGCGCACGACGGCTTCGTCGTCGCGTACGGCGCGACGCTCGCGCAGCAGTACGACGATCAGGCGTCGCAGCTCAAGGCGCGGGTGAACGCGCAATCGATCTTCACGAAACCCACGCTTCAAACGCCGCTGCTGACGCCGTCGCTGTCGACCGCGAACGGCCTGCCGGGTGTGCCGGCATCGTCGTTGTCAACGGCGACGTCGGCCGCCCCCACCGGCACGCCGACGCTGCCCAGCGCGTCGCCGCAGGCCTCGCCGACGTTACCCGGGTCCAATGACGCATCGTCGCTGCCCGCGTCGCCGCTGCTCGACCGCCCGTTCCTGCTGCCGCAGTCGTCGGGCCCGACCGCCGCACAGGCCGGCCCGACGATGCTCCACGTAAAGCGCATGCAGACCGTCGCGGGCGCGATCCGCGCGGCCGACAGCCGGATGTCGGATTCGGTCAACGAGCGCGCGACCCAACTCGCGCTGTCGCAGGCGCACATCAAGCAGACGCAGGCGAAGAGCACGCTCGAGTCGGTGCAGAAAAAGTACGACGACTGGGCAGCCGCGAATCCGCCGCCCATGCGCTTTCGCACCGTCTCGGGCGACGACATGATCCCGGCGCCGTCGGCGCCGCGTCCGAACCTGTATCAGGACGAGCTCGACAAGGCGAAGGCGGCCGTCACGCAGGCCGACAACGCGGTACAGCGTCTGCAACTGCTGAGCGAAACGTCGCACCAGCAGGTGCTGATGGACGGGTTCGACGCCGGCCTCGACGAACGGCTGCGCTATGCGGCGCCCGGTTCGGACGCCGAGAACGACTACAAGAAGGCGCTGCACGATTTCTACGAAGCGCATCGCGGCGAGTTGTCGAATTCGCTGCTCGACGCAGCCAGCGCGAGCACGAACAACGGCGGCACGATCGCGTTCGGCAAGTTGACCGACAACGAGCAGCGCAATCTGATCGGCGTCGCGCTCGGCATGCAGCCGGACGTCCAGAACGACGCGGCGTCGAGCGACGGTTCGGATCCCGTATCGCCGACGAAGGACGACGTCGCGCGCTACACCGACAAGGACAAGCTGAAGACGATCAACAGCGTGCGCGACAAGCTGCTGTCGATCGGCGGCGGCGCGACGACGCAGGTCAGCGTGTTGCCGATGGTCTACGCGGCCAAGGATGCCGGCATGACCACCAGCGCGCTGTTCAAGGTCAGCGGCAAGGACGGCACGCAGTACGTCGACGAGACGGCGAGCAACTACGACGACATCAACGATTACATCGACAACAACGAGCTGTCGACGGACGGCACCGTCGACATCGCGACCGGCCACAACGCGGACGGCACGCTGCAGCTCGTGTCGAAGGCCGCGCATCACGAAAGCGGTTTCGACAGTTTTCTGAACACGCTGACGAGCACGGGCCTGAACATCGGCATGATGGTCGGCGGGATGGCGCTCGAAGGTCTCGGCACGCTGCTCGACGGCACCGGCATCGGCGCGATCGTCGGCGTGCCGCTGAACATCCTCGGTGCGGGGATGATGTATACGGCGATCGGCGCGACGATGACGAGCGCCGGACTCGATCTCGCCAATCGCGCCGACCACGGGCGCAGTCTCAATCCGTTTACCGACCCGGGCGCGCGGGCCGACTTCATCAACCTCGTGCCGATGGGCGCGGCGGGCGCCGCGAAGCTGGCCGGCAGCAAGCTGTTCACGCGCGCGGTCACCGCGCTCACGCGCACGCCGAAGGTCGCGTCGGTGCTCGCCACCGGCGCGCGGACCACCGCGGTCGTGACGGGCGTGGGCGGCGCGGTCGAGGCGTTCGGCGAAGCGGGCTACGAGTATTTCGTCACCGGCGACAAGAAAGCGGCCGGCGAGCAGCTCAAGTCCGGGATCACCAACGTCGCGTTGATGGCCGCCGGCGGCCTCAAGGAACGCGCGGTGACGTCGGTGCGCACGCGCATCGGCCAGCCGGTGCCGATCCGCGGGGCCGACGGCAAGACCGTCAGCGTCGACAGCCGGACGATCGGCCGGATTCTCAACAGCGGCGACGCGTCGTCGCTCGCGGCCGGCCGCACGCGCGTGACGCTCGACGGCGAAGCCGTCAAGGTGTCGCCGGACGGCACGCTCCGCGTGGGCGACAAGGTGCTCACCTACGACAACACGCCGATTCGCGTGCTCGACCGCGCATCCGCGAAGCGCCTGCCGCCGGGCAAATCGGTGGTGCTCGGCGAGGACGGCACGCTGTCCGTCGTCTCGGTGTCGCCGAAGGCCTGGACCAATGGCACGCGCGTCGACGACGTGGCCGGCACCGGCGAACGCATGTCGTTCGGCCCCGACGGCGAGATGAGCGTGACGCCGAAGATCGTCGCGAAGACGCCGCTCGACGTGCTGCAACACGTGCTCGACCAGGCGAGCGACGCATACCGGCAGACGGTCGCCGGCGCGCAGGCGCCGCGCCGCCTCGCGCAGACGGCGGCCGAAGGCGAAGCCGCGAGCGTATCCGCCGACGCGCGCAGCACGCGCCGCACCAGCGAGGAACACGCCCGCGTACAGCAGCAGCGCGACGAAACCGATGCCGAAAGCAGCACGACCGCGAGCACCAACCGGCGCAGCGCCGACACGCAATCGATGCGCTGGCGGCCCGTCGCGGCCGACGAGCCGGCCGGCCCGGGCACGCGCGCGAAGCCGGACGGCACGCCGCCGCGCGTCAACGCGAAGGTCGTCGATCTGACGGACGACGCGCCCGTCGCGCGCGCGGCGACGTCCGATCCGGCCGGCATCGCCGTGCCGCGCGGGCCGAACGCCGAGCCGATGGAAATCGGCGATCGCACGGTCTACGTGGTGCGCAGCGGCGCGACGCCCGACGCGCCGGGTGCGCGGCCATCGTCGCCGCGCCCGCAGGATCTCGCGGAACCGGTGATCGTCGTCGCCGGCGAACACGACGCGGCGCTCGCACCCGAGCTCGCGAACCGCTGGCAGAAGCCCGTCTATGCAGCCGCGCCCGATGCATTCGGGGCGGACGGCCAGTTGCGCGCGGGCGCGCGCGTGCTGCGCTTCGATCCCGCGCCGGAGACGGTCGCGGCCCACGAAGCCGGCCTGCCGGCCGGCATCGCGCCCGACGAAGCGCCGCCGGCTGCGCCCCGCGCGGCTGCCGACGACACGGTGATCGTGCTGGCCGGCAAGCGCGGCCCGAACGAACCGGCGATGCCGCGGACGGCTGCGCCGCCCGAGCCGGTCAACGCGCTCGATGGCGTGTTCAGCGCGCCGAACCGCGTGCTCGTGCTCGTCAAGCCGGAACACGCCGGCACGCCCGAGCGGATGGCGGAACGCGAAACCGCCGCGGCCAACCGCGGCTCACGCGCGCTCGACGACGCCGACGGCCAGGCCGACCGCGCGCCGACGGGCGGCGAACGTCGCACCGCGGCGAACGACGACATCGGCCTCGCCGCCGCGCACCCTGAAACGACCGAGACCGCCCCGCCCGACGCCGGCGCCGCGAAGCCGGGCTGGGTCACGCGGATGCAGATGCGCTTCGGCGGCGCGGCACTGCCCGAAGCCGCGCAGGCGCTCGCGATGCAGTCGGGCACGCTCGCCACGCAACTGCGCATGCTGCAGGACGCCGGCTGGCGCGTGACGCTCGGCAAGCGCGGCGGCGGCAGCCGCATCGATCCGCGCAAGCGCCGCGTGACGATCGACGGCGCGCTCCAGCATCCGGGCAGCATCACCTATACGCTCGCGCACGAAGCGCGCCATGCGGTCGAGGCGATGGCCGGCGTGCTGAACCTCGACTACGGCAACCGCAGCCGCTTCACGCGCAAGGCGCTCGAAGCCGAGGCGCGCGCGCAGATCAACGCGTTCGAGGCACGCTACGAAATCGAGCTCGCGGGCGGCGGCGACATCGCCGCGCACGTGCGCCTGCCGGATGCGATCGAGCGCGAAGGCGCCGCATGGCGCGCGCCGTCGCGCGACTATGCGGGCACGGTCGGACGCCTCGTCGACGCATTCGCCGATGCGCCCGTGTCGGGCCGCGACGGCGAGACCTACCGCGATTTCTACGACGACGTATGGTCGCGCCAGAAGCGCCGCGGCGGCATCCCGCGCCGGATGCCCGCGCCGCAGACGCACGAGACGGGCGACGTGCCGCACGGGGTGCGCAGCTTCGACGAACGCGTGGCATGGAGCCGCGCGCATGCCGAATATGCGTCGCCGTTCGGCGACGGGCCCGTGCCCGCGGCGGCCGACCTGCAGGCGGCGCGCAGCCGCCACTTCACGATGCTGGAGGACGAAGGCGTGTTGATGCTGCACGCCGACACGTTGCCGGACGGCACGCTGCTCGCCGGCGGGCGGCCGGCCGGCGTGCACGAATACGCGCTCGACCAGGCGCCGTCGTTCCTGGTCAAGGATGGCTATTCGATCGTGCTGTCCGCGAAGCACGGCGGCGAGGCGGCCGCCGCCGGGCTCGCGAATCTGTGGCAGCGGCCGGTATATGCGCCGCCCCCGCACGCGGTCGGCGAACACGCGGCGCTGCTCGACACCGGCGCATTCCGCCGCTACGATCCCGCGCCCGCGGCGCCGCATGATCTCGGGCAACTGGCGGCCGACGCCGAAGGCGTGCACCTCGAAAGCAATCCGGCGGCGCGGATCGACGTCGAGCGTCACGTCGGCGAGCTGCTCGGCGCCGGTGCCGAAAAAACCGTGTTCGCGCTCGGTCACGATGCCGCGCTCGCGGTTTACGACAACGGCCCGCATACGTCCGAAGCGCGCCAGATCGAGGCGGCGATCGACGAGAGCATCGCACTCGACGATCTCGCGTCGTACGGGCTGAAGACCGTGACGATGGACGGTCCGTTCTCCGCGCTGAATCGCGTCGCCGTGCTGTACCGGCCGCTTGGCGTGTTCCACAGCTTCGGCTTCGAGACGGGCGCGCTGCCGCGCGTGGTGTCGCGCGCGGCGCTCGAGCACATCCGGCAGATTCGCGAAGTCGTCGAACGCACCGGCATCGGCTTCGACCTGCAAGGCCTCTTCACACGCGGCGGCGATTTCCTGCTGAGCGACCCCGGTGCGATCGGCATGGGCGCGGGCGAGCATTTCACCACGCTGCAGCGGCTCGCGGTGATCGAACGCGCGCTGACGCAAGGCCTCGAGCGCGGCCACGTCGAACTCGCGCATCCGCGACTCGCCGAAACGCCGCCGCCCGATGCGTTCGTGCAAAAGCCGTCGGTCATCACGCGCGTGCGGATGCGCTTCGGCGGCGCGCCGCTGCCGAAGGAAGCCTACCGGCTGATCGACGCATCGAGCCTGCTGTCGCAGCAGCTTCGGCTCGGCGCCGACGCAGGCTGGAAAGTCGTGCGCGGCAAGCCGGGCGGCGGCAGCAAGATCGACACGCGACGGCGGCGCGTCACGATCGACGGGGGCCTGCAGTCGACCGGATCGATGGTCTACGTGCTCGCGCACGAAGCCCGCCATGCGCTCGAGGCCGCGACCGGCACGCTCGGGCTCGACTATGGCTCGACGCAGCGCTACGTGCGCAGCGCGCTGCTTGCCGAGGCGCGCGCGCAGGTCAACGCATTCGCGGTGCGCGACGAGATCCGCGCGAACCTCGGCATCGACATCGGCCGCCATGTCGCGCTGCCCGACGCGATCGCCAACGAATACGGCCGCGCGCGGGCCGGCGACGCCGCCTCGCTCGCGCGCCTCGCCGACGCGTTCGAGCACAGCCCGACGTCGCTCGACGGCGGCGTCACCTACGGCGACCTGTATCGGCGCCACGCGCAGGCCGCGCAGCGCGCCGGCGTGACGATGCCGGCGCCACGCGAGACGGCCGCGACACTCGCCGAAGAAACCGCATGGTCGCGCGCACGTGCGGTGAAGGCCTCGCCGTTCGACGGCAAGCCGGTCGCCGGCGTCGACGCGCTGACGCTCGATCGCTCGGGTCCGCTGTCCTACGACCGCGACGGCCGCATCGTGATCGTGCATGGCGTCACCGACGCGCAAGGCCGCCTCGTCGATCCGGACGGCCGGCCGTACACGCCGGTCGAGGTCACGCTCGCGCACCGCTCGGTGCTCGGCCTGCCCGGCTCGTCGGTGATTCTGTCGGCACGCAACGGCCGCGACGCCGCCGCCTGGCTCGCGAACGTCTGGCAGCGCCCCGTCTACGCGCCGCCGACGATCGCGGTCGGACTCGGCGCCGAGGCGCGGCTCAGCCATACCAACGCATGGCTGCGCTACGATCCGGCGCCGCACCAGCGCCCGGACCTCGGCGCGCTCGACGTCGACGGCAACGGCGTCCACGCGAGCGGCGATCCGGCCGCACGCGTGCCGGTCGAGCGCTTCACCGGCGCGGCCACCGGCGCCGGCATCGAGAAGACCGTGTTCGAACTGGGCCGGCGCAATGCGATCGGTCTCTACGAGGGCACGGACAATCGCGCGATTCTCGGCCACATCGAATCGATCCGCCTCGAACAGGAAGGGCTCGCGGCGCTGCGCGCACACGGGCTGCGCACGCTGACGGTCGGCGGCCCGTTCGCGGCATTCGATCGCGTGGCCGTGATGTACGCGCCGTTCGCGTCGCTGAGCAGCCACGACGTGATGGCCGGCATGCTGCCGTCGCGCGTCACCCGCGACGCCTTCGCGCAGCTCGACCGCGCGCGCGACATCACCGCGCAGCACCGTCTGTACTACGACTTCGAAGGCGTGTTCGATGCGCACGGCGACTTCTACCTGAGCGATCCGTCGACGGTCATGACCGATGCGCCGAAGCTGAACGTGGAAGGCATCGTCCGCGAGATCGGCACGCTGCGCGTGATGCTCGAGGACGGCATCGCGCGCGGCGCGATCGAGCTCGCGCATCCCGGCATCACCGAGCACTTGCCGCCCGACGCGTTCGTGCAGAAGCCGTCCGTCATCACGCGCATCCGGATGCGGTTCGGCGGCGCGCCGCTGCCCAAGGCCGCCCATGCGCTGGTCGACCGCTCGAGCCTGTTGCGCCAGCAGGTCGCGCTGGCCGGCGAGGCCGGCTGGAAAATCGTGGTGGGCCGGCCCGGGCGCGGCAGCCGGATCGATACCGCGAAGCAGCGGATCGTGCTCGACGGGCAGTTCTACGGCGCCGGCACGCTCGTCTACACGCTCGCACACGAAGCGCAGCACGCGGTCGAGACGATCACGCGCCGCCTCGCGCTCGACCGCTCGTCGCCGGACGCGCTGACCGACAGCGCGCTGATGGCCGAAGCGCGCGCGCAGGCGAATGCGTTCGCGGTGCGCCGCGAAATTCTCGACGATGGCGGCATCGACATCGCCCGGGACGCCCGCCTGCCGGATACGATCGCACGCGAAGCCGACCACGTGATGCCCGGCGACGAAGCCGGGCTGCGCCGGCTCGCGACCGCCTTCGGCGACGTCGCGCCGTCCGTGCCGGGCCACGCGACCTATCGCGCGTACTATGCGAGCCAGGCCGACGCGATGCACGCGCTCGGCGTGCCGCGCGAGATGCCGGCGCCCGCGCCGCAGCCGGGGTCGAACGCGCCGGTGCCCGCAGCGGCGGCGGACGCCGCGCGCCGCCAGCATGCGCTCGATCACCTCGCCTCGCACGGCAAGCGCGACCTGATCCGCATCGACGGTTCGCAACTCGCGTCGCTCCAGCAGATGAAGGATGCGTTCGGCACGAATGCGCACGTGCTGATCGCCGAGCATGAAGCGCGGCCGGACGCGTCGATCGACGCGCGCCATGCGCAGCCGAAATTCGTCGCGAGCATGCGCACCGACGAGCACGGTACGTTCGTCGACAAGGCGTCCGCCGATCCGGCCGTGTCGATCCCCGACGCGGTCTATCGCGCGCTGAAGGACAACGGCAGCGCGGAACGGGCGGACGTCGATTTCTACGTGTCGCCCGTGCCGCTCGCGGAATTGCGCGAGTACGGCGGCGCCGCGCGGATCACCGCGCGCAGCGACGGCCGCACGTGGGAAGCCGAACAGGCGGCGGCGACGCCCGACGCGGACGTCGTCACGACGCTGAAGTCGCTTGCCGACGCGCCGCGCTTTCGCCGGCCGAAGCAGGCGGCGAAAGCGGCCGGCGACGGCGCGACGCTTTACGCGATCGACAAGGAAACCGGCAAGGTGCTCGGCTACGCGACGCGCAACGCCGCGCACGACTGGACCTATCACGAGTCGACCTCGCTCGGCGACGCGACGATCGCGCCGCGCGATCTCGGCGCCGCATTCCGCCGGCGCGCGCGCAACCTGTCCGGCGGCCGGCGCGGCGTGCGATTCGTCGTGACGGACGTCGCGCACGACACGGTCGAACGCTACGGCGGCTTTGCGCCGGCGGAAATGCGCAAGGCGCTCGGCGACGAGAAGCCGCCGATGCAGAAACTCGGCACGCGCGTGCAGCGCGGCCTCGCGAAAGCCGACCCCGGCGTGCGCCGCAAGATCGCCGAGATCGAAGGCGCCGACAGTCCGTTCCTGCCGCCGAAGCTCGTCCCGGACAGCAAGCAGCTCGCGATCGACTTCAGCGGCGCGAACACGCTCCACCTGATGCGTGCGCTGGAACTGAAGGCGCTGGGCGGCGATCACTACGTGTACGTGTACGAGACCGATCATCCGGTTGCCGAATCGCTGCATACGCGCCGCGGCATCATCGCGATCCACGACGGCAACGCGCTCTGGTACGACAACGCCGAGCAATTGCGCGACCACCCGGACGCGGGCCGCCCGCTCGACGAGATGCCGCTCGGGCGCGGCCCGTTCGGCGCGAACCAGCACTTCCTGCTGTCGACGCTCGCGCCCGAGGCGTTCGATCCGCGCGCGACCGCCACGCAGAAAGCCGCGCTCGCGCAACGACTCACGCAGCTGCTCGACGAGAAGTCGTATTTCGATGCGCTGCCGCAGAAGTTCGACCTCGCCACGCGGTGGATCCGCACGCAGATCGCCGGCCAGATCGATCGCGTGAAAGCCGCTCAGGCCGACCTCGCCGCGGCCCAGCAAGCCGCGCAGCCGGCGGGCGGCGGCGCCAGCGGCGCAACCGGCCCCGCCAGCCGGGTCCGCAATGCGCTGCGCGGCAAGGGCGGCCGGCGCAACCGCCGCGCCGCGAACGCGGCAAACGCGTCGAATGCGCCGAAGCCGCCGAAAACGCCGGCGGCCAAGCCGCTGACGCTGCGGCCCTACCAGCCGAGCCTGGGTTCGAGCACGGTCGCGGAATGGGTGATGCGTTACGGCGCCGCGAAGGTGGCCGACTGGTTCCCGACGATCGACCGCGTGAAGGCGGTCACCGCACGCAAGAACCAGCCCGATGCCGGCGGCCTCGCGCTGACCGACGAACCGCAGACGATCCTGGCCGACGCACCGATGCTGAAGGCGCTCGGCATCCCCATCGGTCTCGCGCGCGAGGTGTCGAGCATGCCGTCGCGCGGGCCGGTCGCCGATCCCGGCGGCGATCACAACCGCTTCGTGAAGTGGATGCAGGCTTACGCCACGCGCCACAGCGCGGCACGCATGATCGACAAGCGCGCGATCCAGGCGTTCGTGCGCGCGCCGGCCGAGATCCAGGACCGCGTCGCGCCGATGGCGCGTGCGTTCAATCTGCGCGACGATCCCGCGCTCGCGGTGCGCCACGTCGAGCAATATGGCGGCGCGATGCCGGTGGTATCGATTCCGGTCGATCCGCATACGCTCGCGGCCGCGCGCGGCGGCAAGCACGATCCGGCGTTCATCCGGCGCGCGCGCCAGTTCGGCTCCCCGATCGGCGCGCGCTACAACGAGGCCGACGCGACGATCACGCGCGAGGCGCCGGACGGCACCACGCGCACGCTCGAGCTCGACGACATCGCGCATCTGCACAAATGGCTCACCGCGGCATCGCGCCACGGCTTCCAGCTTCGTCTCGAAGCGGCGTCGGGCCGCCCGCTCGTCTCCGCGGACGACCGCCGCACGATCGCCGGCACCAACGACAGCTATGCCGAGTACACACGGCTGATGACGTCGTTCGAGACGTGGTCGCACGATCACGCCGGCGAGCCCGCGCCGAACGTGATGCTGAGCTTTCACGGATGGGACGCCGTGCTCGAACCGGTGCCTGGCGCCGGCCACGTCGAGCTGCTCGATGCGCTGCTCGACCGCAAGGCGATCGACTGGCTGCACGTCGGGCTGTCGTACGGCACGCACGGCGCCGACTTCATCGCGAACCAGGACCTGACGCGGGCGCTGGCGGAACGGATCGTCGACTATTACCAGACCGACCGTCACGGCAAGTTCGCACGGTTGCACGGCGCCGATGCGCTCACGCGCGTGTTCGAACCGGTGAGCCCCGAGGCGTTCGCGAACCAGCAACAGGTGCTGTTCGCGGAGATCGCGCGCATCGGCAAGTCGAAAGGGCTGTCCGACGACGCGCTCGCGACGCTGCGCGGCGAACTGTACGAACGCAACACGACCGCGCTCGTCAACCAGGCGCGCAAGGCGACGATCGAGCATGCGATGACGCAGTGGGCGTCGGCCGATCATCCGCCCGCCACGCGCACCGAAAAACTCGCCCGCCGCTTCGGCGAACGCTGGCTCGCGGAAGCGGGCGGCCGCGCACCGGCGCGCGGCACCGTCGTGTCGACCGCCGATCCCGCCGGGCCGCTGCCCGACAGTCGCGCGTACTGGCAATCGGTGGTCGAGCGCGAAGCGCTGAAGAACGATCCGTCGAAGCCGATCAGCGTCGGCCGGCAGATCGCGGCGAACCCGAAACAGGCGAAGATGATCGAGGAACTGCAGGCGCTCGCGCAGATCAACGCGCTGCGCGTGCATCGGCCGTCGTTCCGCAAGGCGGAGCTGTGGAAGTCGATCGGCTTCAGCTCGCTCGTCACCGGTGCGGGCGCGCTCGTGATCGCCGATACGCTCGGCGCGACGCACGTGCTGCGGCAGGACATGCTGAGCAGCGCGACGTCGTCGTTCCTGCTGGGCTCGCGTCTCGGTCGCGTGTTCCAGGTCATGCACCAGGGCGCGGTGCGCAGCCTGCAGGCCGGCGATCCGAAAGCCGCGCAGGCGGTGCTCACGCGGCTCGAAGTGACGCTGTCGCGGCAGTTGCGCTCGGGCGCGCACGATTACGGCCAGAACCGGCGCGCGCAGCTCGAGCAGATCTCGAACGAAGCGCGGACGCTGGCCGCGCAGTATGTCGAACTGAACCGCGTCGGGCTGATGAGTTTCGACGACGCGACCACCCACATCAAGGCGCTCGCCGCGGACGTGCTCGCGCAGATGCAGGGCACCGTCGGCGGCACGTCGCTGCAGCAGCTCCATACCGGTAACCCGCGTCACCTGTTCGGGATCGCGGGCCGCGCGGGCGCCGCGATCACGTCGACCGCGACGCTCGCGGTCGGCATCAGCGGCGTGGTGCACGCGCACGGGGCGTTCGATCTCGCCTACGGCTCGGCCGCCATCGCGAGCGGTGCGTTCGGCGCCACGTATGCGGGCCTCGTCTACACGATCGGCGCGCACCGCGTGAATGCGGACAAGCGCAGCCGCATCGTGCGCTTCACCGATTCGGCGAGCGACTTCATGGCCGTCGCGTACGGCGGTCTCGGCACCGGCGTGCAGTGGAGCGGCGGCCATTACGATCTCGCGATCGCGACCGGCGTGTCCACCGCGCTGCTGCTCGGCGGGCGTCTGAACACGCATTTCCCGAACGCGACGCCGCTGATCAAGAAGATCCCGACGGCCGTCGTGCTGATTCCGGTCGGCGCGTTCGCGTACAAGCTGATCGAAGGTCTGTTGACGACGTTCTTCGGCTCGGGGTCCGGTTCGTCGAATCAGTCGAATTCGTCGAATTCGTCGCAATCGAATCTCGCGCCCGGTGCGTCGCCGAGCGCGTCGGCCAGCCGTTCGGCCAGTCCTTCGGCAAGCGCCGCGCCAAGCGCTTCGGCGAGCGCATCGCCCAGTACGTCGCCTGCCGCGCCGGCTTCGCCGTCCGCCAGCGCCACGCCGTCGACCGCGCAACCATCGGCGTCGCCGCAGCCCTACATCGTCGTCGCGGGCGATTCGCTGTGGGTCATCGCCGACCAGCATCGCCAGTCGCTGCTCGACGCCGCGCACGTGTCGCGCGCCGATCAGCAGGCGATGACGCGCGGCGAGCAGGATACGCGCGCGTTCAACGAGATCCTGCAGCTCAATCCGTCGGTGTCACGCGATCCGAACCGCCTGTCGGTCGGCACGCCGCTGATCGTCGGCTGATCCCCGCGCGCGGTGCGCGTGGCGCCGCGCGCGGCACGCCGCATCACGTCGCTCGCTGATGTTCCAGCCACGCCTGGAACATCAGCACCGTCCACAGCTGGTGCTGCCAGTTCATCCGGCCCGTCTGGTGCTGGCGCCACAGCCGCTCGACCGCCGCCGCATCGAAGAAGCCTTCGTCGCGCAGGCGCGACGGCCGCAGCAGCGCGTCGGCCCAGTCGCGCAGCGCGCCGCGCAGCCAGTGGTCGACGGGCGCGCAGAAGCCCTGCTTCGGCCGGTCGATCAGCGCGGACGGCACGTACCGGTCGAGCAGCCGGCGCAGCAGCGCCTTCGACTGCCCTTCCGGCAAGCGCACCGACGCCGGCACGCGCCACGCGAATTCGACGACGTGATGATCGAGGAACGGCATGCGCGTCTCGAGGCTCACGGCCATCGCCGCGCGATCGACCTTCGCGAGGATGTCGGTCGGCAGATACGTGAGCGTGTCGATCGCCATCGCCTGCTCGGCGAAGCTCAGGTGCGCGGGCCACGCGGATACCGTGTCGAGCGGCGTCGGCGGCTCCTGCCCCGCCAGCGCGATGCGCTCCGGATGATGCACGGACGACATCAGCAGCCGGTACAGCCCGATGCGGCTCTCGGCGGTCATCACATGGCCGAGCTTGTGCAGGCGATCGCCGATGCGCGACGACGATTCGCGCGCTTCCACGCCGCCGCCCCATGCGCCCTGCGCGACGGCCGCGAGCTGGTCCGCGTGATCGGGCCGCAACGCATGCAGCGCGGCGGCGATCCGCGCGCGCACCGCCGCCGGCACGCGATGCAGCTTGCGCCACAGGCGCGGCGTCAGGAAGTAGCGCGTATAGCCGCCGAACAGCTCGTCGCCGCCGTCGCCGGACAGGCTCACCTTCACGTGCCGGCGCGTCAGTTCGGACACCAGAAAGGTCGGGATTTGCGACGCATCGGAAAACGGCTCGTCGTAGATCGACGGCAGCTTCGGCACGACGCCGAGCGCGTGGTCGGCCGTCACGTAAAGCTCGGTATGGCGCGTACCCAGATGGCGCGCGACGGCCTTCGCGTAACCGGCCTCGTCGTAGCCGGCCTCGTGAAAGCCGATCGTAAACGTGTCGACCGGCGACGCCGATTGCGCCTGCATCAGCGCGACGATCGCCGACGAATCGATGCCGCCCGACAGGAACGCGCCGAGCGGCACGTCGGCTTCCATCTGCCGCGCGACGGCCTGGCGCAGGATCGTGTCGAGCTGATCGACGGCTTCGCCTGCGCTGCCCTCGAACGGCTGCGCGCGGCCCGCCTCGATCGCCTGTTCGAGCGTCCAGTACGCACGCACGCGCGGCGTGTCGCGCGCATGTTCGAACTGGATGTACGTGCCGGGCGGCAGCTTGCGGATGCCGCGATAGATCGTGTACGGCGCGGGCACGCTCGACTGGCGCAGATACAGGCACAGCGCGTCGCGGTCGATCGTGCCGTCGAAGCCCGGATAGCCGCGCAACGCCTTCAGCTCGGACGCGAACACGAGCGCGTCGCCGATCCGGCCGTAGTAGAGCGGCTTCTCGCCGATCCGGTCGCGCGCGAGCGTCAGCACCCGCGACGCGCGATTCCACAGCGCGAACGCGAACATGCCGGTCGCGCGCCGCAACGTGGCCTCGACGCCCCACGCGACGATCGCCGCGATCAGCACCTCGCTGTCGGAGTGGCCGCGCCACGCCGGTGCGCGCCCCGTGCGCTCGAGCTCCGCGCGCAGTTCGCGATGGTTGTAGATTTCGCCATTGAAGACGAGGACGTAGCGGCCGCACGCGGAAGCCATCGGCTGCCGGCCGTGCACCGACAGGTCGACGATCGCGAGCCGCCGGTGACCGAGCGCGATGCCGGCTTCCGGGTCGACCCAGATGCCCTGCCCGTCCGGCCCGCGATGCGCGAGGCTCGCCGTCATTCGCGCGAGCGTGCCGCGCGCTGTCTCCTCATCGAAGGCGACGCTATTCAGAAAGCCGTCGATTCCGCACATTGATTTGTCTGCCCCTGTTGACCTGTTCCGTCACGCACCGCGCACCTCGCGGCCCGCCGTCGGGCATGACGGTCGAGCCATATTACGAAGAAATAAATCAGCAATAATTCACCAGTGAATGCGGGCACCGTCCGGAAAAAAATGGACGTCAAGCGCCGCGTGCGGATGGCCAGATCACGGGGCCATATCGAATCCCGCCGGATGGCCGGCAGGCAAGGCAGGCAAAAAAGGGGGGCATACCGGCATGACGCCCTCCGGAACGCCGCGTCACGCGGCGCCGGTCGCCCATTTCAGCAACTGCGCGACCTCGCGGAAGTGCTGCGGCTGGATCGTGCCGTTCTCGGGCGTCGTCTCGTACAGCGCCTGCGCGAGCCCGACGTTCGCGAGCGTCGGGCGCAACGCGTCGCGGGCCAGCCGCACAATCCGCTCGGCCGCGTCGCCCTCGCCGCGCGCGAGCACCCACGGCAGCGAGCCCATCCCGCCGTAGTAGAGCGCGACCGCGACGCGCGGCGAATAGACGACCACCGACGCATAGCCGACCCGGTCCGGCAGCGATGCGAACTGCACTTCGCGCGCGAGCTGGCGGCGCTTCGCCTCGATGTGCGGATCGCCTTCGTCCTCCTTGTGCTCGCGCCGCACTTCGTCGATCGACATTTTCATTTTCTGGTTGAATTCGTGCCGCTGGTGCACGATGTCGATCAGCGCCATCACGATGTAGATCAGCGCGGCCCAGCCGAACAGCAGCATCAGCAGCTTCACGATCAGCGCGAGGATCGAGACCGGCCGCGTGAAGCCCGACTGCACGGACGGATCGAGCGACTCGACGATCAGCCAGCCGAGCGTCGCGACGAGCAGCGCCGTCTTCAGCAGCATCTTCGCGAGGTTGACGAGGTTGCGCAGCGACCACAGGTTCTTCATCCCCTCGGCCGGGTTGAGCCGCGACAACTGCGGCACGAGGCGGCTCCACGCCATCACGCCGCCCACCTGCACGAAGCCCGCAAGCAGCCCCGCCAGCAGCCCGGCCGCGACGATCTGCGCGGACTGCGTGGCCCAGTCGCGCGCGGCGCCGTCGATCAGCACCGCGAGCCGCGCGGACGGATCGGCGGCGCCGACCGCGTCGAACACGAGCCGGAACAGCGCCTGCAATCGCGCGAACATCGAACCGATGCCCACCGCGAGCGCCACGCACACGCCGACGAAGAACGCCGACGACACCGTTTCCGCGCTCTTCGGTACGTCACCCTTCTCGCGCGCCTCGCGCAGGCGCTTCGCGGTCGGCTTCTGGTCCTTTTCGGCCATGTCGGCTCCCGCGCGCTCAGCCGCCGCCGTGCGCGGCGAACAGCGCGCGCAGCAGCGCCATCAGCCCGCTGTCGGGGCTCAGCAGCGAATGCAGCGACGCGTACACCACCGGCAGGAACAGGACCATCATCAGCAGCGCGAGCGCGCTCTTCAGCGGCTGCGAGAACACGAAGATGTTGAGCTGCGGCACCGCGCGCCCGACCAGGCCGATGCCGAGTTCGACGAGCACCAGCACGATCGTGACCGGCGCGGCGAGCTTCACCATCCATTCGAAGATCGTATCGGTCTGCCGCACGATGAAGGTTTGCAGCATCGACGAGAAATCGGGGCCGAGCGAGCCGATCGGCCACCATGCGTACGACTGCGCGAACAGTTGCACGAGCACCTGCAAGCCGCCCGCCGTGACGAACAGCGCGATCGCGACGAAATTCAGGAATCCGGACGTCGGGCCGCCCTCGTGCCCGCCCATCGGATCGAAGAACGCGGCGCTGCCGCTGCCGGTCTGGAAGTCGATCAGGTAGCCGACGCCCTGGATCGCGAACAGCACCGCGCTGAAGGCGCCCGCGAGCAGCATGCCGACCACCGCCTCCTTCGCGACGAGCAGGCACCACATCAGGAACGGCAGCGCAGCGACCTGCGCGGCGTCGATCGTCGGCGCGACGAACGCGGCGATCACGACCGCGATCCCGTTGCGCACGAGGCCGGTGATGATCTGCTCGTTGAACACCGGCACGACGAACATGATCGGCAGCAGGCGCGGCATCACGTAGAGCAGCGGCCGCAGCATGCCGGCGACGTCGTTGAAACCCGCGGCCTGGTCTAGCATCGGCGCTCCGCGACGGCGGGCGGGGCGGAGTCGTCGGGCGAGGCGGACGGGCCGGTTTCAGCCGTGATGTCGGCACCGATTTCCGCTTCGGTCATTGCCGCATCGAACGCGGCGGCGGCCTCCGGCGGCGTGGACGCATGACCGGCCGCGTCGCCCGCGCCGGCCACCCAGGTGCCGCCCGTCGCGAAGCGCCGCACCGCGTAGCCGTCCGCGACCTCGTCGGCGTCGCGCTCGACCCGCGCGGCGCGCGCGTGCAGCGCCTTCTCGCCGGCCTTGTCCAGCTTGTCCTCGGCGGCCTTCGCCTTGCGCGCGGCGCGCTGCAGGTCGGCGAGCGTCGCCTCGTGGCCGCGATGCACGTGCGCGGCCTCGCTCACCGACGCGTTCGCGGTGCCGATATGCCGGTCGAACGTGCGCGTATCGGCCGCCGCGTCCTGCAATGCGCGCGCTTCGCGCACGTCGTCGGCGAGCCGTGTCTGGATCGCGGCCTTCGCGGCGACCTGCTGCGCGAGCTGCGCCTGCGCGGCCGCCAGCGCGCGCCGGCTCTGCGCGGCGATGCCCTGCTGGCGCGCGGCCGCGACGCGCGCGATCTGGCTGCGCATCTCGCGCACGCGCTTCAGGCGGGCGAGCGTCGCGAGCACGAGACGGTCGTCGGCTTCAGACATGATCGTTCGCCAGCTTCGTCAGCTTCGCGAACAGCGCGTCGAAGCGCACGTCCTCGTCCGACGCCTGCGCGCAGAACGCGCCGATCGCGTCGCGCGCACGCAGCGCGAGATCGCCGAGCCGGTCGCTGCCTTCGCGATACTCGCCGATCTGCACGAGCAGCTCGATTTCCTGGTACTTCGCGATCAGCTCGCGCACGCGCGCGGCCGCATGCTGGTGCGCGCGGCTCGCGACGAGCGGCATCACGCGCGACAGGCTCGCGAGCACGTCGATCGCCGGATAGCGGTTCGCGAGCGCGATCTTGCGCGACAGCACGATATGGCCGTCGAGAATCGAGCGCACTTCCTCGGCGATCGGGTCGGATTCCTCATCGCCTTCGACGAGCACCGTGTACAGCGCGGTGATCGATCCGCGCGCGCCCTGCCCCGCGCGTTCGAGCAGGCGCGGCAGCACCGCGAACGTCGACGGCGGAAAGCTGCGCCGCGTTGGCGGCTCGCCGCTCGCGAGGCCGACCTCGCGCTGCGCGCGGGCGAAGCGCGTCAGCGAATCGACCAGCAGCAGCACGCGCTTGCCCGCATCGCGAAAGTGCTCGGCGATCGCGGTCGCGACCAGCGCGGATTTCACGCGCTCCATCGCGGGGCGGTCCGACGTCGACACGACGACGATCGAACGCGCGCGCACCTCCGGCGACAGGCTGTGCTCGATGAATTCGCGCACCTCGCGACCGCGTTCGCCGACCAGCGCGATCACGTTCACGTCGGCCTGCGCGCCGCGCGCGATCATCCCGAGCAGCGTGCTCTTGCCGACGCCCGACGGCGCGAAAATGCCGACGCGCTGCCCGACGCCGAGCGTCATCAGGCCGTCGATCACGCGCACGCCGGTCGGAAACGGCGTGTCGATCAGCTTGCGCGCAAGCGGATTCGGCGGGTCCTGCTGCGTCGATACCCACGCGGCGCCCGTCACCGGCCCGCGATCGTCGAGCGGCCGGCCGAGCCCGTCGAGCACGCGGCCGAACAGCCCTTCGCCCACCGGGAACACATGCTCGCGCCCGGACGGCACGACGGTCGTCTCCGGCGACAGCCCGGCCACGTCGCCGAGCGGCGTGAGCAGCGTCGTCTGCCGCGAGAAGCCGACCACCTCCGCAAGCAGCGTCGGCTGGTTCGGCGTGCGCAGCTCGCAGATCTCGCCGAGCCGCGCGCGGATGCCCGTCGCGTTCAATATCTGCCCGACCGCATGGTTGACGCGGCCCTGCACCGACACCGGCGAAAAAAACGCGAGCCCCGCGTCGAGTTCGCCGACGAGGCGGCCGCGATCGAACGGCGCGCCGTCGTCGTCGCCGAACGACGGCGGATCGTCGAGCGGCGCGTTCATCGCGCGGCCCCCTTCAGCGCGTCGCGGCGAATCGCCTGGCGCAGCGCGTCGATCTGCAGGTCGAGGCTCGCGTCGATGCGCCCGGACGGCGTCTCGACCGTGCACGCGTGGCGTTCGAGTCGAGCGTCCTCGACGATGCGGATCTTCTGCCGGTTCGACTGCCCGGCGAATGCGCCGTCGAGCGCATCGCGCATCTCGTCGGTGCGGCCGGGCGCGATACGCACGATCAGGAACGCCTCGTCGCGCACGAGCGGCGCGATCCGCGTGAGCGCGGCCTCGTACAGCTTCTGCGTGCTCATCTCGCCGACGATGGCGCGCACGGCCTTCACGACGATATCGGCCATCGCGTCCTTCATCGTCTCCATCGTGCGCGTGGCGGCGAGCGCCTGCGTGTACGCCTGCGCGGCCTGCTCGCGCTGCGCGCGGCGCATGCCTTCGTCGTAGCCGGCCGCCTGGCGCTTGTCGAATTCGCGCTGCGCGTCGGCGACGATGCGTGCCGCCTCTTCATGCGCGGTCGCGATCACCGCGGACGCGTCGAGCAGCGCCGCGTATTCGCGCTCCTTGAGCACCTTGCGCTCGGACAGCAGCTGCAGGTTGTCGCTCGTGATCAGAAAAGCCAGTCCCATGACGCAAGCCTCTCGGGAATCAGAAACAGGAACATCAGTTCGCCGAACTGATCGCGCTGCGCGCGGTTCAGCCAGTACGGCGCCTCGTCGTCGATCGCGCGGTTGAATTTCAGGCGCACGCGCCGCGCGACCGCATCGCCGGCCACGCCGATGAAATCCGCGAGCAGCCGGCCGCCGCGCGCGCGGATCACGACCGGCAGCGCGGCGGGATCGGCGCGCCACGGTTCGAGCGTTTCCGCGAGCGCGCCGAATTCCGGCGCGCGTTCGAGCGCCAGCTCGAGCGCATCGCCGCCGAGCCGCGCCGCGACTTCCGCGCGGATGCGGCGCCCGGCCAGCGCGTCGCGCAGCCACGCGCGATGCAGCAGCAGCCCCGCATACGCGGCCAGTTGCTCGAGCGCCGCGCCCGGCAGCAGCGCGAGCCGCGCGCACGGGTTCGCGACGTCGAAGTCGTGCCGGTCGGCCACGCCGTTCGCGTCGAGCAAATGCCGCGCGAGCAGCTTGCGGCCGGCCGCGCCGAACGCGTCCGGCGAACGGTAGCGCGCGGGCCAGTCGGCCGGCACGCGGGTCACGTGCAGATAGCGGTCGGGCCGCAGGTTGAAATCGCAGACGAGCGCATGGAACGCGGCAGCGCGCGCGGCCGGCGGCGGCGCAAGCGGGTGCAGCCACGGCAGCAGCGTCGCATCGGACGCGTCGCCCGGCGGCCGCGCGTGCGAATCGCTCATGCGCCGTCGCGCGCGCCGTCCGGCGTGCGCAGCCCGCCGCCTGCCTGCTGCGGGGCCGCGCCGCCGCCGTTCGCGCCGCGCGGTGCGCCGAGCAGCCCCGCGAGCCGCGCGCCGAACATCCCGCGCCGCGCGGCCGACAGCGCGATCACCGCGCAGGTCAGCAGGATCAGCGCGAACACGAGCCAGCCGAGCGGCGAGCGCAGCCGCAGGATGTCCGACACCGCGCTGCCGATTCCGTCCACGCGCGTCGCGCGCGCGGCGGCCGGCTGCAGGAACAGCGACACGTTGTCGTACTGCAGCCCTTCGATGCTGTGCGCGACGAGATCCTTGACCATCGGCGCCATCGCGCGCAAGTCGACGCCCGGCCGATAGCGGATGTACACCGCGGCCGACGACGGCTTGATCTTGTCCGCGAGCGGATCGTTCTCCGGAATCACGACCTGCACGCGCGCGACGACCACGCCCTCGATGTCCTGCAGCGTGCGCGACAGGTCCTGCGACACGCCGTACAGGTAGCGCACGCGCTCCTCGGCCGGCGTCGACACGAGGCCCTGCTTCTGGAACAGTTCGCCCAGGCTCGCATAGCTCGGCTTCGGCAGCCCGTTCGCGTGCAGCACCGTGAGCGCAGACTGCATGTCGCCGTCCGCGACGCTCACGAGCCACGCGTTGCGGTCCGACGTGTCGCGCGCGTCGTTGTCCTTCGACGCGCTGATGCCCGCGTCGCCGAGCACCGCGATCATCTGGTTCGCGTCGCGCTCCGACAGGCCCGAGTACAGCTCCTTCTGGCACCCGGCCAACAGCACGAGCAGCCCCGCGAGCAGCGCGCGCGCCGCCCGGCTGCGCCACGCATGCATGCGCGGCGTCGAATCGATCGTCGTCATCGTTTTTCCGCGTCAGGGCGCATGAGGCCGTATCCTCCGGCCCGCACGCGCTTTCACTCCTGCGTCTTCAGCACCGTATGCGTGAAGCCGTTCGCCGCCTGCGCAACCGACAGGCTCAACTGGTATTCCGAAATCGTGGTGGTTGCGGTCCACTGGAAATCCATCGCCTTCACCATCGTCATCAGCGGGTCGCTGCGGCTGTCCGCCATCGACGTCAGCATCTCGTTGCGATGCTTGTCGATGTTCGCGTACCGCGAATCGAGATCGTTGCCGTACGTGCGCAACCGCTCGACGAGCGACGACTGGTTCGCCTGCGCGGGCGTCATCTGCACGGCCGGCGCCGCATCCGCCGGCGCGCGCGCCATCGCGACGCCCGACGAAGACGGCGGGACGACCGCCGACGCGCCCGGCTGCATCAGCGCATCGAACTGGCGCACCTGCGCCGGATCGGACGCCGTGCCCGTTTGCTGCGCGGCACTCGCGAGCGCCGCCGCGCCCGGCGGCGCCGCGCCTACGCCTGTTACCGACATGATCGTGTCCTCCTTGACCGGCAGAGCCGGGAACGGGCCGGCCGGCACGCATCGACGCCACACCGGGCGCCCGTCACGGGCGGCCCCGGCATGCGACGTCGCGCGGCGCGGCCGGCGACCGGCGTCACGCGCGGCCGGCGGAACTCAGGTGTTGCGCAACCTGGGCGTTCGCCGTCCCTTCCTGCGCGGTCACTGCGTTGCTGGTTTCGAACGTCGCAGTCGATTGCTGAACCTGGAAGTTGATCTTGGTCAGTTCGAGCTGCGTCTTGGTCAGGTCGTCGGCCTGCTTCTGCACGTCGCCCGTGTTCGTCACACCACCTGTTGCCGAGGTACCCATGCTTCGCTCCTTTACGTGAACCACACACCACCTTCCGGCGGCGGCCCCATGCCCCGCCGGCGACGTGACGCGCCGCATGCGCGGCGTGTCGCGTAATGCGCGCATCGCGAAACGCGCTGCGCTGATCCTGTCGCGACGCTAGTGCGTCGCGCCTTTCGATGCGCCGGCCGCCGCGACGGCTGGCGTCGCCGGCGCATCGGGCAACAGCGTCGGTCCCGGCACCGGCTGCGCGACGCCGGCCGCCGCCCCGCTCGCGAGCGGCGCCACGGGCGGCGCCGGCGCCTGCTCGGGCGCATGCGCCGACGGGCCGCCGAGCGGCATCGTGATGCGCTGGCCGTTGCGCTCGAACACCACTTCGTCCGGGCCGATCGACACGACGGTCGCACCCTCCTTCAGCCGCGCGCCTTCGAAATAGCGGCTGCCGTCGATCGTCTCGATGTAGCGCTGGTCGCCGTCGCCCGCGAACACGGTCGTGATCTCCGGAATGCCCGCCGTGCCGCCGAGCGTCGTCGCCGTGCGCGGCGCGGCCGCATCGGCGTCGCGCACGTGATCGACCACCTCGAGCGCCGGCCGGGCATCCTTCATGTAGTTGCGGATGCGCGGCTCGATCTGCGCGCGCGCGGCCGTGCCCGTCAGCTCGATCCGGCCGCGCCCGAGATACGTGACCGTCAGCGCCGTATCGCTGAAATAGGTCTGCGCGGTCGCGACCAGATCGCTGACCACGTAGATGTTGCCGAGCGCCGCGTTGTCGACGCCCGCAACGATCTGCGCGACGCGCTCGCGCGCGGCCGGGTCGCTCACGTAACCCGACACGATCACGCCGTCGTCGCGCGGCGCGACCGCCAGCTCCGGATACGCGTGCAGCAGTTGCTGCAGCCGGTGCGTGCGCGCGAGCACCGATTCGTGCTGCCACGGCAGGCGCCCCGACCATGCGACGAAGCCGTAGCCGAGTGCGCCGAGCAGCACGCCGACCCACAGCGCGACCAGCGCGATCACGAGCCGCCGGCTGCCCAGCCGCCGCAGCCCGCCGGTGAGCCAGCCGAGCCATGCGGCCTCGCGCGCGGTGTCCGGCGTATCGGTTTCGTCGGGCAACGCGACGCTCGCCTGCGCATGCCGTGCGATGCCGAGCCGGATCGAGCCGACGGTCACGACGTCGTTCGGCGTCAGCGAGCGGCGGCCGCTGCCGAGCGGCTCGTCGTTGAACAGCACCGGCGCACCGGCGTCGCCGCCGTGGTTCTGCACGGTCACCGCGAGCGCGCCGACCTGCAGGCACACCTGTTTCGCGCCGATCTCGCGATCGGGCAGGATCACTTCGCAATCGGCCGCCGTGCCGACCCAGTTCGCGCCGCGCGCGAGCGACATCGTGCGGCCGTACATCGGCCCGCTCAGGAAGCACAGGTTCCACGGCGACGCGAGCGCGGCCGAACCGGCCCCCGCGCCTCCCGCGCCGCCGGGCAACGCGCCGTCGCCGTGCGGATCAATGATGCTCGTCGACATGCGTGACCACTCCTGCGGTCGTCGCCGCCGGCTGCGACGCCGCATCCTTCGGGGGCGACGGCAACGCGGGCGGACCGAACTTCGTGCCGGGCAGCGGCTTCGGCGTCAGCGGCACCGCGACGTCGTTGTCCGGCGGCCGATACATCGACAGCCCTTCAGGGTTCGCCGGACCGTCGACGCCCGGGTTCACGGGCGAGCCGTCGGGCGCATACATCGACGCGTTCGTCACGACGCGCGGCGTCAGCAGGTAGAACCGCTCCATGTGGTTGCCCGACTTGTCGGTGTACTTGAACAGGTTGCCGATCAGCGGAATGTCGGACAGCCAGGGCACGCCGCTCTTGTTCAGCCGCACCTCGTCGTCGTTGAAACCGGCGATCAGCAGGCTCTTGCCTTCGTCGATCATCGTCTTGGTGACGATGTTGCGCTGCTGGATCACCGGCACGTTCGACACGGCCTGCCCCGGCACGATGTTGCCGTCCTGGATGTCGATCGACATCATCACGCTCTGCGGGTTGCCTGAGACGGCGGCCGCATTGCGGATCGCCTCGTCGACGATCATCGGCGTCACCTTGATGCTGGTGCCGGTCGTCACGCTGTACAGCGACGAATCCTGATAGCCGGGCACCTGCACGTAGAACTGCGTGAGGTTCTCGAGGATCGCCTCGGTGTTGTCGAGCGCGAGCACCTTCGGCTTCGATCGCAGTTGCGCCTGGCCTTTCTGCGCGAGCGCGTTCACGCGCGTGAGCAGATAGTTGCGCAGCGACCCGCCGATCGACGCGGTCAGCGCGATGCCGGTCGGCATGAAGGCGCCCGTCTGCCCGGTTTCCGACGTGCCGATGCCGAACGTCAGCGGCGGGTTGCCGGCGCCGTTGTACTGCGTGTTGCCGTTCAGAGCGTTCTGGCCGTTGCCGATCTGCACGTCGCCGTGCGTCGTGTGCAGGCGCCAGTCGATCCCGAGGCTGTCGAGCGAATCCTCGTTGATGTCGATGATCGTCACGTTGATCTCGACGATGCGCGGCCGCTCGTCGAGCTGGCCGATCAGCGACTGGTAGCGGTACATGTTCTCCGGCAGGTCGCGCACGATCACCGCGTTGATCGCCGGATCGGCGACGATCTGCGGCAGCGTGTCGCCGCCGCCGTTGTTCGAGAACGGCGAGAACCCGCCGCCCATGCTGCCGTCCGCACCGCCATAGCCGCCCTGCCGCGGGCCGCCGGAGATGTCGGGAAAGTCGAGGCGCGGCACCGCGATCGTCAGCCCCGAGCCGAGCTTCACCTGGCGCGCGGCCTGCCCGAGCGGCGTGCTCGACGGCGCCGCGGTCGTATCGCCGGTCTTGCCGAACAGCCGGCGCAGGATCGTCGCGACGCCCGGCACCGTCACTTCCTTACCCGAGCGGTTGATCGTGAAATCGGACGCCCAGCCGTATTTCAGACGGAACGCGCGGATGTCCGCATGCGCGCCGTTCGCCGACGGATCGCCGACCGAGCCGATCGCCTGCCGCACGAGCTCGACGTAGCGGCGCGGGCCGGCCACGTACACGCTGTTCGCGCGATCGTTGATCACCAGCGTGTAGCGCTTGTCCGGAATCTGCATCGCCTGCAGCGCGCGGCCGATTTCGCCGGACGCGTTCGGCGGGATCGGGATCATCTGCGTTTGCGACTGGTCGGCCGGATCGACGTACAGGAACGAGCCGTCGTAGTACCACGTGAGCCCGTAGGTCGAGCAGATCGTGTCGAGCGTCTGCTGCGGCGTGCCGGAAAAGCGGCCGCTGATCACGCCGTCGACCTTCGGGTCGACCACCGCCGTCACGCCCTGGGACGACGCGAGCTCGCGGATGAAGTCGCCGATCTTCTTGCCGTTCGCGACGATCGTGAACGGCTTGTTGCGCCAGCGCAGGTCCGCGGCGCGCGCATGCTGCGCGGGCGCCATGCACAGCGACGCCGTGAGCAGCGCGGTCGCACACACGGCAAGCGCGGCCCGTTGCAGGCTGCGCGGTTGAAACCGGATCGAGGCGACGCGTCGACGCATCAAAGGACTCCTGTGGAAGAAACGAACATGCGTTCCAGCGCCTGCTGTGCGAAGCGCAGCACTTCGCCGCCGAGCCAGCCCGACAGCAGCACGAGCGCGACCATCACGGCGATCAGCCGCACCGCGATGCCGATGTTGGCGTCCTGCACCTGCGTGACGGCCTGCAGGATCGCGACGACGAGGCCGGTGACGGTCGCGATCAGCACGATCGGCAGCGACAACAGCAGCACGAGCATCAGCGCCTGGCGCGTCAGGTCGAGGATCGTCGAGCTCGTCATTGCATGGCTCCCGGCGCGCGCACGTCGGCGCCCGCGCCGACCGTGCCGTCGTCCGGCGGGTTCTTCACCCAGCCGACCGTATGCAACTGCACGTCCTCCTCGACTTCCTGGTACGACAGCACCGCGAGCTCGGGCAGCACCGGCTGCAGGATCGTCTTCACGTAGCGGCGCGCGCCGAGCGCGACCATCACCGCGAGCCGAGCGGCGCCCGGCGCATTGCCGTGGCCACCGGGGCCGGCCGCCTGCGCGGCCTGCACGATCGCGCGCACCTGCTCGCCGATGTCCTGCTTGACCGCGCTCGACAGCGCGAGGAAATTGCCCTGCTTCGTGCGCATCACCGCGCTTTCGATCCGCTCCTGCAGGTTCTGCTCGAACAGCACGACCCGCAGCTGGCGCGCCGTGCCCGCGTGACGGTCGGTGATCATCCGGCGCAGATCGACGCGCACGAGTTCGACCAGCGCGATCACGTCGTCGGGCTCGTTCGGCGCCCACGTGATCAGGCTCTCGAAGATCACGCGCAAGTTGCGGATCGGCACCTGTTCGGCGAGCAGCCGACGCAGCACTTCGGTCACGCGCTGCAGCGGCACGAGCCGCGTCAGTTCGCCGACGAGCTCGGGGTGATCGCGGCGCACCAGATGCACGAGCGCCTGCGTCTCCTGGATGCCGAGCAGCTCGTCCGCATGCTGGCGCACGATCTGCTCGACGTGCGCGGCCAGCGCGCTTTCGCTCGACAGCCACTTGCCGTCCGGCGCCGCGCCGTCCGGCTTGATCCACAGCGCGGTCGCGAACGGACCGAACGCCTCGGCCGGCTGGCGCTCCGCGCGCTCGGGCAGCGGCGCGACGCCGTCCCACAGCAGCCAGCCCGGCTTCAGCGCGCCGTGCGCGGCGAGCACGTCCTGCAGGTAGATCCGGTACATGCCGGCCGGCGCGCCCTCGTCGTCGTTCAGCGTGATGCGCGGAAACACCGTGCCGATGTCCGCGTCGACGCGCGCCTTCGCGCTCGACAGCGCCGCCTGCAATTGCGCGAGGTTCAGGCCCGTGCGTAGCTCGTCGGACAGCGACACCGCGATCAGCGACGTGACGCCCGCCGCGTGCGACACCTTTGCGGGCTGGCCGTCGTCGGCCGCGCCGACGCGCCCCGCGACATGAATCAGGTTGAAGCTCGGCGCCGACGTCTTGCGCTTGAGTTGCGAGAACGCGAACGCACCGAGGCCGAGCGCGATCAGCGCGAACGACCATTTCGGAAAACCGGGCACGACGAGAAAACCGGTCAGCACGAACGCCGCGATCAGCAGCGCGCGCGGGTGCGCACCCAGCTGCTCGCCGAGCTGTTCGCCGAGCTGGCGCTGCCGCGCATCGCGCGTCGCCACGCGCGTCGTCACGATGCCGGCCGCGATCGACACCAGCAGCGACGGGATCTGCGACGCCATCCCGTCGCCGACCGTCAGGATCGCGTAACGTTGCAGCGCCTCGCCGATGTCCATCCCGTGCATCAGCGTGCCGACCGCGATGCCGGCCACGATGTTGATGAACGCGATCACGAGGCCCGCGATCGCGTCGCCCTTCACGAACTTCATCGCGCCGTCCATCGCGCCGTGCATCTGCGATTCCTGCTCGAGCTTCTCGCGGCGCTCGCGCGCTTCGTCGGCGCTGATGATGCCCGCGCGCAGGTCCGCGTCGATGCTCATCTGCTTGCCCGGCATCGCGTCGAGCGAGAAACGCGCGCCGACTTCGGCCACCCGCTCCGACCCTTTCGCGATCACGATGAACTGCACGACCGCGATCACGAGGAACACCACACCGCCCACCACCACGTTGTTGCCGACCACCAGCCGCCCGAACGCGTCGATCACGTGGCCGGCGTTCGCATGCAGCAGGATCAGCTTGCACGACGCGATGTTCAGCGCGAGCCGGAACAGCGTCGTAAACAGCAGCAACGCGGGGAACGACGAGAAGCTGACCGCCGACGGCACGTAGGTCGACACCGTCAGCAGCACGACGCTCGCCGCGAGATTCAGCGAGATCATCCCGTCGAGCGCGGTCTGCGGCAGCGGCAGGATGAACAGCGCGACGACCGCGACGATGAAGGTCGCGAGAAACAGGTCGGCGCGCGGCGATGCGCCCCCGAGGCGCCGTCCGGACACGCCGCGGCCGGCGGAAAACAACCGCTGCCAGTCGCGGGGGAGCGCCTTCGGTTCAGCCATCGTGCCGTTGTCCTGTCGTTATCGCCGGCTGGCACGGGCAACCCTTCCCCGTGCTGCGCGGACCGTTGAATGGGACGAGTGTAGCGACGGGAACCGAAAGAAAAAGAAGCGCGCCTCGTAGCGTGAAAGCGCGTTTTCGTCAGACGATCGAATCGGACTACGAAACCCGGCGGCCGGTTCGGGCACGCGTCGCCGGAACCGCTTCCATCGCGCGCCGGGGCCGCCGGCGCGCGTGCCGGAAGACGTCAGATCAGGACGGCAGCCGCCGCGCGGCGAGGTACGCGAGCTGCGCGCGATTCTGTACGTTGAACTGCTTTTCCAGCGAGCGGATATGGTGCCCGACCTTGTGCAGCGACGTACGCAGCGCGCTCGCGATCTCCTGGTCGGACAGCCCGTGCACGAGCCGGTCGAGCACCTGCTGCTGCTCGTCGCCGAGCGCGAAGCCGCGCATGCGCGCGACACGCGCCTCGAGGAACGGCAGCGCGACGCGGTGCACGGCAAGACTGACCGACAGCGCGCCGCCGATCACGCGATCGTCGATCCATTCGGTGCCGTGCGTTTCCGACGTCAGGTTCACCGCGACGCGCAGGTCGAGGCGCGGCGCCGACAGACTGAAGATCACGCCGCTATTCATTGCATGCGCACGCAAGTGGCCGGCGAGCGCCAGCACCTTGCGATCGCCGCTGCCCTGCGCGGCCGCCTCGATCTCGTCGAGCCGCCACGCGACCGGGAAGCCGCTCTGCCGCACCTGCGCGAAGCGCGGGTCGCTTTCGTACAGCATCCCTTCGATGAACGGCTGCATGAACGTCGCCGGCGCGAGATCGCGCAGCAGATGCGCGCGCAGGATGCGGCGCCCGATCATTTCGTACGCGCCGTAACCGAGCGTACTGAATCCGATTTGCCGCAATCGCGCATGGCATTGCGCGAAATCGAATGACGCAAGGTCGGTTTTACCGGGCGCGATTTGAATACCGGTAAAAACGTCACGCTCGATGGTGTGATATTCGTTCGAATAAGCGGCAGCGGCCGCGATATCGGCTTGTGAGAACCACTCGACGCGTGGTGCGCCGTCAGCATATGTCATGAGGAGCCCGCCCTTTCCCAATATGTGAAACTGCGCCCCGTCACGATCTGGTCTTTTCTTTATGATTTTCTGGTCGTCGTTATATGCACGCGAACATGAAACTTTCGCCGCGATTAGTATTACGGCATATTACCCACACACCGGCATTTTTGTACAATGCCCCCGCGTTTCGTCAGGGATGACGACGGCGCAATCACAACGATGCTCGGTCGCACCGCCGCGAATGCCGTACACGATACGGCCGCCGCCAGGCGATGCGCGTCGATTCCGAGGGATGGCTCATGTCCGAAATTGCATTGCATGAAGAAGCGGTCGCCCCAACCAGCTTGCCGCGCTCGTCGCGCGTGTCGAACGCCGGCGCGGACGCGCTGCGCGAGCGCGCCGTGCAGGTCGTCTGGTGCGACGACGTGAAGCGCGGCGACGACGCGCAGCCGCACGCGCCGAAGCTCGGCGTCGCCGATACGCTCGCGCTCGCGCAGAGCACGGCCGAGCGCAACCGGATCGTCACGAGCCTGCTGCACCTGACCGGATTCTCGACGTTCGCGTATTTCGCCCTCGAATTCGCGCGCGAGCGCGTCGAAAGTCTCTACCTGCACGAAGCGTTCACGCCGGCCACCTATCGCGGCGACTACGTGCGGCACAGCCATCACGACGTCGATCCGCGCACGCTCGGCGCGCGCGTGTGCAACATGCCGATCGTGTGGGATCTGCAGCAATTGCGCCGCGCGCACCGCGAGCGCGACGACGCGCCGTCCGTGAGCCCGGCCGCGCTCGACGGCTTCCTGCAGACGATGCAGGACGACGGGATGTGCAGCGGCATCATGTATTCGATGGCCGTGCCCGGCACGCGGCTGCACGCGTTCATGAGCTTCACCGCGCCGCGCCGCACGCGCGAATGGATCACGCCGGCGACGATCGAGCAGGCGCTGTCGATCGGGCTGTCGGTCCACAAGTTCGCGTCGCCGCAACTGATCTCGACGTCGCGCGAGCGTGCGGTCAACGGGCTCACGCCGTTCGAGCAGGAGTTGCTGCTCGGCATCGCCGAAGGCGCGTCCGACAAGGAGATCGGCCGGCGCCTCGACACCAGCGCGCACAACGTCGACTATCACCTGCGCAAGCTGCGCAAGCGCTTCGGCGTCGCGAACCGGATCCAGCTCACGTATCTGACGTCGAAGCTCGAGCTGATCTGACACGCGGCGACGGCGCAACGCCGTTGCGCGTCATCGCCCGCGTAAACGCACATGCCGGCCTCGCGGGCCGGCATGGACGGGCGGCGCCGGGTCTGGCGCCGCTTCCTGGCAGACGATCGCCGTTACTTCAGCAGCGTCATCTGCACGACCTTCACGATCACGAGGCCGACCGCGATCACCAGATAGCCGCGCAGCACGGCCATCCAGATCCGCGTCGCGAGCGTCATGTTCTGCGGCGCCAGCGTGTCGAGCGGCGGCATGCGCCACGTGTCGCGCAGCGAGCGATCGACGGCCGGCTCGACGACGCGCTTGTTGCGGCGAATCAGTACCGTCGCGAGATAGCCGGCGATCGCGAGCACGGTGCCGCCCACCAGCACGTCGACGATCGCTTCGCCGCTGATGTCCGGATACATCACCGACGCGGTCAGGATGATCGACAGCAGCACCAGCACCCAGATCACCGCGCCCGTGAACACGTTGAGCTTCGTCGAATTGACCCAGGGGCCGAGCACCTGGCGGTCGTTGCACAGCACCAGCAGAAACACCGTCGCGCTCGGCAGCAGCACGCCGGCGAGCGTCTGCACGGCTTCGGTCAGCAGGCCGAGCGGGCTGCCCGGGATCAGCACGAGCGTGGCCGCGGCCGCGACGATGCCGAAATACACGAGATAAAAGCCCTTCGCGTCGGTCACGCCGCGGTGCAGCGAGTGGCGGATCTTGAACACGTCGCCGATCGCGTAGGCGGTCGACAGCGACACGGCCGCCGCGCCGATGATGCACGCGTCGAGCAATGCGACCGCGAACAGCGTCGCGCTCGTGCGACCCGCATACCGCTCCAGGCCGGCGATGACGCCGCCCGCGTCGGTGAAGTTGCCGGCTTCCGGATGGCCACCGAACAACGCCGAGCTGAAGCCGATCATCGCGACCGCGCCGACCAGCACGAACGCGATGCCGATCCACAAGTCGGCCTTTTCATATTTCATGAAGCGCGGCGTGATGCGCTTGTCGATCACGTAGCTCTGCTGGAAAAACAATTGCCACGGCGCGACCGTCGTGCCGACGATACCGATCACGAGCAGCATCACGTCCGACAGCTTCGCGTGCGCGGGCCAGTTCGGCACGAAGAAATCGCGCGTCATCTGCGCGACCGGCGGGTGGATCGACACAAGCACCGGCACGAGCAGCAGGCTCAGCACGCACAGCCCGATCGCGAACCGCTCGAAGCGCCGGAAGTCGCCGGTACTGACGGCCGCCATCGTCAAGGCCGCGGCCACGCACACGCCGGCCACCTTCGGCAATCCGAAGAAATCCAGCACGAACGTGATGCCGATGAACTCGGTGACGATGGTCAGCGCGTTGAGCAGAAACAGGTCGATCACGCTGAACGCACCCCAGAACTTGCCGAAGCGTTCGAAGATCAGCCGTGCATGGCCGACGCCCGTAACGGCGCCGAGGCGCAGCACCATTTCCTGGTTCACGTACAGCACGGGCACGAGCAGCAGCAGTGTCCACAGCAGCGTCGTGCCGTAGTTCTGGCCGGCCTGCGTATAGGTGCCGAATGCGCCGGCGTCGTTGTCGCCGACCATCACGATCAGGCCCGGGCCGATGATCGCGAGCAGCGTGCGCAGGCGCGCCCACCACGTGCCGCGCGCACCGGTGTCGTGGTGCGAGATCGTGCCGAGCGCACCGCGGATGTCGCCCAGATGGGCTTCGTCGAGCACGGCGCTGCGCTCGACCGCGATCGGTGGGGAGACGTTGGAGGGCGTGGACATGATGTATTCCGTACGGCTAAGGGTTATGCGATTCGATGAGCGTGTGACCTTGGCATGCGCGCGGGACGGCCGCTCGAAGGCGCGCGCGCGTGCGCATGCCGAGGCGCGCTCGGCGCTTCTTTTCAGTGGATCAACGCTTTCAGCTGGTTCAGCAGGCGGGAGAACACCCGCGGACGGGCGTCGAGCGTCAGCATCGCGTCGTAGTGGTGGCGCGATTCCGTGACGTGCGGAAGGTTCGACAGCAGAAGGCCGAAGTTCATGGTCTGGCTCCGTGCGGCGACGGCATCGTGCCGGCCGCGTCGTGGGCGCGGGGCCAGTCCGGTGCCTGAACGACGTGTCAGGCTAGGCGGCCGGCGAGTCCCCGCGACCCGGGTTCAAAAGGGTCTGCGTATGCAACGGGCATAAGGGACAACTGTCACTGTCGTTCACGGCGGCTCCTGTGCGGTGTTCCGGAGAACACGGTTGACCGCCGTCCGGCGGGCGGGCCGGCGTTCGCGCGCCCGGAGAACGGATGCGCGAACGCGGCCGCCTGCCTGGCGGCGGTGAAACCGGGCAACGCATGCGAGAACGCATCACGCTAACCGGCGCGAATCAGGGTGCACGTAGGGAGTGGCTGCGGAATACTGCTGCGCGCACCGTTTGCCCGGGAGACAAACGGCGGCGTCGATGAGGCGCGGACGTCGGTCGCTCAGGCGGAAATGTCGTTCGAAGATCGACTACTGCAGGCGTCCAAGGCGGCGGCCCCAAGAGTGAAGATGGCGGATTCTATGGACCGCCCGAAAGTGAAGTCAACCCCTTGAAACCCCATTTTTCGAAATAAATTCCCCGCCTGACGCGACTGAAAGATTTGCCCTTGAAATAACGTTCCGAAACCTTTCAGCGCCGTCATCACGCGGCCGGGCGCCGATGCGTGCGAGCAACGGCCGCGGCACCCTACTGCGCATCCTTTTGACGATCGCCCGGCGGCCAAGTGCCAGCCCCGCCCCGCGGCGACGCGCACGCGACACAGCGCATCTTTCGTGCGTTTTCTGCTTGCGCCGCAGCAAAAGTCGCGACTACAATCCGCCCCAATTCATCAAGGGAGTCCCTCCGTGGACACATGCTCTAGTTGCAGTTCGATGCCGGTCCAGGCCGGCCAAGCCATCGCGAGATAGCAGCCAGACACATGTCTTTCGCCGCTAGCTCGCATTCGTCGGGTTAGCGCGCCTCCTTCCGGGCCGGCCATCGCCGGTTCGTCAGTCGCACGCTCCGTTATGTTCCATCCTCCGATCGCAGGGTCGCGTCACGCACCCGCGCTCGATCACGTCGTTCGGCGTTCGCCGGACGGAAACGGAGGCAGCGTCATGTTCTTTCAATCGTTCGCGGTCAGGCTCAAGCGCGTCGTGCACGTCGCGTGCGACCGCTCGTTCGTTTCCGGCCTTTCGCCGCTCACCCATGTGTTGAGCAACTGGCGCGGCTTCGCGCTCGCCCATGTGCCGGCGGCGCCCCGCCTGCTCGATTGCGTGCTGATCGCCGCGACGGCGGCCGCGCTCGCGCTCGCCGCGCTGCTTTGCTCGGTCGCGCCACGCGTCGGCTTCGCGCAGGTGTGGCGCGTCGGCGGCTGGCTGCCGTAATCCCTCTGCGTCCGTGCGGGCCGTCTCGCCATGCGTCCCGCATCCCGTTCCCGTTTCTTCAGCCTAACGAATCAAACTGCCAACGGAACCAAATGAAGAACACTCTCGCACCCGTCCCGCGCAAGCGTCGCGTCGATGCGCTCGCCGCGCTGCTGCTGTCGTTCGCCGCCGCACCCGCATTCGCGCAAACGACGTCTCCCGCCGCAACCGAACCGGCGGCCGGCGCGCGCGATGCGGCCGCCCCCGCGCAACAACAGGCCGCCGATGCTGCCGCGCCCGCTCCCACCGGCTTGTGGGAGCGCTCGAACCTGCTCGGCAACATCGGCGGCCTGCGCGACGTGCTCGACCAGCACGGCGTCACGCTGAGCCTGCAGGAAACCAGCGAGTACCTGTACAACACGTCCGGCGGCACGGGGCGCGGCGGCGCGTACCAGGGGCTCACGCAATTCGGCTTCAACGTCGACACCGGCAAGGCGATCGGCCTGCCGGGCGGCACGTTCAACGTGTCGGGGCTGCAGATCCACGGCACCAACCTCTCGCAGCGCTACCTGCAGACGTTGCAGACCGCGACCGGCATCGAAGCCAATTCGACCACGCGCCTGTGGGAGCTCTGGTATCAGCAGTCGCTGCTCGACGGCAAGGTCGACGTGAAAGTCGGCCAGCAGAGCGTCGACCAGGAATTCATGGTGAGCGAGAACGCGGCGACGTTCATGAACGCGACGTTCGGCTGGCCCGTGCTGCCGTCCACCGACCTGCCGTCCGGCGGCCCCGCGTATCCGCTGTCGTCGCTCGGCGTGCGGCTGCGCGTGAAGCCGGCCGACGCGTGGACCGCGATGGTCGGCGTGTTCGACGGCAACCCGGCCGGCCGCAGCGACGGCGACGCGCAGGTGCTGAACGCGCACGGCACCCACTTCAACCTGCGCAGCGGCGCATTCGTGATCGGCGAAGTGCAGTACGCGCTGAACGCGCCGGCCGCCGATCCGAAGGCGCCGCCGCCGGCCGGCCTGCCCGGCACGTACAAACTCGGCGCCTGGTATCAGTCGCAGCACGCGAACGATCCACGCTACGGCACCGACGGGTTGTCGCTCGCCGATCCGGCGAGCAACGGTACGCCCGCCACGCATCGCGGCAACTACGGCTTCTATGCGGTCGCGGACCAGATGGTGTGGCGGCCGTCGGCCGACAGCCCGCGCTCGGTCGGCGTGTTCGCGCGCGTGATGGGCTCGCCGGGCGATCGCAATATCGTCGATTTCGCGGCCAATGCGGGCGTGACGCTGAAGGCGCCGTTCGTCGGACGCGACAACGACGTCGCCGGCATCGCGATCGGCTACGCGAAGATCGGCTCGCATGCGCGCGGCCTCGACGGCGACACCGGCGCGTACACGACGCCCGGCTATCCGGTGCGCCGCGCGGAGACGGTCATCGAGGCGACGTACCAGTATCAGGTCGCGCCGTGGTGGCAAGTGCAGGCCGACCTGCAGCACTTCTTCCGTCCGGGCGGCGGCATCCCGAACCCGAATGCGGCCGGCGCGCGCATCGGCGACGAGACGGTGGTCGGCGTGCGCACGACGATCACGTTCTGATGCCCGCCGCATCGAGGCACGGGCCGGACGGCCGCTTGCGCGACGGCCCGGCTCATGTGGTGGCTTGCCGTGCGGGCATGCGGCCCGCGCCGCCGTGCGTTACTCGCCGTACAGCCCCAGCAGTTTCAGCGTGACGCCGTTGGTCCAGCCGAAGCCGTCCTGCAACGGATATTCGCCGCCCCCGCCGCCACCCGTTCCGGTGCCCTCGACCACGTACTTCTCGACGAGCTTGCCTTCGGCCGCGTACACCTGCTTCACGTCGGACAGGAAACGCGTGCCGATGTCCTTCGCGAGCGCCGGTTCGCCGTAACGGCGCAGCCCGTCGATCGCGATCCACTGCAGCGGCGCCCAGCCGTTCGGCGCATCCCACTGCTGGCCCGTGTTCTCGGTCGTCGTCGCGAGCCCGCCCGGCTGCAGCAGCGTCTTGCGCACTTCGCGCGCGGTCGCCTTCGCGCGCTCCGGCCACGCGACGCCAGCGAACAGCGGATACAGCGCGGCCGCCGTCACGCCGTCGCGCGGCTTGCGCAACTGCCAGTCATAGTCGCCGTAATAGCCGCGACGATTCCACAGGTAGTGATTGATCGCGGCCGCACGCCGCCCCGCGCGCGCCGAGAAATCGGCCACGCACGCGATGTCGCGCGTGACCACGCAGCCCTTCACGATCGTCGTCTCGAGATGGAACATCAGGCTGTTCAGGTCGACCGGCACGATCGACGTCGTGCGGATCGTCGCGAGCGTCTTGCCGTCGCCGAACCAGCGCGAGCTGTAGTCCCAGCCGCTTTCGGCGCCCGCGCGCAGGTCGCGGTACACCTCGTTCGCCGGCCGGGACGGCACCGATTTCGCGGTCGTCACGTCCTCGAGATACGACTCGTCGCGCGGCGTGTCGCTCGCATCCCAGTAGCGGTTCAGCACGGCGCCGTCGGGCATCGCGACCACGTTGCGCGTCGCCTGCCCGCGCGGTGTCGTGGTTTCGCCCTGCATCCAGTACGCGTGCTCCTTGCGCAGCGCCGGCAGGTATTTCTGGTAGACCTTGTCGCCTTCGACCTGCGCGGCGAGCGTGACCATGTACGCGAAGAACGGCGGCTGCGAGCGGCTCGCGTAGTACGTGCGATTGCCGTTCGGGATGTGCCCGATCGTATCGATCAGGTATGCGAAGTTGTCGAGCATGTCGTCGACGAGATCCTCGCGCCCCGACACCTGCAGCCCGAGCATCGTGAAATAGGTGTCCCAGTAGTAGCCTTCGCGGAAGCGGCCGCCCGGCACGACGTACGGCTTCGGCAGCGGAATCAGCGAACTGTACGGGGGCGCCGTCGTGCTCGTGCGCGTGAGCTGCGGCCACAGCCAGTCGATGTGCTGGCGCAGCGTCTGGTTCGGCGGCGGCGTCACGCCGCCTGTCGCGGGCGGCGTGAAATGCTGGTCGACGAACGCCTTCAGCGAGAAGCCCGGCTGCGATTTCTGTTGCTGATACAACTGCACGATCGTCGCGGGATCGGTATCGGGCGTGGCGTCGACGAAGGTCTTCTGGTCGGGATAGAGCTGCGCGGTCTGCACCGCGACGAACAGGTCGCCGTAGAGCTGGCTCGGCGGCGGCAGCAGCGTGCCGGACGCGGGAGCGGATGCGGCTGCGGGGGTGGCCGGCAACGCGGACGGGCTCGCCGCTTGCGCGGCGGCCTGGTGCGCATTGTCGGCCTGCGCGGCGCAACCGGCGACGGCGAGATAGGCAATGGCCAGTGCGGCCGCCCAGCGCGGACGCGGCGCGGGCGGTGACTGACGCGACGGGAAGCGAGATGCAAGCGGTGCGGCACGACGTGACGTCATGGCGTGTCCCCTCCTTTCGAATGGTGAGTGGATCGGCACGAGGTCTCGTTCGCGCGCGCGTTCGTCTCGATGGCCTTCGATCGATACGCGTCATGTTGTGGTGCGAATGGGCCTGACTGTCGCACGAAACATGCATGTCAAGCAAGTTTCGATTCGCGCGACTCGCGGAGATAGCCGCGTACCGCCCGCCACGCACGCGCTTCGAGCGCATCCGCATCGGTCTCGCCGCGCGCGCCCGCCGCATCGACGATGCCTTTCACGATCGCGAGCAGATCGTGTGCCACGACGCCGGGCGCGGCGACGCGCGGCGCATCGCGCAGCCCGAGCGCATGCAGCAAGGTCGCGTGGATGCGGTCCGCGACGCGCGCGGTGCGCGCGCCGAGCGGCAAGCGCGCCTCCTCGAAATCGATCAGCCGCGCGAGCACCGGCCGGCGCATCTGATGCGCGACGGCCCCGCGCACCAGCGTGCGCAGCACGTCGTCACAGCACGACAGCGCGGCGGCCCGGTCGACGTCGTCGAGCAGATGCGCGCTCTCGCGTTCGACGAGCGCGGCCGTCAATGCATCGCGGTTCGGGAAGTATTGGTAGAGCGAGCCGATACTCACGCCGGCCAGCGCGGCCACCGCGTTCGTCGTGTAACCGTCGAAGCCGTCGCGCTCCAGAATGCGGGCGGCAGCCTCGACGATCGCATCGACGGTGGCCACCGAGCGGCGCTGGCGCGGCGCCTTGCGCGGCGAAAGCGGAATGCGCGACGACGATTCGGACATGGCGGGAAGGCGGCTTTCGAATGTGAGCAAGTGCTCATATTCTAGAAACGCACGGACACGCCGTCAAAAGGAATCGACATGACCGGGCCCCACGTCGTCCCCGCTCGTCGCGCATTCCAACGCGAACGCGCGGTCGACTTGCCGTGCGGCAAGCGGTTCGCAGATCACCGCGTCAACCTCCGGCCTCGCATCGAAAACGCGTGCGCATCGCGACGACGATGCCGCGTCGTTCATCGCCCAGGCAGCACATCGCTCGTACGTGCGCGGTCGTCCTTTCCGCGCCATCCGCCGGAAAAGACGACTGTTGCAACATGCGGAACAACTGTTGTCGTACGTGACGCAGCGGTCACATTGTGGGCATAATGGCGTCTTTACCGCGCGCCCTGCCCATGTCGCCCGTCTTTCTAGCACCGCTCATCGTTGCCTGTGCGTTGTTCATGGAAAGCGTCGACGCGAACATCATCGTCACCGCCCTGCCCGCGATGGCGAGGGACTTCGGGCACAACCCCGTCACGTTGAACATTGCGATCACGGCCTACGTGGTCGGTCTCGGCGTGTTCATTCCGATCTGCGGCTGGCTCGCCGACCGCTTCAGCGCGCGCGCCGTGTTCCGCACCGCGATCGGCATCTTCGTCGTCGGCTCGCTGATGTGCGCGGCATCCAACTCGCTCGGCGTGCTCACGTTCGCGCGCTTCATCCAGGGCGTCGGCGGCGCGATGATGGTCCCGGTCGGCCGCATCATCATCTTCCGCGCGGTGCCGCGCGCCGATCTCGTGCGCGCGATGAACTACCTCGCGATTCCCGCGCTGTTCGGGCCCACGGTCGGGCCGCTCGTCGGCGGCTTCATCACGACCTACCTGCACTGGCGGATGATCTTCTTCATCAACGTGCCGATCGGCATCTACGGGATCTACCTCGCCAGCAAGCACATCGCGAACACGCACGAGCCCGATCCGGGCCCGCTCGACTGGTTCGGCTTCCTGCTGTCGGCCAGCGGCGCCGCGTTACTGCTGATGGGCCTCACGCTGATCGACGGTTCGCTCACGTCGCGCTCGAACGCCATCATCATGTGCGCGGCCGGCGCCGCGATGCTCGCGCTGTACGTGCCGTACGCGCGCCGCAAGGAACGCCCAGTGCTCGACCTCAGTTTTCTGAAGATCCCGACGTACCACGCGAGCGTCGTCGGCGGGTCGCTGTTCCGCATCGGGCTCGGCGCAGTGCCGTTCCTGCTGCCGCTCGCGCTGCAGGAAGGGCTCGGCATGAGCGCGTTCCACTCGGGGCTCATCACGTGCGCGTCCGCGCTCGGCGGCGCGGTCAGCCGTTCGACCGCCACGCATACGCTGCGCCGCTTCGGTTTTCGCACGGTGCTGATCTACAACGCGGCATTCGCAGGCCTCGCGATCGCCGCGTACGGCGTGTTCCATCCCGGCATGGCGACCTGGACGATCTGGCTGATCGTGCTGGTCGGCGGCATCTTCCCCGCGCTGCAGTTCACGAGCCTGAATTCGATGATCTACGCGGACATCTCGCCGCGCGACGCAGGTCGCGCGACGAGCCTCGGCAGCGTCGTCCAGCAGATGTCGCTCGGCCTCGGCGTGACGGTGGCCGGCCTCGTGCTGCACGTGTCGCACTGGCTCCAGGGCCATCAGACGATGATGTGGTCGGATTTCTGGCCCGCGTTCCTCGTGGTCGGGCTGTGCTCGTTCGCGTCGATTCCGATCACGCGGCGGCTGCCGCCCGGCGCCGGCGACGAAGTCGCGCGCGGCAAGCGGGCATAAGCGCCCGACGGCCGACGCGGCGGAAACGTTTTCGCCGCAATCGGTCGCCCGCGTATTGCATCGCTTTATTTTCCAATTCCGCGATTTATTCAATCTCGCGAAACGCAAAAAGCATTCGCCGTATCCGCATGTCGAAATAACATCGGCTCGAAAATCGACTGCGCATCACCGCTTTCGATATCGGCCGGCACCCCGCCACGCCTGCTCGGTCGCTTGCGCTGGCGCGCCGAGAAATGGTGCATGCGAACGACTTGAAAATCCGAAATTCATTGATCAATAATAATCGCTCGCATCGGTGCGAACAGAATTCCCACGCCGGCATGCGGCAGTCGCCATAACGATCCCATCTGCTGTTTCACGTTTCGATCGCTTCCTCGCCTCGAAGGAGTCGCCATGACTCAAGAGCTGATTCTGCGCGCGCCGGCAACGTTCGCCATCGACTCGCCTGCCGCATCAGAAACGGCCCGGCCGCCGTTGCCGACGCATCTTGCCGTCATTCTCGATGGCAACCGGCGTTGGGCGGACCGTCTCGGCCTGCCGGCCGTCGACGGCTATCGGGCTGGCGGGCGCAACGTGCATGCGCTGCTGTCGTGGTGCGAGGAAGCCGGGATCCCGTTCGTGACGCTGTGGCCGCTGTCCACCGAAAATCTCAATCGCGACGCCGCGGAATTGCGCGGCCTGCTCGCGGTCATCGCCGACGTCTTCGACGAGCTCGCCGCCGGCGGCCGCTGGCGCCTGCACGTGATCGGCGACCTGACGAAGTTGCCGCCCGCGACAGCCGAGCGCATCGGTGCCGCGCAACAACGCACGGCTCACGCGCGCGGGCTCGACGTGAACATCGCGGTCGCGTACAGCGGCCGCCTCGACCTGCTGCACGCAGTCCGCTCGCTGATCGCGGAGCACGTCGCGGCAGGCACCGTCGATCAGTTGCTCGCGCAGCTCAGCCCGGAGCTGATCGCGAGCCGGCTCTATACGGCCGGCCAGCCGGAGCCGGACCTCGTGATCCGCACGTCCGGCGAGCAACGCCTGTCGAATTTCATGCTGTGGCAAACCGCTTTCTCGGAGTTCTATTTCACGCCGACGTGCTGGCCCGATTTCGGACGCGACGATTTCGAACAGGCGATCGATGCATACGGCAAGCGCGCGCGCCGGTTCGGCATGTAGGCCGTCCCACCGTTCACGACACCTGTTGTCACCCGCCATCCGCGAGGTACGCCATGTCCACCGCCGAAACCGTTGCCGCCGAAGCCGCCGCGCCCACGCTCGTGCTGCCGCACCTGTTCCATCCGTTCGAAACGCCGGTGCATCCCGACGCCGACCGCGCCGAAGCCGACCTGCTCGCGTGGATGAACGGCCATGGCCTGCTCGACGATCCGCGCTGGGCCAACGGCATCCGTCACGGCAAGGTCGGCGAATACTGCTCGCGCGTCTATGCGCACGCCACCTTCGACGGCCTGTGCACGACGACCCGCGCGTACGGCTGGATCTTCGCGATCGACGACGGCCTGTGCAGCCTGCACGGCGTCGCGCGCACGCCCGGCGAGCTCGGCGCGCTCTACCTGTGGCTGTACGAAACGATTGCCGATCCGACCGGCCACGATCCGGCACCGCTGCGCGCCGCGCTGGCGGCGCGCCTGCCGCACCTGGCCGCGTTCCTGCCCGCCCTGCAACGGGCGACTCAGGATGTGTGCGCGCGTATCGCCGCGACGTCCACGCGCGTGCAGTACGCACGCTGGGTCGCGGGGATGATGACGTTCCTGTTCTCGACGCTGTGGGAAGCCGGCCGGTTCGCGACCGACGTCGTGCCCGACACGGCCGAGTACCTTGCCGGTCGCACCTATAACGGCTGCGGCGAAGGCGCGTTCGCGCTGATCGATATCGCCGCCGGCTACGAAGCGCCCGCCGCGTTCTACGCCGACGAAGGAGTCGAGCGCCTGCGCAAGCTGTCCGGCCTGATCCTCTGCCTGTGCAACGACATCTTCTCGTATCCGAAAGAGGCTGGCGAATCGAGCAGCAATCTCGTCTGCGTCCTGATGCACGAACGCGGGCTCGCGCCGCAAGCCGCGCTCGACGCGGCGGCGGACATCCACAACCGCTATCTCGCGCGTTATCTCGATCTGGAAAAACAGGTACGTGCGCGCACCGACGACCGCGCGTCGCTGCGCCTGCTCGACGAGGCCCGGACGTACATTCGCGGCAATTACGACTGGCACTTCGGTTCGCCGCGTTACGGCGCGGCGAAACACTACGACCTGTCCCGCGCGCTGCGGCCCGGACAGACGAGCGCCGCGGCATGACCCGTCGCGCGGCAATGGGTGAAAACCGGAAAAACAAAAAAATCAGCGGACATCCACACGGGGCCGGTGCACAGCCGCATGGATGTCCGCTCAGGGCTCCGGGTCTCCCGATGGGGGTCGGGAATCCCGGATTCGCTTCCTGCGTGCCATGGACATATGTGCGTCGGAAGCGGAATCGTTGCGCGCATTGATCGTCGCGCCATGAACTGCACTATAGGGAAACTTGCGAAACGCATCTGTCAACCATTGTCAGACGTGTTGCAGCCGCACGTCGCACGCGCGCGCCGCTTTCGCGCTAAAGTGGTTCCCGATCGCCACCCTCGACCGTCCCGCCGATGCTCACGCTTTCGCCCGCCGCCGCCCGCGCGCTCCATCTCGCCGCACAGGGCCTGCTCACCCCGCCGCGCCGCAAGGCGACCAAGTCCGACGTGCTCGACACGATCCGCCGGATGGCGCAGTTGCAGATCGACACCATCCACGTCGTCGCACGCAGCCCGTATCTCGTGCTGTTCAGCCGTCTCGGCGATTTCCCGCCGCGCTGGCTCGACGAACATCTCGCCGAGGCGCGCCTGTTCGAATACTGGTCGCACGAAGCGTGTTTCCTGCCGATCGAGCAGTTCGGGCTGATGCGCTACAAGATGCTCGATCCGTCGGGGATGGGCTGGAAATATGCGGCCGAATGGCACGAGCAGAATCGTCCGGAGATCGAACGGCTGCTCGCGCGGATTCGCGACGAAGGCCCGGTGCGGTCGGCCGATTTCGCGCGCGAGGACGGCGTGAAGGGCAACGGCTGGTGGGACCGCAAGCCCGAGAAACGTCACCTGGAAGTGCTGTTCACGACGGGCGACCTGATGGTGTCGGAACGCCGCAATTTCCAGCGCGTGTACGACGTGCGCGAACGCGTGCTGCCCGACTGGGACGATACGCGCGACCTGCCGCCGCGCGATGCGGTGCTGCCTGCGCTGCTCGACTACACGTGCCGCGCGCTCGGCGTCGTGCGCGCGGACTGGGTGGCCGACTACTATCGGCTGCCGCGCCGTTCGTACCGCGCGGAACTGGAGCGGCTCGCCGAGGCCGGCGACCTGATTCCGGTGCAGATCGACGACTGGAAGGAACCGACCTACGTGCATCGCTCGCTCGATGCGCTGCTGCCGGCGGCCGCTGCCGACACGCTGCGCTCGACGGTCACGACGCTGCTGTCGCCGTTCGACCCGGTCGTGTGGGACCGGCGGCGCGCGTCGACGCTGTTCGGTTTCGATTACACGATCGAGTGCTATACGCCCGAGCACAAGCGGCGCTACGGCTATTTCTGCCTGCCCGTGCTGCATCGCGGCCGGCTGGTGGGCCGCGTCGATGCGAAAGCGCATCGCACGCTCGGCACGTTCGAGCTGAAAGCCGTGCATGTCGAGCCGGGCGTGCGGTTCGGCGCCGGGCTCGCAGCCGACGTCGCGAAGGCCGTGGAGAAACTCGCGGCGTGGCACGGCACGCCGGAGGTCACGGTCGCCCACGCGCCGCCGGCCCTCGTGCAGGCATTCGCGCGGACCTGAACGCCGCGCGCCGCCGGCGCGCTAGAGCATGTGCATGCCGGCGTCGACATAGTGCGTGCCGCCCGTGATCGCCCGTGCGCCGTCGCTGGCGAGAAACGCGCAGAACGCGCCGACGTCGTCGATGTCCAGCGCGTGATGCAGCGGCGCCCGGCGCGCGGTATCGTCGAGCAGCCGGCCGAAGTCCGGCAGGCCCGACGCCGCGCGCGTCGGCAGCACGCCCGGCGAAATCGCGTTGACGCGAATGCCCGCGCCGCCGAGTTCGGCCGCCAGGTACCGCACGCTCGCTTCGAGCGCGGCCTTGACCGGCCCCATCACCCCGTAGTTCGCGACGACCTGCTCCGCGCCGAGATAGCTCATCGCCATCAGGCTCCCGCCGCGCGTCATCAGAGGCTCGGCGAGCCGCGCCATCCGGATGAACGAATGGCACGAGGTATCCATCGCCAACGCGAAGCCTTCCGGCGAACTGTCGACCACGCGGCCGTGCAGATCGGCCTTCGGTGCATACGCAACCGAATGCAGCACGAAGTCGATTTCGCCCCATTGGGCCGCGATTGCATCGAACACCGCCGCCATCTGGTCGGGCCGCCCGACGTCGAGCGGCATCCGGATCGGCGCGTCGAGTTGCGCGAACAGCGGCTCGACGTGCGGCAAGGTCTTGTCCGACTGCCAGGTCACCGCGAGCGTCGCGCCGGCCCGGCAAAACGCACGCGCGCATCCCCACGCGATGCTCTGTTCGTTCGCAATGCCGACGACGAGCCCCCGCTTGTGTCGCAACGTCATGCCGCCTCCCTTGCCGATCCGCGCCGGCCTAGCGCTGCGCGGCGATCCATCGCGCGATGTCGGGCCACACCGTCGTCAGCGTGCGCGTCCCCATGAACAGACCGATATGGCCGCCCGGCACGAGCCGGCTCTCGATCCGCGACGCGGGCGTCCCGAGAAGATCGTGCGCACCGAACACCTGCTCCGGCGTCGTGATGTCGTCGGCCTCGCCGGCGAGCAGATAGGTCGGGCACGCGACGTCCTTCAGGTCGAGCGTGCGCCCGAGCGCAACGAACGTGCCCTTCGCGAGCCGGTTCTCCTTGAAGATCTGCACGATCGCCTGCAGGTACCAGCGCCCCGGCAGGTCGATCGGGCTTTCGTACCAGTTCGCGAACACCTCGCGCTTGCGCAGGTATTCGGGATCGTCGAGATGCTCGTACAGGTCGACGTGCTCGGCGAGATAGTGCTGGTCCGGATGCATGTTCTTCCAGCCGCGCAGCATGAAGCGCCCGCGCATCAGCCCGCCGCCCATCGTGACGAGTTCCTCGTAGAACGACGTCGGATACGTGTGCACCATCCGCTTGATCGGGCCGTCGCCCGCGTCGGTGTCGATCGGCGAGCCGGCCAGCACGAGGCTCGCGACCTTGTGCGGGAAACGCGCCGCATACATCGCGGACATCCAGCCGCCCTGACACAGGCCGACGAGATTCACGCGGCCACCGAGTTCGTCGACGCACACGTTCAGCTCGGCCAGATACTGGTCGATCTCGAGGTCCTTCATGTCCTCGGTGGCCGAGCGCCAGTCGGTCAGGTACAGACGCGTCACGCCGTGCTCGCGCAGCGTCTGCATCAGGCTCTGCCCCGGCTGGTAGTCGGCGATCATCGCGCTGTGCCCCGCGTACGGCGCATCGACGATCGTCGGCAGCCCGTGCGCCGGCGCGACCGAATAATCGCGGAACGTCATCGTCCGCAGTTCCAGCAACGGCCGGTTCGCCGATGCGAGCACCGGATGCGCTTCGAAATGGAGCTTCTCCTCTTCCGCGAGGAAGCGGAGATTGCGCGCCGTGATCTCGGAGCCGGCGGCAAACATCGCCGTGGCGGCGGCCATCGGCCAGAAAATCGGCAGCGCGGGGGCGCTGACGGCAGGGGAAGGCGTGTCGCGTGCTGTCATCGGAGGTCTCACCGGGTCGGATACGGCGTGGAAGGGATCGCGTCGTCCAGCACGCGGCGCGTGTGGCGCGCGATCATCAGGTTCTCGTCGGTCGGAATCACGCGCACCGTCACGCGCGACGCGTCGCTAGAAATCACCGGCAAGCCGGCCGCGTTCGCCGCGTCGTCGAGCACGATGCCGAGCCACGCGGCGCGATTGCAGATCCGTTCACGCACGTGCGGCGCGTGCTCGCCGATGCCCGCCGTGAACACGAGCGTGTCGAGACCGCCGAGCACGCCGGCCAGCGCGGCGAGCTCGCGGGCCGCGCGATAGGCGAACAGCTCGACCGCATGCGCGGCCGACGGTGCGTCGCTCGCAAGCAGCGTGCGCATGTCGCTCGACACGCCGGACACGCCGAGCAAGCCCGATTCGGCATAGATCAGATGCTCGACCTCGTCGAGCGACCGGCCTGCGTGACGCTGCAGGTACAGGATCACGCCCGGGTCCAGCGCGCCCGTGCGCGTACCCATCGGCAGCCCGTCGACGGCCGTGAACCCCATCGTCGTCGCGACGCTGCGGCCGTTCGCGAGCGCACACAGGCTCGCGCCGTTGCCGAGGTGCGCGACCACCGTCCGCTGCTGCGCCCACGACGGATCGAGGGCCGCGAGCGCCGTCGCGATGTACTCGTACGACAGCCCGTGAAACCCGTAGCGCACGATGCCCTGCTCGGTCAGCGCGCGCGGCAACGCGAACTCCCGTTCGAGCGCCGGCACCGTCGAATGAAACGCGGTGTCGAAACACGCGACCTGCGGCAGGTTCGGCGCAACCGCGGCCACCGCGCGAATCGCGTCGACGTGATGCGGCTGGTGCAGCGGCGCGAGCGGCGAAAGCGACGCGATCGCATCGAGCACGTGCGCGTCGATCCGCACCGGCGCGGTGAAATACGGGCCGCCATGCACGACCCGGTGCCCGACGCCGTCGAACCCGGCCTCCCGCCCGACGTGCGCGGCGAACCACGCGTGCAGCGCCTCGATCGCGCCTTGATGCCCCGGTCGCGCGACGGGGCTGTCGGCGAGCGTTGCGCCGTGCGCATCGGCCACGAACAGATGCGGTGCGCCATGCAGGTTCTCGACCTGCCCGTGCAGGCCCGCATCGAGCGAACGATCGTCGCGCGTGTCGTAGACCGAGAACTTGAGGCTCGACGAGCCTGCGTTGAGCACCAGGACGGGATGTCGCATCGCGGCCTCGTCAGTGTGCGTCGGCCGCAATCGCCGGCGCGTCCACGGGCGTCGCCGTGGCGCGCGCCGCCGCCGCGACGAGCGCCGCGACCGCGCAGCTCGCCAGGCGCGTGCGTTCGCTGTCGGCGCGACTCGTCAGGATCACCGGCACGCGCGCACCGAGCACGATGCCGGCCGCATCGGCATTCGCGAGGAACGTCAGCTCCTTTGCGAGCATGTTGCCGGCCTCGAGATCGGGCACGAGCAGGATGTCCGCATCGCCCGCGACCGCGGAACCGAGATGCTTGAGCCGCGCGGCCTCCGGGCTGATCGCGTTGTCGAACGCGAGCGGCCCGTCGAGCAGCGCGCCGGTGATCTGGCCGCGCTCGGCCATCTTGCACAGCGCGGCCGCGTCGAGCGTCGACGGCAGCTTCGAGCTGACCGTCTCGACCGCCGACAGGATCGCCACCTTCGGCCGGGCGATGCCGAGCGCATGCGCGAGATCGATCGCGTTCTGCGCGATGTCGGCCTTCTGTTCGAGCGTCGGACGGATATTGACGGCGGCGTCGGTGATGAACAGCGGCTTGGGGTAAGTCGGCACGTCCATGATGAACACGTGGCTCAGGCGCCGCCCGGTGCGCAGCCCCGTGTCGGCGCACACCACCTCCGCCAGCAACTCGTCGGTGTGCAGGCTGCCCTTCATCAGCGCCTGCGCGTCGCCCGCGCGCACCAGCTCGACGGCGCGCGCCGCCGACGCATGACTGTGCGGCGCGTCCACGAGACGATAGCCGGACAGATCGATACCGAGCGTCGCGGCGAGCATCGTGATCCGCGCCACCGGGCCGACCAGCACGGGCACGATGATCCCGGCCCGGGCGGCGGCGGCGGCCGCGTGCAGCGATACCTCGTCGCAGGGATGCGCGACCGCGACCGTCACAGGCCGCAACGCGTGGCAACGCGCAATCAGCGCGTCGTATTTCTGATGCGTGTGCAATTCGGTCATCGACTGCCCCTTCGCAAGGATCACGTGAACGGATTCTGGTGCGGGACCGGGCGAAGTCGTTTGATTTCCGTCAATCGTTTCAGGTGAAGTCCCGATAGCATGAATCCGCACGATGACATCCGGACGGCCGCAACGCCCCCCCTGACATGCACATACGCGAAATCCGCTCGAAGATCGCCAGTACCTCGTCCACGCGCAAGATCACGAAGGCGATGGAAATGATGGCGCGCACCAAGATGGCGAGCGCGCAGCGACGCGCGCGCGAGTTCCGCCCGTATGCGGCGCGCATCGCCGCGATGGCGGAACGCGTGCTGCGAGACCGTCCCGACCACGTATCGGCGCTGATGGCGCGACGCGATACCGTGCGCCGCGTCGGCCTGATCGTCGTCAGCACCGATCGCGGGCTGTGCGGCCCGCTCAATGCGCGGCTGCTCGTCGAATGCGTGGATGCGCTCGAACGCTGGGACCGTGCCGGTGTCGCATGCGAGTTGAGCGTGATCGGTGCGCGCGGCCTCGCGCCGCTGCTGCGCCACGGCGCGACCATCGCCGCGCGTGCGAGCGGCCTGGCCGCCGAGCCGCACTTCGAGCAGTTGCTCGGTGCGCTGCTCGTGCCGCTGACCGCGTTCGTCAACGGCGAGCTCGACGAAGTACACGTCGCATACAACCGGCTGACGAGCCCGCTCGCGTACGAGCCGCGCATCGATGCGATGCTGCCGATCGTGGGGCTCGACACCGGCGCGCCGACCGACGGCGCGCCCGTGTCCGCACCCGCGTCCGACTATCTGTACGAGCCCGCGCCCAAACCGGTCGTCGACACGTTGCTGCTGCGCTACGTCGAGGCGACGCTCTATCAGGCCGTCGTCGAGAACTACGCGTGCGAGCAATGCGCGCGGATGTTCAGCATGCAGACCGCGACAGACAACGCCGACCGCGTGTTGCGCGAACTGCGGCACCTGTACCAGAAGACGCGACAGGCGCAGATCACCACCGAGCTGTGCGAAATCGTCGCCGGCGCGGCGGCGGTCTGAAGGAGCATGCATGAAGACGTCGATGAGGCTCGACATCGTAAGCGTGGAAGCGGTGCTGTATGCTGGCGACGCGCATTTCGTCGTCGTTCCGGGGGAAAGCGGAGAACTGGGGATCTACCCGCACCACGCGCCGCTGCTCACGCGGATCCGGCCGGGCGTCGTGATGCTCGTCGATGCGCCGACCGGCGAGCATCGCCGCCTGCTCGTCGCGGGCGGCGTGCTGGAGGTCAGCCGGGACGGCGTGACGCTGATCGCCGATCACGCGTTGCGCACGCCCGAACTCGACGACCTGCGCGCACGCGAAGCGCGGCATGCGGCCGACGACTGGCGCCAGCGCTACGCACACGAAAACCGGCGCGCGTTCGATTTCGCGTCGGCCCGCACGGAATTGATGGATGAAATTCGACGCTTCTTTGCGATGGCGCTGCGGCAACAATCGCCGCACGACAAGCCGGGCAGCGCGGGCTAGACACCGGCGCCGGCCCCGGTGCCGCCCGCTCAGTCGCGCAGCTTGCGAAACCGCGGCGTGCCGTCTTCGAGGTTGCCGTTGAACATCGCTTCCGGCCGCACCCACAGCCCGCGCGCATGCGGCCACAGATGCTCGTAGACGACCACCGATTCCTCGGTTTCGGAATGGCGCGCAACGCCGATGTAGCGGTACAGGCCGCCCTTGTAGTGGCGGTGCGTCGCGAGCTGTTCGGCTTCCTGTTCGGTCATGGTGTGCTTCTCTTCGGCAAAAACGGAAAGCGCGTATTGTATGCGCTGCGGCGCGCGTCAGCGTTTCGTGTAGATGTCGGGCCGGCGGATCTCCATCAGCCGCTCGGGATTCGCCGGCGGACCGAAACCGACCGGCCGGTACAGCGCGTGCGCGTCGGTCGTCGCGAGCATGATGCGGCGCAGCCGCTGCACCATCTGCTGCGCGAAGATATGGTCGATCAGTGCGCGGCCGTAGCCGTTGCCGCGTTCGGCCGGCAGCACGAACACGTCGCACAGATACGCGAACGTCGCGTGATCGGTGACGAGCCGCGCAAACCCGACGAGCCGGTCGCCGACATACGCGCCGAAGCACAGCGAGCCCTCGATCGCCCGCTCGACCACGTCGCGCGGAATGCCCTGCGACCAATACGCGTCGCGATGCAGGAAATCGAAGATCGCGTCGATGTCGAGTTCGCGCTTGTCGGTGGAAATTCTCAGCGTGGCGGGGGTGGCTGCGGGCACGTCTGTTCTCCGGTTCGAGGGGCGGAAGGCGGAGCATCGACGATACCGCGCCGTGGGGGGCGGGACAAGGGGCACTGGAGTCCGCCGTGGACGAACAGCCGCACTGCCACCCTCGATTCGGCGACAATGGCACCCGCCGATAAACCCGAGACGCCGCTTCATGACCTTCCGCCTCATCGCCTTCGACTTCGACGGCACGCTCGCCGATTCGCTCGACAGTTTTCTCGCCGCGCTGACGGAAGCCTCGCGCCTGCACGGCTTTCGCGACGCCACGCCCGAACTGCGCCCGGCGCTGCGCGGGATGTCGGCGCGCGACATCGTTCGCGCGCTCGGCGTGCCGATGTGGAAAGTGCCGCGCGTGACGATCGACATGCGCCGCCTGATGCGGCCGCGCGTCGCGCACGTGCAACTGTTCCCCGGCGTCGCCGAAACATTCGACGCGCTCGCCGCGCGCGGCATCCGCATCGCGATCGCCACGTCGAATACCGAGGAGATCGTGCGTGACCGGCTTGGTCCGCGCGCCGGCGCACGCGTCGACCATTTCGCGTGCGGCATTCCGCTGTTCGGCAAGGCGCGCCGTCTGCGCGCGCTCGTTCGCGAGGCCGGAGTGCGCGCAGACGAAGTGCTGTACGTCGGCGACGAAATCCGCGATGCCGACGCGGCTCGGCGTGCACATATTGCATTTCAGGGCGTCGCGTGGGGCTACACCGCGCCCGACGCGTTGCAGGCGCATTGCGCGACGCCGTTGCTGCCGCGCCTCGATGCGCTGCTCGATCGCGTGTGACGCTTTCACGCACGCCACGCCCGCACCCCGCCCCTCGCACGACGCGCCGCGACGACAACTGCCGCGACGACATCGCACCGCTGAAATGCCGATGACACGCGCACGCATCTCATCCATTGCATGCGCCACGCGCACGCAAAAATTGCCGCCGCCACATGCGTATCAGGTACGCCCTACCGGGCTGCGCGCGTGCTCATCGTTTCGTCTTACCAACCGTTACACAAGCCACAGCACGGTTGCACCTGCTACCCGACCGCTCTCCTAGAATCAGTCGGGCCGGAAAACACTTCGAACGCCGCCGCGGCAGAGCGGCAGTCGAACCCGGCCCGGGCGCGCCCGGTCTCTCGCACAGCGACGGATCGCACGATCCGTTTTTCAACCAGAGTCCCGATCGAGGAGGTCCCATGAACCGCTTTCCCCACCTTTCGCGCCTTGCCTTGTCTGCCGCTGGCCTGCTTCTCGTCGCCGTGACGGCGACCGCGCAAACCGCGCAACCGGCACCCGGCGCATCGGCTGCGCCGGCCGCGACCGCGACGCGCATCCACGAAGCCGACCAGACCTTCATCAACGACGGCACGAAGACCGTGTCGACCCAGCACGACGCCGCGCGCATCGCCGATGCGCGCACGTCGGACAGCCAGGTCAAGGCGTTCGCGCAACGCGTGTCGACCGACGATGCGAAGATCATCCAGGCGATGCGCGCGGCCAGCCCGCGCGGCGTCGACGTGCCGGCCAACGACCCCGACACGACCGTGCTGAACGGCATCAAGAGCCTGCGCGGCGCCGAGTTCGACAAGGCGTATATCGAACAGGTCGCGCTCGCCGGCCAGCAGAAGGCGATCTCGGCGTTCCAGGCCGAAATCGCATCGGGCCGCGACACCAAGCTGAAGGAAGTCGCCCGCCAGGCGCTACCGATCCTGCAGGCGCACTACGCGGATGCACAGAAGCTCGCGCAGCGTCATCACCTCGCATCGGCGCAGTAATTCATCCGATGCAGCGCCGCGCATCGCGCGCGGCGCACCGTTTCCCCCGCCGTCGCGCCGCCGCCTCCCCTGCCGGCGGCGCGACGCACGTCCCGAGCATCGAGCGCTCCGCCTCGCACGTCACGCGTTACGTCGCCAGCTTCGCGTCGAGTCGCGCCCGCACTTCCGGCCATTCGTCGTCGATGATGCTGAAGCGCACCGAGTTGCGCTTGCGGCCATCCGGCATGATCCGTTCGTGACGCACGATGCCCTCCTGTTTCGCACCGAGCCGCAGGATCGCCGCGCGCGATTTCTCGTTCAGCTCGTCCGTCGTGAACTGCACGCGCACGCATCGCAGCGTGTCGAACGCATAGCCCAGCAGCAACCGCTTCGCTTCGGTATTCGCGCGCGTACGCTGCGCCGATTCGCTCAGCCACGTATGACCGATCTCGAGCTTGCGATTCTTGCGGTCGATTTTCCAGAAGCGCGTGCTGCCGATCACGCGGCCCGATACGCGATCGACGATCACGAACGGCATCACGGTGCCAGCCGCCCGCCCCTGCAACGCCGTGTCGATGTACGCGTCGACCGTCTGCGCGCCGGGCACGACCGTGACCTTCAGGTTCCACAACTCGCCGTCGGCCGCGGCATCCAGCAGCGCCTGCCGGTCGGATGTGTCGAGCGGACGCAGGACGACACGTGCGCCGGTGAGGGTCGGTTGTTCGAGGAAAGACGATGCGTCGGTCATGACGGGATTCCGGAAAATGACGGCGATGGCGGCGAAACGCCCATCATACGGCGGTGCCGCTAGCCGAGGTGGGCGGCCAGCCGGCGGCGGATCGCCTTCGCTTCGGCGCGCAGCGCATCGGCGAACGCGTCGACGAGCAGGTTCTTCGGCCGGTGCTCGGGCACGATCACGCTGACCCGGTACGGAAACGACCGCGTCAGCGGCCGCACGTGCAGGTCGCGGCCGACGAAATCGAGCGCGGTGAGCGGGTTGACGATCGCGGCGCCGAGCCCTTGCCGCACGAACGCACACACCGACACGGCCGACGGCGTGTCGACCACCGAGCGCGGCGCGATGCCGAGTTGCGCGAACGCCTCGTCGATCAGGATGCGATACGGATCGTTCAGCGACAGGCTCACGAACGGGCGATCGGCGAGATCCAGCAGGTCGATCGCGTCCTGCGCGAGCAGCGGATGGCCGCCGGGCAGCACGCACACTTCATCCACTTCGAGCAGCGGCGTGAGCACCGTGCCGGCCGGCGCGACATCGCGCTCGGTCAGCCCGAGGTCATAGCGCTGCGCGGTGAGCCACTCCTCGAGCACGGGCGACTCCTGCGTCGCGACCGACACGCTGACGCCCGCATGCGCGTCGTGAAAGCGCCGGCATGCACCGGGCAGGATCGCGTGCGAGAACGCCGGCAACGCGATTACCGACAGTTGCCCGTCGCGAAACTCGCGCAGGCGCGCGGCCGTCGCCGCGATGCGTTCGAGCCCCGCATACGCGAGCCGCACGTCGTCGAACAGCGTGAGCGCGGCCATCGTCGGGCGCAGCCGGCCGTGCGCGCGTTCGAACAGCGCAAAGCCGACGACCTGCTCCATCCGCGCCAGCTCGCGGCTGATCGTCGGCTGCGACGTGTACAGCATCTCGGCCGCGCGCGTCGTGCTGCCGGTGACCATCAGCGCGCGAAAGACCTCGATATGACGGTGCGTCAGCATGGTCGTATATATCAGAAATGAATCGAATGAAGATAAACAGGCATTTTACTGTATAGCCAATCAGGCGCATCATCCGGCTATCCGTTCATTCGATCCGATTCATCCGCCATGTCCCTCGATTCCCGCCAGCTCGCGACGCTCGCGCAGCAATACGGCACCCCGCTGTGGGTGTACGACGCCGACGTCATTCGCGACCGCATCGCCCAACTGCGCCAGTTCGACGTGATCCGCTATGCGCAGAAGGCAAATTCGAACGTCCATATCCTGAAGCTGATGCGCGACGAAGGCGCATGCGTCGACGCCGTGTCGCTCGGCGAGATCGAGCGCAGCCTCGCGGCCGGGTTCAGCCCGGGCGGCGAGCCGGAAGGCGTCGTATTCACGGCCGACCTGATCGACCGCCCGACGCTCGCGGCGGTGCTGAAACACGGCGTGACCGTGAACGCCGGCTCGCTCGACATGCTCGCGCGCATCGGCGAGCACGCGCCCGGCCACCGCGTGTGGCTGCGCGTCAACCCCGGGTTCGGCCACGGCCACAGCAACAAGACCAACACCGGCGGCCCGCAGAGCAAGCACGGCATCTGGATCGACGACGTGCCGCGCGCGATCGAGATCGTGCGCCAGTACGGGCTGAAGCTGGTCGGCATCCACATGCACATCGGGTCGGGCGTCGACTACGGCCACCTGTCGCAGGTGTGCGATGCGATGGTCGATCTCGTCACGTCGCTCGGCCACGACATCGACGCGATCTCGGCCGGCGGCGGCCTGTCGATTCCGTATCGCGACGGCGAGCCGCGCGTCGACGTCGGACACTACTTCAGCCAGTGGGACGCCGCGCGCAAGCGCATCGAACGGCATCTCGGCCATCCGGTGCGCATCGAGATCGAACCGGGCCGCTTTCTGGTTGCCGAAGCCGGCACGCTCGTCACCGAGGTGCAGGCCGTCAACCGCCGGCCGAAGCACGATTTCGTGCTGATCGACGCGGGCTTCAACGACCTGATGCGCCCGTCGATGTACGGCAGCTATCACGCGGTGTCGGTGCACGCGCACGATGGCGCGCTGCCCGCCGGCCGGCCGCTCGTCGACCTCGCGATCGCCGGGCCGCTGTGCGAATCCGGGGACGTGTTCACGCAGGACGCAGGCGGCGTGGTCACGCACCGCAAGCTCGCGCAGCCGCAGATCGGCGACCTGCTGTTCCTGCACGACGCCGGCGCGTACGGCGCGTCGATGTCCTCGAACTACAACAGCCGGCCGCTCGCGCCGGAAGTGCTCGTCGATCGCGGCACGCCGCGGCTCATCCGCCGCCGGCAGACGATCGGCGAATTGCTCGCGCTCGAAACGTTCGAGTAACCCGCGCGCGGCGTGACGAACGCCAACGGCCAGGCTTGCCGCTACCGGTAGCCTGGCCGTTTTGCCTGGGGTCTTGCTGCCGCGCGCAGGATCGCTATCGCGCGTTCGGCAGCAACGGGCTTGCCGCCAGCCGCGGCGCCTGCATCACCCCACGCGCTGCACGGGCGCCATCTTCGAAAAGTACTTCGCGCCCGCCACGCAGCCGACCACGATTACCGTCACGACGACCATCGACGGCGGCACCGTCTCGTGCAGCAGCCCGGCCGCGAGCAGGAAGCCGAAGAACGGCTGCAGCAGCTGCAACTGGCCGACGCCCGCAATCCCGCCGAGCGCCAGCCCGCGATACCAGAACACGAAGCCGATCAACATGCTGAACAGCGACACGTACGCGAGCCCCCACAGCGCGGCGGCATCGACGCCGTCGAACGACGCGGGCCACGTCAGCCACGTGAGCGGCAGCATCAGCGGCAGCGACAGCACGAGCGCCCACGAGATCACCTGCCAGCCGCCGAGCTGGCGCGACAGGCGCGCGCCTTCCGCATAACCGAGCCCGCACGCGACGATCGCGGCCAGCATCAGCGCATCGCCGACCACCGACGCGTGCCCGCCGTTGCGCAGCGCGAACGCGGCCACCGCGCCGCTGCCGACGATCGAAAAGATCCAGAACGGCAGCCGCGGCCGCTCGCCGCCGCGCCACACGCCGAACAGCGCGGTCGCGAGCGGCAGCAGCCCGACGAACACGATCGCATGCGCGGACGTCACGTGCTTCAGCGCAAGCGCCGTCAGCAACGGAAAACCGACCACGACGCCGAGCGCGACGACGGCCAGCGACACGGCCTCGGTGCGCGACGGCCGCTTCTGCTTCAGCACGACGAGCAGCAGCAGGCCGAGCGCGCCGGCGATCGTCGCGCGGGCGAACGTGAGAAACAGCGGGTCGAGCCCTTGCACCGCGACCCGTGTCGCGGGCAGCGAGCCACTGAAGATGATGACGCCCAGCATGCCGCTGAGCCATCCGTCGGTCGTCTTTTGCACGGTCAACCCTGAATGGAAAGTGGATGACCGATGATCCGCCGCCGGCGAAAACGGCGTAAGCTACAGCCCAATACAATTCAGACAAACTGTACTGGACAACCGGCCGTACAGTTCATCGTCCGCCATGCGCCCTTCCGCCCCGATTCCCGCTCCGCCCGCACCGTCGCGCACGCGCGTGGAAACCGTCATGGACACCCTGCGCGCGCGGATCGCGAGCCGCGCGCTGATGCCCGGTGCGCGCGTGCCGTCGATCCGGATGATGGCCGACGCGCTCAACGTATCGAAATCGACGGTCGTCGATGCGTACGAGCGGCTCGCGAGCGAAGGCGTGCTCGTCGCACGGCGCGGTTCGGGCTTCTATGTGTCGGGCCACGCACCGCCGCTCGCGCTCGCCGAGCTGGGCCCGCGCCTCGATCGCGAGCTCGATCCGCTGTGGCTGTCGCGCCAGTCGCTCGAAGCGGCGCCGACGTCGGTGAAACCCGGTTGCGGGTGGTTGCCGTCGTCGTGGCTGCCCGACGAAAGCCTGCGTCGCGCGCTGCGCGCCGTGTCGCGCGACGAAGCCGATGCGCTGACCGACTATGCGACGCCGCTCGGCCTGCCCGCGCTGCGCCAGCAGCTTGCATGGCGGCTCGCGCAGCACGGCGTCCACGCGGAACCCGCGCAGATCATGCTGACCGACGGCGGCACGCACGCGCTCGACCTCGTGTGCCGCCTGCTGCTGGAGCCGGGCGACACCGTCGTGCTCGACGATCCGTGCTACTTCAACTTCCAGGCGCTGCTGCGCGCGCACCGTGCGCGGATCGTCAGCGTGCCGTTCACGCCGAACGGCCCCGATCTCGTGCGCTTCGAGCAAGCACTCGCCGAGCATCGGCCACGGCTGTACATCACCAACGCCGCGCTGCACAACCCGACGGGCGCGACGCTCGCGCCGCCCGTCGCGCACCGGCTGCTGACGCTCGCGGCCGAGCACGGCCTGCTGATCGTCGAGGACGACATCTTCGCGGATTTCGAGAGCACGCCCGCGCCGCGCCTCGCGGCGTTCGACGGGCTGTCGCGCGTCGTGTCGATCGGCAGCTTCTCGAAGACGCTGTCGGCCGCGATCCGCTGTGGCTATGTCGCCGCGCGGCCGGAATGGATCGACGCGCTCGTCGACCTGAAGCTCGCGACGTCGTTCGGCAACGCGCAGATCGGCGCGAACGTCGTGCATCGGCTGCTGATCGACGGCACGTACCGGCGCCATCTCGACAGCCTGCGCGCGCGGCTCGCGGATGCGATGGGCGAGACGATCCGGCGCCTCGCGCGAGCCGGGCTCGGGATCTGGACGGAGCCGCGCGGCGGGTTGTTCGTGTGGGCGCAATTGCCGGACGGGCTCGACGCGGCGCGCGTCGCACGTCATGCGCTGGACCACGACGTGGTGCTCGCGCCGGGCGACGTATTCAGCGTGTCGCGCAGCGCGTCGTCGTACATGCGCTTCAACGTGTCGCGCTGCAAGGGGCCGGCGGTGTTCGATGCGCTGGCGCGGGCGATGGAGGCGGTGCACCGTGCATCGCACGATACCGAAGCACCGTCGGATGCACACGCGCGCACCGCGTGTCACTCGCTGTCGGCATCGGACAGAATCAGACGCTCCGGCACGTTCGAGCGTGCACCGCGCGACGCGACGTAGTACAGCAGCCCCGGTACGACGATGCCGACGATCCATGACACGTCGACGCCGCCCAGTGCCTCGACCCACGGCCCGGTGTAGAACCCCGTCGCGACGAACGGCATCTGCACGAGCACGCCGAGCACGTAGACGGCGATGCCGACGACGTTCCAGCGGCCATACCGCCCGTCCGGATCGAACAGCGCCGGCACGTCGTAATGCTCACGGGTCACGCAGTAGTAATCGACGAGATTGATCGCGCTCCACGGCGTGAAGAACACGAGCAGAAACAGCAGAAACGACGAGAACGCTTTCAGGAAATCGTGCTGCCCGGCCAGCGCGATGCCGCTCGACGCCGCAACGCTCAGCAGTACGAACGCGATTCGGGTGCGCGACGGGATCTGGCGCCGCCCACCGAAGCCGGTCAGGATCGCTGCGACCGACATCACGCTACCGTATGCGTTGAGCGTCGTGATCGTCAGCTTGCCAAGCGCGATCGTGAAATAGAGCACGGCGGCAATAGCCCCCGTCGCACCGAGGCCGACGATGAAGGCGACCTCGTGTCCGGAGAAGCGCTCGCCGGCGCGCGCGGCGGCCAGCACACCGAACGTCATCGATACCTGCGCCCCGATCACGGTTCCGCAGAACACCGCTGCAAAGGTTTTCGCGGGTGACGTCGTGCGGGGCAAGTAGCGGGAGTAGTCGGCGACATAGGGGCCGTAGGCGATCTGCCAGGATGCGGACAACGAAACCGCGAGCAGGAACGATGCGGGCGTGAAGTGGCGATTCGCGAGCAATGTGTCGAAAGCGTGCCCGTGAAGCAGGCTCGCAAACAGATACAGGAATGCCAGCGTGCCAACGATGCTCGATACGCGCCCCATCGCATGAATCGTTCGGTAGCCGAGGCCCGTGAGCAAGACGACGAGCGCGGAGAAGATGAGGATCGCCGCGGTATGGCCGACGTTCAGCAGCTCCGCGATGGCCTGTCCGGCGAGTACGGTGCCGCCAGCCGAGAATCCAACGTACATCACGCACACGAGCACGAGCGGCACGATCGCGCCATACACGCCGAACTGCACGCGACTCGAGACCATCTGCGGCAGCCCGAGCTGCGGCCCTTGCGCGCCGTGCAGCGCCATCACCGCACCGCCGAGCACCTGACCGGCCAGCAAGCCGATCAACGACCAGAACACATCGCCGCCGAGCACCACCGCCAGCGCGCCCACGACGACCGCCGTTACCTGCAGGTTCGCGCCGAACCACAGGGTAAATTGACTGAACAGGCTGCCGTGGCGCTCGGCATCGGGGATATGGTCGATCGAGCGGCGCTCGATCAGCGACGTATTGGCGACAGGTAAAGCGGTACGTTCCATGCTCGGCTCCTGACCGGTGGAAAACTGCGCTTGGGAGTTCGCTCGAACCGCCGACATCAGGTCACGGTTCTTCGCGTAAATCGCGCGCCGGTCGCGATGACGCGGCGCGCGTGCAGGCTCGATGCATCCTGACGGATGGCAGGATTCAAACCGACGCGGTAAGCGCCGGAACAAGTTCGTGCAGATCGCCGACAAGGCCGTAGTCGGCCACGCTGAAGATCGGTGCTTCGGGATCCTTGTTGATCGCGACGATCACCTTCGAATCCTTCAT